>DATGWF010000093.1:0-20788 GCA_035299585.1 Microbacteriaceae bacterium
GGTCACGTGCCACACACGGTCGCGAAGAGCGTTCACTCCGCCACCTTAGCGAGCCGAACTGCATACCCGAGCGTCAATCGCAACCCCCTTGGAGCGCACTGCGCCGACACCTAACGTGGCGATTCCACGGAAAGGAGGTGCGCAATGGGCGCACTCGACAACCTCAAGAAGAACGTCACTGAGGCGGGCGAACACGTCGCCGATGTTCTGAAGCATGGCGCGGACGCACTGCACGGGACGGCAAAAGAGGCACGCACGGAGGCTCGTGCCGACGCTGCCGAGGCAGAGGCGGACGAGGCCCGCGAGGACGCAGAGTCTGCGCGCGCAGAGAACTGGGAGGTCTAATGAAGCTGCACAGCCTCGAGAGCGTGCTGAGTTACAAACTCGGCGTGGCCCTGTCCATGGAGCACGACTCGCTCGCCATGCTCGGAGAACTCGAATCAGCCGCATCTTCGGCAGAAGTCAAGCATCTGTTTTCGCATCACGCTGACGAGACCCGCGAGCAAATCGAGCACCTCGAGCAGGTTTTCGAACGTACCGGCCTCGAGCCCAAAGAGAAGCCCAGTCCAACTACGAAGGGGCTGGCAACCGAAGGGTCCTCCTTGCTCGAGAAGGTCGACGAACCGTTCCGGGATGCCGTTGCGTTGTCGGCCGCTGGAGGAACGGAACACTTTGAGATCGCCACTTACCGTTCGCTCATCTCGCTCTCCGAGGCGCTCGGCCAGAGTGCAGCCGTCGAGCTCCTCAGTAGCAATCTCGAACAGGAGGAACACACGAGCACCGAACTCGAGCGCGTACTGAAGGAGGTGCTCGGAGGGCTGAGAGTGGCCGAGTAGTCGTGGGGAGGCTCCCTCCTCATGGCTGGTGCTCATCCGCCAAGACGCCGTACCCGACGCCGGGTTTGGACAGACAGCCGAGGTGGACTGCCGCTCCCACCCTGCGGCTCCGTTTCGGGGTCGCAGGGTGACACCACCTCATTGCGGTACCGGCGATTTCGCGACAGAATGCGAGTAGTCCACTCCGGAGGTTGCTCGTGACCGCATCTGCCCTGCCCCTAGTGTCGAACCATGCTCGGACCGCGCGCCGTGTCGGAGCGTTTGGGGCCATGGCTCTTGGTGCTGCCGGTGTCGTCGCGAGTGGCGGCACCGCATCCGCACTCGGGCTTGCCGATTGCGGCCCGGCACAGAGCATCGGCACCCTGAGCTTCGACGGCACCTACTGCATCGCGACCTTCAACAACCCGAGCCCGGCCGAGTTCACCCTCCCGGCGGGAGCTCAGTCGGTGACGGCGCTCCTCGTCGGAGCCGGTCAGGGTTCCTCGTGGATCAACCCATCGGTCACCACCGTTTTCGGCTACACCGGCCAGGGTGGTGAGGTGCTGTACGCCGATTTGAGTGAGGTTGATGGCAACACCCTTACGATCGACGTTTCCGAAGAGGGCATCACCGACTCGACCATCAGCGACGCGAGCCAGACGTGGACCGCCCGCGGTGGCAACAACACCTCGCTCGCGACCAATCTGTTCTGTCAGCCAGTGGGCCACGACAGCGTGTACCTCCTCCTCGGCTGGGGTTCCGGCGGCTACCCCACCGGCGACAACGGCAACTGTGTCTCGAACGGCCCCTACGTGAATCCCAGCGCCGAGGACGCCGACGCATACGGCAATCCGGTGCCCGACGGACTCCGCTCCGTCGACTGGAACCTCGGCGGAGGCGGTCGGGTGGCTTTCGCTCCGGAAACGCTTGACGAACGCGACTACGGCCAGGGTGGCGAATTGATTGTCGATGAGGAGAACGCGACAGCAACCGCAATTGACCCACAGCTGGGCGTCATTGTGCTGAGTTGGATTCCCACGGCAAGCACGCCGACCCCGAGCCCCACGTCGAGCGGTGCAGCCACTCTCGCGACGACCGGCGCATCGACGACCGTCGCGTGGTTTGCTGGCGCACTCTCGCTCGCTGGCGCGGTATTGGCTTTGGCTGGCCGCGCGCGTCGCCGCGCTGAATAGGCTCGCTCATCGACACGGAGCGTTGACTCACGTTTCGTGTGCGCGAGTGTTTAGCCAAACAACCGAGGTAAGTGGCTGCGCATGAAAATGAGCAGTTCGTCGCGCTGAACTTTTCCGAGACCGTTGCGCGGGATTTGCGGCACACGGACAACAGCGGACACAGTCGCAGTCCCGACGACGCGGGCGACGGCACGTTGCGCACGTCCGGGATTGACTGCTTCGTTGGCGACGAATGCCACAACAAGCCGGGGTTCGCCGAGGGAGTTCGTAAAGCTGACACTTGCGGCATCGGCGGCGAAGGGGAGTTCGCTGAGCCACACGTCGAGTTGGGAGAGGTTCAGCTTCACTCCCGACAGGTTGACAACGTCGCCCTCTCGACCGTCGAGCACGAGCGAACCGTCCGGGTCGAGGTGCGCCCGATCGCCGGGATAGAACCATCCATCGTGGAATCCGCTCCCGGCAGCCGAGCGGTTCTCGGGCCAGTACCCGGTTGGCATCTTCGAACGGCGAACCCGAATGGCCCCAACGTCGCCCTCCGCGACCTGGAGGCCGTGATCGTCGACGATCTGGAGCTCGATCCCGGGCTGGAGCGGGCCGAGATGAAAGGGGCGCTCAGGCCGAAGCTCGCCGCGTGCGATGGGTCCACTCTCAGTCGAGCCGTACAGACACGAAGGCCACATTCCAAAGACTCGGTGGGTCCGTTCGATAAGGGCGGGAGGCATGAGGCTTCCCGCGACTTCGATGCGCTCGAGGGCGAGTCGAGATAGAAGTGTTCCATCCCCGGACGACTCGATTGCGTCAACAATGTCTGCGAACTGAGCGACCGATGCGTAGAGGACTCGAGTGCGTTCCTGGGCGAGGAGCGCAGGGCGTTCAACGAGTGGCCCGGGCGGTGTGTATCGACCGCCGCCGAGAAGGTCCACGAGAAGCACCATGTAGCCGCTGATGGAGTCGATACCCATCGTGCAGTGTACGGATTGCTCTGCGTACCAGGTCTCGTAGGCGGCCGCGATCCGAAGCTCGAGCGACGCGGAGTCGAACGGCACGCCCTTCGGCGCGCCGGTCGTGCCGCTCGAGAACACGATGCGCACGGGATCGGTTGACCGAAGCTCGGCAACATCTTCGAGCGGTGCGACGGAACCCAACTGCTCGAAGAAGGTTTCGTCAACGCTGACCTGGGGATGGACCCCCATTCCGGCCTCTGCGATGACGCAGTCAACCCGTTCCCCGGCTGCTTCGAGTGTGCGTCGAGTCGCCGTGAACGAGGTCACCCCGAGCTGCATGAGCGCGAGAATGAACACCGGTTCGAGTTCTGGTCGCACCGACACAGCCGCGACATCGCCCGACTTCAACCCCGCCCGAATGAGCTTGGCAGAGACGCGCCGGACGGTGTCCGAAAGCTCGCCGTAGGTGACCGTTCGGTGCAGTGTGGCTAACGCGACGCGGTGAGGATCGTCCGCTGCGACCGCGAAAAACCGCTCAACCAGGTTCATGGCATCGAGCATGCCAGATAGCGCTCCGCCGGGGAACTCACACGCCTCGCGCGTACCGGAACGAGCACGGCCGCACTCAGCTTGCTCGCGAGCGGGACGTTCGTGCTTGCCTCGGTACTCCTGCTCTGGCAGGGTCGCCGTCGCCAAGGCTAACTCGTTGAGACCCACGTGGGGCCGGTCACCTTCGGTGACCGGCCCCACGTCGATTCATCTCGACAGGCGATTCGTTAGCGAGTCACCCACGCCGTCGCATTGCCCGGGAGCTTCCCGTCGACGAGCGGAGCGCTCGAGAGGCGGACGGTTCCCTCGGGGAGCGCCACCGGCTTGTCACCAAAATTGGTGACGTTGTGCCAGCCGTTATCGCGAACGAAGTGCACGACCTTCCCCTTGGAATTGCCCCAGGTGAGGTTTTCCGTGCTGAGAAGCTCTTTCCGCAGGGCGAGAGCCGAACGGTAGAGCGCGAGCGTCGAGCTCGAGTCGCCCTCTTGCGCCTCGACCGACATCGAGCCGAACCACGCCGGCTGCGGCAAGTGAGCGCCACCCGAGCCGAAACCGAAGGACGAACCCTCGCGCTCCCATGGCAGTGGCACGCGGCAGCCGTCTCGGCCCTTCCGCTTCATGTTGTCGCGCAACCAGATCGGGTCCTGCAAGACATCACCGGGGAGATCGGCAACCTCGCGCAGGCCGAGTTCCTCGCCCTGGTAGAGGTAGGTGCTCCCCGGAAGAGCCAGCAGCAGCATGGTTGCGGCACGGGCACGGTTGAGGCCCATCACGTTGTCGGGCGCGGGGCTCGTGCCGTTGGTCATCAGCCACTTGTCGAAATTGGTCTTCTTCGGCAGGGCGTAGCGGCTGGGGTGGCGAACCACGTCGTGGTTCGAGAGCACCCAGGTCGACGACGATCCGGAGTCCTTCGACAGCTTCACGTTGAAGTCGATGATCTTCTTGAACTCCTTCGCCGACCATTCCGCGGCGAGCAAATCGAAGTTGAAGGCCTGGCCGAGGGTCTCTGAGCTGGCGTAGCGCGAACGACGCGAGGCCGGGACCCACGCTTCGGCGACAGCAACGCGAGGCGGGTCGTACGAGTTGAAAATCTTGCGCCAGCCTCGGTACACGTCCATCACGTCGTCGCGGTCGAAGAGGTGGTGCGAACCGTCCTGGGGGATGTACTTGAGGTCGTACCCCTTGATCTTCGGGTACGGCTCCGACATGTCCTTCTTGAGTGCGTGCGCAACGTCGATGCGGAAACCGTCCACGCCGCGGTCCGACCAGAACCGCATGGTCTTCTCGAAGTCCGCGATGACCTCCGGGTTGTCCCAGTTGAAGTCGGGTTGCTCCGGAGCGAAAAGGTGGAGGTACCACTGGCCGGGCGTACCGTCCGGGTTCGTGGTGCGGGTCCAACCCGTTGGACCAAAGTGCGAGGGCCAGTCGTTCGGCGGGAGCTCACCGCTGGCACCCTTGCCGTCGCGGAAGATGTAGCGATCACGCTCGGGCGAGCCGGGTGCAGCCGCAAGCGCTTCCTGGAACCAGACGTGCAGGTTCGAGGAGTGGTTCGGCACGACGTCAACGAACACGCGGATGCCTCGGTCGTGATACGCGGCAATCATCTCGTCGAAGTCGGCGAGCGAACCGAGCTTCGGGTCGACGTCGCGGTAGTCGGCGACGTCGTAGCCACCGTCGGCGAGGGCCGAGGGGTAGAACGGGCTCAGCCAAATGGCGTCGACGCCGAGCTCCTTGATGTAGTCGGCCTTGGAGGTGATGCCAGCGACATCACCGAGGCCGTCGCCATTCGAGTCCTTGAACGAGCGCGGATAGACCTGGTACACGACGGCCTGGCGCCACCAGTTCGCATCACCGGCGAGAAAAACGGAACGAGCCACGATGACTTCTTTCATGAGTTCGGAAAGGACGACGTGGCTGGAAAACAACCTGCCTGACGGCACCGTCGACGCGCGTCGATTCTATGGCATTTTCCTCTCCCGCCGCAATGAACGCGCCGACACGCGGCCGGTTTGGTCGCCGCGGTGCGAGCGGCAATGATGGAGAGGCTTCCGATCGAAAGGCGCTCAATGGTCCTCGCACGAGAACACGAATGGGTTTGGGATTCCTGGTACGTCGTCGACGGCGACACCCTGCACGCATTCACCCTCATGGCACCGAAATCCCTCGGCGACCCGGACCTGCGCCACATCAACGCCCGCGTCGGGCACTCGACGTCCACCGATGGCATCACCTGGACCCATGTCGGCGAGGCGCTCGGCCCGAGCGAGGGCGACGGCTTCGACAGTCAGGCCACCTGGACCGGCAGCATTGTTCGCCACAACGGCCAGTGGCACATGTTCTTCACCGGTATCAACCGCGAGAACTTGACGACAGTGCAAGCAATCGGCCACGCCACCTCACCGGACCTCATGACCTGGACGCGTACGAGCGCAGCGCCGGTTGTTCGGGCGGATGCCCAGTACGCCCTGCTCGGCAACGATCACGACGGTGCAGAACACTTCCGCGATCCGTGGGTGTTTCACCACGAGGGCGCCTGGCACATGCTCATGACCGCGAGCGACCACGACGGTTGGGGAACCATCGGCCACGCGACCTCACCCGACCTCGGCGAGTGGACGCTGCACGCGCCACTCGTTCAGAACAGCCAGCTTCGCCAGATGGAAGTCGTCGAAGTACTCGAAATCGGCGGAAACTGGGTTGTGCTGTTCTGTCTGGCCGGTCGCGACATCGAACGACCCGGCGTCTCCGGAGGAACCTTCGCAACCTACAGTGCGCCCGCCGCCGGCCCGATCGGCCCATTCGATCTCGACCGAATGGAGGTCATCGCCGAGGGTGTCTATGCGGCACGAGCGGTGTTCTTCCAAGGCGAGTGGAAGCTTTTCGGCTTCCTCGACTCGGGCGAGCCGGGCGGGTTCACCGGCACCATCAGCGACCCGATTGCGCTCGAGCTCAGCCCGCGCGGCACGCTCGTTCCGCGCGGCTAGCAGCCGGAGTACGCGTCGCGGCCGTCCCGTGCGGCCGCAACGCGTCGTGCGCTGTCACGGGCCACTCAGGCTGTCTCGCACGACACAGGCCCCCCGAGCGAACTCGAGGGGCCTGGACTCAGCGGGGGTCGACTACTTGACCGCTCCAGCGGAGATGCCCGAGATGATTCGCTTCTGCATCATGAAGTAGAAGATCAGGATCGGGATGACCGAGAGCAGCAGTCCCGCCATGGCGAGACCGTAGTCCGAGGTGTACTTGCCGTAGAACACGAAGGTCTTCAACGGCAGTGTCTTCTGGTCGTTGTCGAGCAGGGTGATGGCTGGCAGGAGGAAGTCGTTCCAAATCCAGAGCGCGTTGATGATGGCGACGGTCGCGGTGACCGGGCCGAGCATCGGAAGAATGATCTTGCGGAACACCGTGAACGGGCCCGCGCCATCGATTGCGGCGGCCTCGTCGAGCTCGTAGGGGATGTTCGAAATGAATCCGTGATAGAGGAAGGTCGAGAGCGCGACACCGAAGCCGACGTAGAAGAAGGCAATGGTGAATTGGTTGCCCGGAAGGTTAAGCCCCTTCGCACCGAACAGACCCACGAACGGAATCATGAGCGCCTGGAACGGGACAATCATCGAGGCGACGAGCACCAGGAACGTAATCGACGAGAATCGCGACTTCGAGCGCGACAGGTAGTAGGCGAGCATCGACGAGGTGATGATGATGGCCACAACGCTGATCACGGTGATGAGCAGCGAGTTGCCGAGCGCCTGCCAATAGCCCATGCGCTTGATTGCGAGGAGGAAGTTGTCGATCTTGAACGAGTTCGGCAGTCCGAGCGGATCGTTCAGGATGGAGCGCTTTTCCTTGAATGCGTTGATGAGCACCACGAGGAAGGGGAACGCGTAGATCACCGCGAGAACGCTTGCGAACGCGAAAAAGAACCAGTGGATGCGGCGTGCGCGAGTCATCGCTGGACCTCCAGGCGCTTGGAAACGAATACTTGGGCGACCGCGGCGAACGCGACCACGACGAAGAGAATGATGGCTTGCGACTGGCCGGTGTTGAAGTGACCGAACGCGAACGCTTCCTTGAACACACGGAGCGAGACGAGCTCGGTCGTGCGGTAGGGGTTACCGCCGGTGAGTGCGAGGTTCACGTCGTAGGCCATGAAGGCACTGCGCATGGTCAAGAACAGTGAGATGGTGAAGGCCTGCGCCATCAGCGGAAGCTTGATGTACCAGAGCGTCTTCCCACCGCCAGCACCATCGATGGTGGCCGCCTCGATGACGTCACGCTCGATGCTCATGATGGCGGTGACGTAGATGATCATCATGTAGCCCGACTGCTGCCAGACGGTGACGATGACCATCGCCCAAAACGCGGTTTGGGTGTTCAGCAGCCAGTTGTCTTGGAAGATCGGGATACCGGTGGCCTTGGCGAGGCTCGGAAGCATCTGTCCGAAGATGAACTGCCAAATGAGGCCGAGGATGACACCCCCGACAAGGTTCGGCACGAAGAAGGTGGTGCGAAGAACGTTGACGCCCTTGAGCGGGATGGTGACGAGAAGGGCGAGGCCGAAAGCGAAGCCGTTGACCAGGATGACCGACGCGAGCACGTATGCGAGGGTCAGGGTGAGCGAGGCCCAGAAGGTGTCGTCCTGGAACGAGAGGATGTAGTTCTCAAAGCCGACGAACTTGGTGAAGCCGAAACCGTCCCAGTCGGTGAAGCTGAAGAACACGCCGCGAGTGAACGGTACGACGAGCACCAGCGTGAAGATTGCGAGGGGGACGAGCGCAAAAATCAGGAAGCGCTTGAAGTCTTGTCGTCTGGTGTTCATCCTCGTGACTTTCGAGATTTGGAATGTTGCCCGGGGCTTTCGCCCCGGGCAACACGACCCACTGATGTGGAGATGTGAGTCTAGGACTCAGGGTGTCCGAAGACTACTTGGTCCAGGCAGCCTGGAGCTCAGCAGCGAACGCAGCGCGGTCGATCTGTCCGTCGTAGTACTTCTGGGCAGCAGCACCGTAGAGGTCCTGCAGGCCTGCCGGGTAGGCGCTGTTGACCCACTGGAGGGTGTTGCCAGCAGCGATGTAGTCGGCGATCTGCTTAGCCATCATGGTCGACGGCTGGACCTTGAAGTCCTTGTAGACCGGGATGAAGCTCATGCCACCCTCAGCAACCGGGCCAGCCCAGAACTTCTGGCCAGCTTCGGTGGTGAGGAACCAGGTCAGGACCTTGACTGCAGCAGCCTGCTGCTCAGCCGAAGCCTGCTCCTTGTCAACCATGATGTAGAACGGAACGCCGACCGAGATCGAGTTGTTGCCCTTGGCAGCAGCGTCGTTGCTCAGCGGAACCGGTGCGAGACCGAACTTTCCGTCGGGAGCGGTGGTGAGAAGGTTCGGCTCTGCCCAGTTACCCATGAACCAGTAACCAGCCTTGCCGGTCGCGACGTTCTCGACTGCGGTGTCGTAGTCGGTGTCAGCGATCGAAGCCGAAGCGATCTTGTTGGCCTTGAGGATGTCGAACACGTCGAGCCATTCCTTGAAGACCGGGTCAGCCATGAGGTCCTTCTTGCCGGCCTTGAGGTCGTCAAGGATGGCGAGGCGGCCCTCAGCGGTGTCCGCTGCGTTGGTGTGGTAGATGTTGGTGAAGTGGGCACCAAGCGACCACCAGAGGCCCGAGAAGTGGACCGGGTCAACGCCCGAAGCCTTGATCTTCTCGAAAGCGTCCTTGAGGCCGTCAACGGTGTTGACCTTGGTTGCGTCAACGCCAGCCTTCGAGAGAACGTCCTCGTTGTAGATGAGACCGAAGGCCTCAGCGGTCACGGGGAGACCAACCTGCTTGCCGTTGATGTTGGCAACGTCAAGGGTGCCCTCAGCAGCGAGATCGGTGAGTGCCTGACCCTTCCAGTCCATGACCTTGTCGGCCATGTCCGGGAGCTCCTGAAGAGCGGTCATGATGGTCGGAGCCTTGCCGGCCTCGTACATCGGGGTGACGGTCTGGAGGAACGGAACGTCCTGCGGAGCCTCAACGATGCTCACGGTGACACAGTCGGTGTTGGTCTTGTTGTATTCCTCGATCGCACCAGTGAACTGGTCCTGGATCTCAACCTTGATGGTTCCGAGCCAGGTGATCTCAACGGGCTTGTCACACTTCGCACCAGCGGTGCCAGTGGAGCAGCCCGAAAGCAGTGCTGCTGCTGCGAGCGCGGAGACCGCGACACCAGCAATGACTGCCTTCTTACGGCGAATAACTGCCATAGTCATTACCTTTCATTGCGGGTTCTTCGAGCCGTGGGCCCGAATTGCCCGTTTGGATTGTTCACCCGTGTTGCAGGCGACCGACTCGGCCACGCAACGCCACTGGTGCTGGATCGTATCGACGGAATCTATCGACGCGCGTCGAAACAATGGAAACCTATCTCGAAACAAAACGCAATGTCTAGTGCGTCGCGACAATGTTCCCAATTCGTAACCAAATCGAGACCCTCATAACGCCCCCGCGAGACCGGCCAATCCGCCGGCGAATGTTCAACCTGGCGCGGACCTCAGAATGACCGATCGGAGCACGAGCGTGCGGTTCCACGGAACCACGCTCGCTATGCGCTGCGGTTCCCGTAGCTGCGCGGATCCGCATCCTCCACGAAGTCGGTTGCCTTGCCGAGCAGGACGCCGGCGGGCAAGTGGGCAAACGCCGCGCTCCGGCCGGGCGAGGCGTCGTAGCGCGCCTCGACCTCGAGGAAGTGGTCGCGGTCACCATCGAGCGAACACGCCCAGACGATCTCGTTCCGCTCCGGAACCACATAGGAAAACTCGACGTCAAAGCCGAACTCGGTCCGGACCGGGAGCAGATGGGTCGACCACCAGGTCATGAAGGTGTCGAATGTGCCTTCGCCGAGCTCGTAACGTCGCAACTGGATGGTCTTCACACCTCTATATTGGCGCAGCCCACGTCGCTGTATCGGCACAGCCGCGTTTAGCCAGCAACGCGGGCTATGCCTACCCCACAGTTCCCGGCGAGGCACACGGTCGAATCACTCGGGAACGGGAGAGCCAAGGAGTACAGCAGGTCGATGATTTGCTGCCGCGAATAGTCGGGATGCATGCTCCAGAGCAAGGCGACGACGCCGGACACATGTGGAGTGGCCATGCTCGTCCCGCTCTTCAGCTCGTAGCCATCGCCCGAAGGCGAGGTTTTGCCAATGTCGACCGTCGACAGGATGAAGACCCCCGGTGCCGAGATTTCAATGGTCGCGCCGAAGTTCGAGAAGCTTGCGAGCTTTCCCTTGGAATCGGTCGCCGCCACGGTGATGACGTTTTGGCAGTTCGCAGGAGACGCCCCGCTCGCGTCGATCGCATCGTTCCCGGCCGCGACCACCAGAATTGCACCCTTCGCTACCGCATCGTTGATGGCAGCTTGATACGTGGCGTCACACTGCGGCAGCTTCCCGCCGAAGGACATGCTGATGATGCGTGCCGGGTTGGCGTTATCGCGAACGCCGTTCACGTGAACACCAGCAGCCCATCGAATCGCCGCCGCCGCGTCTGAGCTGATTCCGCCACCACTCGCCAGTGCGCGAATGGGGACCACGGATACGAGCGGTGCAACACCGACGACGCCCATTGCGTTCGCGGCGGCATTGATGGTTCCAATGACGTGGTCGCCGTGCCAGCTCGAAGACTTGGTCGCTGTGAAATCGCCCTCATCGGTGGGATCTGAATCCCATCCGTCGCCGTCTCTCGGATTGAGCGAACCGGTGAGTGAGACGAAGTCGTACCCCGGTAGTGAGGGTCCAAAATCGGCATGGTGCGTCGTGCCGGTGTCGATGACCGCGACGGTGATGCTTCGTTGCCCGAGAGATGTCAGCCACCCCTTCGGCGCGTTCACGCCAAACGTGCCGTTGAGGCCATACATTTCGCCCGACGTGTATCTCGGGTCGAGAGGGAGCCAGCCTGCCACGAACGCGTAGGCGTCTTCCAGCACCTCGGTGCCGAATCGATTCCGAATGGAAATGGAGACGCGTCCGGCACCGTGAGCGGGGCTCGTGACAATCATCTGGGTCGCCGACTGTGTTGTGATAACGCCGGCCTGGTCGCCAAACATGACATCTATGGCGGTGTCGAGGTGCTCACCGTCAATCGTCACCGACATGCCTCCGAACATCGGTCCGGACCCGAGCGAGAGAGAAGTGCCTCTCGCCGTCACCCCGTATTCGAATGCGCTGGGAAGCGTTGCCGTGCCGCTCGGAGTGCTCAACGCGACATCGACCACACCCGCCGCATGCGCTGGCGCCGACACGTTCACAACCGTGTCGGTCACTCGAACGATGGTTGCGGACAGTCCGCCGAATGTCACGCCGGTGACGCCTGCGAGGTTGGTGCCGGTGATGGTCACGGCGGTACCGCCGGCGACGGGCCCCAGCTCGGGTGACATCCCGGTGAGAATCGGGGCCGGCACCGGCTCAGGATCGGGATCGGGTTCGGGATCGGGGTCAGGGTCGGGATCCGGGGTTGGCGTCGGCGTGGTGGTCGGCGCCGGTGTCGAGGTCGGCGCCGGTGTCGTGGTGGGCGCCGGTGTCGTGGTGGGCGCCGGCGTTGTGGTCGGCGCCGGCGTGGCCGTCGGCGTCGACGTTGGTGTCGGAACGGGCACCGGCGTGGGCGTCTCGCTCGGAACCGGCCGCGGGCTTTCCGGCGCTGGAGTAGGTGATGGTGCGGGCTCAGAGACAATCTCTCCGATGTATCGATATGACGAGGCGAGCAGCACCCGGCCGAATGGCGTGATGAGCGCCAACGGCACGGCGCCACCCTCAAGCGGCGGTGTCACGACGGTCACCGCAGAGTCGCTCACCGATTGCAACTCGGCCTGAGCACCGCCGAACGTGACCGCCACGACGTTTTCGAGGTTTCGGCCGGTGATGGTGAGTGCAACATTTCCGGCGCTCGCTCCGGGCGGAAAGGTGAGATCGTCAGGCTCCGGAAGCGCCCGGAAGCTCAGGGTGGTGTCGATGGTGTACGACTGGTCCGGAGTGAAGAGCGTGATGGGCACATTGTCACCTCCACCGGGAAGTGGCCGCACGCGCAGTTCGGTCGCAGATTTGCTGCGAATCGTGGCGGTCGCTCGACCGAATGTGACGCGCTCGACGAGGTCGAGGCGTGTGCCGCGAAGCGTAATCGTGGTTCCCCCGAAAGATGCCGCCAGAGCAGGCCGCACCTCGGCCACTCGAGGGCGATCGATTGCGTACGCCGACCAGCGCCCCTTGAGGAGTGGCCGAGCCTGCGTATCGGTCGAGGGCGGCTGCTGCGATTCGGTGTCGGCAACGCCGTCGTCGATAACACTCACGAGGTGGTCCCGTTCGGCATACTCCACCGATGGCAACGCGCGGACCGCGGTCAGGATGCGATCAATCTGACTCGAACTGAGCGACGAATCGAACGAAATGTTGAACGCCGCAGGGCCGATGGCGTTGATGTGTGTCGCTCGAATCGGGGCGATTGGTGCGATTGCCGGCTCGAGCAGTGCATAGGCCTGGGCTTCAGAGATGTCCGCGTTGACGCCGACATTGATTGCCTGAATCACCGCCTGGGTAACGGGCGTCGGCGCGATGATGTCGCTGTCGTTCGCAAACGCGGGTGCAGCGGTTCCCGAACTGAGTAGTACGAGTGCAGCGAGCCCAATTCGGACCAATCCCGAGTGCGACATATAGCCCCCGTTCGAGTGACATTTCGGCGGTAAGCGGGAATGATGTGCTCGATTCCTGCCGTGTCGGTGCGCGAACCCACATCGAGTGACGGACGCTGCGCATACGCAGCGCCGACTCCTGCGGACCCGGCGGACAATTGCCGCGAGCCGTCTACGATCGAGCTATGGCCCGGTTCGCCCAGACGAAGAACGGTTTCGCACCAAAGGTGTGCGTGCGCTGCGGACTCGAGTTTGAGTGGCGCAAAAAGTGGGCTCGCGACTGGGACCAGGTGAAGTACTGTTCTGACCGCTGCCGACGCGGTGGGGCATAACGTCCAGCCACTCCCCAGCTGAGCGATATATCGTTAAGGGTCTCAATTCCTGGAGGACTCATGGCTGAACGATTCGAATCCCCACTGGGCGCTTGGTCGACCGCCGCGCTCAACGCTTTTGAAGACTTGCGCTCACAAGTCGAGCGAAATGTCGCGGTCCGAGTCGGGCGTGGAAACGTCCGCTCAGCCATCCTTCGTTTGCTTGCCGAGCAGCCCATGCACGGCTACCAAATCATGCAGGAGCTCTCCGAGCGCAGCTCCGGCGCGTGGAAGCCCAGCCCGGGCGCAATCTACCCGGCCCTGCAATTACTGAGCGATGAGGGTCTCGTCACCGACGAACACCTTGACGGCAAGCGCGTCTTCAGCCTCACCGACCTCGGCCGAGAAGCCGCGAGCGCCGAAGCCGAGCAGACTCCCGCGTGGGAGGTCGGAGGTTCGCAGCCCGCCGGTCCGCGCGGCGCACTCGCCAAAGCCGGAATCGAGGTTGCCAAGGCGGCCGCCGAAGTTGCGCGCGTTGGCTCGGCGGCGCAGCTCGAAACGGCTGCCGCATTGCTGCGCGAGAGCGCGGATGCGGTTCGTGCCGTTCTCGGCAAGAATGACTAAGTGCCTGTAGCCGAACACGGTGTCGCGAGCGAACCGCTCACAGCCCGCCAGTCGCGCGCCCGCTACCGGCGCATCCTGTCCTTCGCCGCCCGGCAACTCAGCTCACTCTGGTGGTGGGAACTCGTTCTTCCCCGCATCGGCCTCGTTGGGCTGTCGAATCGGACCCGCCCGACGCGGGTGCAACGCATTTCCCGACAGTTCGCGGCCGTTGCCGTCGAACTCGGTGGCCTGCTCATCAAGCTGGGACAGTTCCTCTCGACCCGCCTCGACGTGCTCCCACCGGAAATCACCCGTGAGCTCGCCGGGCTCCAGGATGAGGTACCGCCGGTTCCCTTCGACCGGATTCGCGCGCTCGCCGAGTCTGAGCTCGGCCGACCGCTCGATGAGATCTTCGCGCAGGTAGACAATGTGCCGCTCGCCGCGGCATCGCTCGGCCAGGTGCACCGCGCGCGGCTCCACGCCGCCGAAGCACACGACGTCGGTTTCGCCGACGTGGTCATCAAGATGCAGCGTCCGGGTATCGGCGACATCGTCGAAGTCGACATCGCCGCGCTCGAGCGCGTCGCCCGCTGGCTCAGCCGAATCCGCCTGGTGAATCGCCGCGCAGACACTCCCGCACTGATGGCGGAGTTTGCGGCGACCTGTCGCGAGGAAATCGACTACCTCCACGAGGCCGTCGCCACCGAAGAGTTCGCCGAGCTGTTTGCTGATAACCCGCGGGTCGATGCCCCTCGCCTGGTGTGGGAGCGGTGCTCCCGGCGCGTGCTGGTCGCCGAAGACGTTACCGCCATCAAGGTGTCAGACATCGACGCACTCCGTGCCGCCGGAATCGATCCTGCCGAGGTGGCGAACGTGTTCGCGACGGTCATGTTCGATCAGGTGCTGAGCGGCAAACGGTTCCATGCCGATCCGCACCCCGGCAACGTCTTCGTGCACCCCGGCGTCGACGGCGAAGCGAACTGGCGGTTCGTGTTCATCGACTTCGGCATGATGGGAGTCGTCCCGCCGAGCCTCGGTCGGGCACTGCGTTCGACCTTCATCGCCGCAGCCACCCGCGACGGCGCCGGCATGGTGCAGAGCATGAACGATCTCGGTGTGCTCATGCCGAGCGCCGACACCCTCGAGCTCGAACGCGCGCTCTCGAGCGCATTTGCGCGATTCGGAGGAATGGGGTTCGCCGAACTCAGCCGAGTGGACCCGCAAGAGTACCTCGTCTTCGCGCGCGAATTCGGCGAGCTCGTCCGGGCGTTGCCGTTTCAGTTCCCGGAGAACATGTTGCTCGTGCTTCGAGCGCTGTCACTGACATCGGGAGTGTGTTCGACGCTCAATCCCGCCTTCAACATCTGGGACGCCGTCGAGCCATACTCCGCGAAACTCATTCGCGCCGAGAGTGGGAACGTCATCGAGTCGTTCGCGCGGGACGCCCTCCGACAACTCGGCGTGCTCGTCCGATTGCCCGCCCGACTCGACCGGCTCACGAGCCGACTCGAGGCCGGACAGATTCCGCTGCGGGCCCCCGAACTCGAACGCCGCACGAACACGCTCGAGCGATCGGTCCGTCGCGCGGTCTCGGCGATGCTGTTCGCCGGGCTGTTTGTCGGCGGGCTCGTCGTCGAACCCCGCGACGGAAGCCTGGCCACCTGGCTCTTCCTCGCCTCAGCGCCTCCGTTGCTGCACGCGCTCTTCGCCGGAATGGTTGCCCGGCGCAACGGCCTCTAGCCGCATACGGGCCTTCGTCGGAATCGGCCAATTCTACCCATACGCAAGATTCTCGCGCCAGACGCGCGAACCCGTCGTGAATTCGACAAATTCGCAAACGATATATCTATAAGGAACCGTGCCGGAAGAGTAGGTTCGGACTCGGATGAGCCCAGTGTTCCGTGTGTCAATTGCACGAACGGATTGGCGCGCGGGACTCGTCCGGTGATCGGCAAGCGCACCTCGCTTTGGGCTCGTTCGCACCGTGTGTGAAAGGAACCTCAGTTGGATCTTCTCAGCATCACCCAATCCATGTTTATGCTCGGCTTTGTCGCAATGGCAGCCGGTGGCGTCTGGTTCGTCCTCGAGCGCAACGACCTGAAGGTCGAACACCGCTCGGTGGGCACCTTCGCCGCTGTCATCGCGTTCATCGCCGCAGTCATGTACTACGTCATGAAGGACGTCGTGAACTTCCCAGGTGGCATGATTGACGCCGCAGCGATCGAGGGCACGATGCCGTTGCGATACATCGACTGGCTCATCACGACGCCGCTGTTGCTGGTGGAGTTCGGTCTCATCGTCGCCCTCGCGGGTGCCGCAACCAAGGGACTGGTCTCCCGCCTTGTCATCGCCGACCTGGTCATGATCGTCTTCGGTTACCTTGGCGAGACCAGCGTGCCCGGTTCGGGAATGGCCTACGTCACGTTCATCATTTCGAGCCTCGCATGG
This sequence comes from Microbacteriaceae bacterium, assembly GCA_035299585.1. Taxonomy (GTDB): domain Bacteria; phylum Actinomycetota; class Actinomycetes; order Actinomycetales; family Microbacteriaceae; genus DATGWF01. Next base: position 16,521 of record DATGWF010000093.1, read on the forward strand.
GTGTACATCGCCTGGCTGGTATGGAGCCTCAAGATGGACGACAAGGCTCCGGCCTATGCCGTCCGCGCCGTCAAGTCGATGCGCCTGTTCGTCATCCTCGGCTGGGCCATCTACCCGATCGGTACCGCAACGCAGCAGTTCATCACGCTCGGCGGTGGCGACCTCTCGCAGGCGGCTGCCATTGCAGCAATGATCTACGTTGTCGCCGACGTGCTCAACAAGATCGGTTTCGGCATGATTGCCGTCAACGCCGCAAAGAAGGCCTAGATCCATATAGCGCCTCCAATGCGTCGGCCCCGGGAAACCGGGGCCGACGTGCGTTTGCGGTCGAATGGGTTCAGCCGGTTCCGCTAGGCTGTTGCGGTGCGTGTGAAATTGGGCTCTACTCTGGTCACGGTCGGCTTGATTCTCTCGGCCGTCGTTTCGGGCTGGTGGGCGGCATCGCTGGGCGAACCCGCGGGCGGGCACCCTCACATCGACACAGCCGTCGTGTTGTGGGGCCTGGGCGGCGCCATGGCGATCGCCTTCCTGCTCGGCGCCGGACTCCGCGGCCCGTGGGGCGCGCTCGTCAACCTCAACCGCATCATCGCCTGGCCGATGGCGTTCGGATATGTCTGGGTGCACTACGCATTCCACATGGAGCACGGCGAGCCGGGCGGACTTGCCGCTCTGCATGTCGTCCCACGCGTGTTCTTCGTGGTGTCGTTCGTCTGGATTGCGTTCCACGCCGGCGTTGCCGCGCAGCTCTACGGCGCCCCGTGGAAGCTACGGCCCAAGACCGTGCACGATTGGTACGTCGCCCTGAGCTGGCTCGTGTTGCTCGTGACCATCCCCGTGTTCAGCGTTCCCGCACTCGGTGCGAGCCCGGTATGGATGGCGATCGCGTGGGCGATCTTCGCTCCGCACATCGTCTTCAACATGTTCCACATGGTCAGCCGCACCCCGGTTGCGTGGCTCAATCGCGGCCCCGGCCGGATCGCCATCGTCGTCACCTATGCGGGCGCCGTCGCTATCGCGGCGGTCAACAGCTTCCCAAAGTAGGGACCGACTGACGGCCGAGCTGGGGAATTCGGTGCGCTCCCGAACCCAGTTCTGAATGCGCGGCGCAACCCAAACGCCGTACATGCCCACGGTGATGAAAGAGGGCCTGCACCTCCAGCGCGGCACGTGGTGGGGAATGCGCTATTCGGTGTCGTTGTCGGTCGCCCCGCGTATGGTGGCCTCACACGGGAGGGGTGTCATGGAATTTCTGGGAACGCTGATTGTCTTGGGCGTCGTGCTCGGCGGGCTGTGGTTGGTGCTCGCATTCTTGCGTTTGATCTTCGCAATCGTGGGCTCTCCGGCCAGTCCGAGCAGGAGCTCCGACATGAGCGCCGAGGAGGAAGGCAACGTGCACAGCGGGCCTTACGGCTACTCCGGCGCGACCGCCTATCCGGAGACGCAGTACGGTTCGGGCTTCGACCCCGACGCCGACTGGGCTGAGGAAAACTACCAATAAGTCTGAAGCTTTCCCGAAAGAATCGGGGGAATCATCAATCGGTTCGCAGGCGTGAATCGGACATGCCAGGCTGGGATAACCACAGATTTTCGGGGGAGAAATGGTCGCCGTCGGTCGGAAGCTTGTTGCGAAAGCGGAGCTCATCGCCACGGAGGCGCACTACGGCCAAAACGACAAGGCCGGGTTCCCGTTCATCGATCACCCGCGCCGAGTCGCGGCACGCTTCGACGCTTCGCGACAGTCATTTGAGGCCGCAACCGCATGGCTGCACGACGTGCTCGAAGACACCTCGCTCACAGCGGACGACTTGCGCGAAGAGGGCATCCCCGAGGAGGTGGTGTGTGCCGTTGAGGCGCTCACCGAGCACCGCAACCCCTCCGACCGGGAAGCGTTCTATGAGCGGATTCGCTCCAACCCGCTCGCCCTCGTCGTGAAGGCCGCCATCGTGGCCGACCACACCGATCCGATGCGGCTCGCGCACCTCCCCGAGGAAATCCGGGCGATGCGGCTGCTGAAGTACGCCGATGCGAGCATCGCGCTCGGCCTCGAAGACGCATTCGCGCCCGACGCCAGCGCATAACGGGAGCCCGTTCCGGTACCATCGCACCACCGCTGTTCACCGAGAGGAGCGCACCATGAGCAATGAGGCTCGACCAGCCGCGGGGGCGGCAGAATCTTCCAGCAAAGGCCTCCGGGCAAACACCCTCGGCGTTTTCGGATCGTCCATCATCGGCCTCGCATCGACGGCCCCGCTGTACTCCCTTGCGGCCACACTCGGCTACGTCGTGCTTGCGGTGGGTGCACAAGCTCCGTTGGTGTTCCTGCTCGCGGCAATCCCGATGGTCTTTGCCGCGTTCGCCTATCAGGAGCTCAACCGGGCGATGCCGGACTGTGGCACCACCTTCGTGTGGGGCACGAAAGCGTTCGGGCCGCGCACCGGCTGGATTGGCGGATGGGCGCTTGCCGTCGCGAGCGTGATGGTGCTCGCAAACGTGAGCGAGATCAGCGCCACCTACTTCTGGCGCCTGGTCGGCAACACCGAGTTTGCCGAAAGCAAACCGGTCGTCATCGCGACCGCGGTGGTGTTCATCGTGCTCATGACCATCGTGAGCGTGATCGGCGTGCAACTCGGCGAGCGACTCCAGGCCGTGCTCATGACCTTTCAGATGCTCGTCCTCCTCGGCTTCGGCGTAGCGGCAGGGGTGGCGGCCGTGTCCGGCTCCAACCCAGATTCCACCGCGTTCTCGTGGGACTGGTTCAATCCCGCACAACTGCCGTCTTGGACGGCATTCATGCAGGCGGTGCTCCTCGCCCTCTTCATCTATTGGGGCTGGGACACCTGTCTGGCGCTCAACGAAGAGACCCGCAATCCCCGCAAAACTCCCGGCCGGGCCGCTCTGGTCACCATCGCCGTGCTCATCGTGACGTACGTCGGCGTGACCATCACCGTCATGATGTTCGCCGGCTTCGGCGACTCGGGAACCGGGCTCACCAACCCCGACACGCTCGACGACGTGTTCACCGCGATGAAGGACGTGCTCTTCGGCCCGTGGGGGTGGCTGCTGATTCTGGCGGTGATGGCGTCGGCGGCGTCGTCGACCCAGACCACGATTCTGCCGACGGCTCGCGGAACACTCTCGATGGCGGTGTATCGGGCGCTCCCGGCGAAGTTCGCGGCCGTGCATCCACGATTCCAAACGCCGTGGTTTTCAACCGTGGTGATGGGCATAGCGGCAATCGGCTACTACGTGATCATGTCGATCGTTTCAGCCGACATGCTTGCCGACTCGCTCTCGTCGATGGGGCTCGCGGTCGCGCTGTATTACGCCATCACGAGTTTCGCCGCGTTCTGGTACTTCCGTCACACCTTGCGCGACAGTGCGCGCAACCTCTGGTTCCGCGGCATCTTCCCGCTGCTCGGCGGGCTGATGCTGGCGTACGCGTTCGTGCAGTCAGCGATCGACATGTTGAGCGTCGACTACGGATACACCGTCCTGTTGGGCGTGGGCGGCTCCTTCGTCATCGGCGTCGGCGTGATCCTGATCGGCTTCGTCCTGATGGCCGCGTGGGGCATGCGCCCCGGCGCGAAGCCGTTCTTCCGTGGCGAGAGCCTCAACGCGGACACTCCCATCCTCGTTCCCGATGAGGGGTAGCGATGGTCGTTGACAGCGAGGTGCTCGTCGTCGGTGCGGGCGTGTCCGGGCTCACGGCGGCCCGCCTGCTCGCCGGGCGAGGCGTGCGCGTGACGGTGCTCGAGGCACGCGATCGCATCGGCGGTCGGTTGCATTCCGAACGTCGGGACGGTTGGGTGACCGATGTGGGCGCGTCGTGGATCCACGGCATCGACGACAATCCGGTGTACGCGATGTGCACCGCGCTCGGCATGCCGATGCGCGAGTTCACCGTGGGCAGTTTCCAGGTCGACGGGCGACCCATCGCCTACTTCGCACCCGACGGTTCGCGGCTTCCGGCCGAGCAGGCGGCCGCCTTCGCAGCTGACGTGCACGACTGCGACCGCCGGATGGCGGCCATCATCGCCACTTGGCCGCCGGGCCGCTCGTATGCCGAGGCCGTCGATGCCGCCCTCGCCCAGACGGGATGGGATGCCGAACGTGCGCAACGCGTGCGCGAGTTCATGCAGCATCGCTCTGAGGAACAAGACGGCGTGCATTTCACCCAGATTGACGCACACGGCCTCGACAACGAAGAGGTCTGTGGCGACGAAGTGGTGTTCCCGGACGGATACGACGCGCTCGCTGGCGGGCTGGCC
>DATGWF010000094.1:0-2094 GCA_035299585.1 Microbacteriaceae bacterium
GAAGTGACTCGAAATGGGAAGGCCCCAGCTCTGCAGAAGCGTGTACACCTCCGATTGCGAGGCGACCGGAGGCTGCTCCCAGGCGCCGATCCCGTGCACGAGAAGCGCGAGCCGGGAGAGGCGATCGCGCATGAGGGCGATCTGCTCGGGTTTCTTCCCCTCGGCTTTCTGTCGGAGCGACCCGCTCGCAGCGTTGCGCGGGTTCGCGAACTGCTTCTCCCCTGCCGAGGCCTGCCGTTCGTTCAATTCACTGAACGCGGCAACCGGGAAGTACACCTCGCCACGCACCTCAACGAGCGGCGGGTGGCCTTCACCCGCAAGACGTGACGGAATCCCCGGAATGAGCAGGGCATTCTCGGTGACATCTTCACCGACTCGGCCGTCACCGCGAGTCGCGGCCGACACGAGTTTGCCGTGCTCGTATCGAAGATTGAGAGCGAGCCCATCGATCTTGAGTTCGCAGAGCCACTGCACCGGTCGGCCCGCGAGAGCCGAAGCCTTGGTGAGCCAATCGCCGAGCTCGTCGTCGGAGAACACGTTGTCGAGCGAGAGCATCCGCTCGGCGTGCTCGACCGGGGCGAAGAGGGTGGTTTCGCCGCGCCCGCCGACAGTGAGTGTCGGGCTGTCTTGGCTTTGCAGCTCGGGGTAGGCGTGTTCGAGTGCTTCGAGTCGGCGTACCCAGCCGTCGTATACGGCGTCATCGACGAGCAGCGTGTTGCGCTCGTAGTACGCATCGCGCGCATCGTTGATGCGGATCGTGAGGTCGGCCACCTCGGCGGTCGCGTCGTCGCGGCTCAGTTCGGGTAGCTCGTCAGTCACGGTCTCAGTCTAGGAATGTGCGGCCGTTTCGGTGCGCCATCACACCGCGGCGGGGGCAACCTCATCGAGAGCGAGGTTCACCGTGCGGTCGATGGTGAATTGGCCGAGGACGCGCGTTCCGATGTAGAGCACGGCGGTCTGGCCCGGCGCCACCCCGTCGAGCGGCAGTCGCGGGCGGACCACGAGCTCACTGCTGTCGAGACTGAGCACGGCTTCGACCGGCTCGGCGTGGGCGCGGATTTGCACGTGGATGTCGATCGGCGCACCGAGGGCGGGTGCCTTGCCAGCCCAGCTGAAGCGGTTACCAGCAATTTCGGTGACGGCGAGGGCCTCTTTGGGCCCAACGACTACGGTGTTCTCTTTCGGGCGCACTTGCAGGACGAAGCGTGGGCGTCCGTCCGGGGCGGGACGGCCAAGGTGCAGGCCGCGACGCTGGCCAACGGTATAGGCGTAGGCGCCGTCGTGTTCACCGACGACTTCGCCGCTTTGGTCGACGAACGTGCCGCCCGGTTGAATGGGCAGCTTGTCCTGCAGCCACCCCTTTGTGTCACCGTCGGGGATGAAGCAAATGTCGTGTGAGTCGGGCTTGTTGGCGACGGTGAGTCCGCGTTCGGCGGCTTCGGCGCGAACGAGGTTTTTCGAGGGGGTATCGCCGAGCGGAAAGTACGCGTGGGCGAGCTGCTCGGCCGTCAATACGCCGAGCACATAAGACTGGTCTTTGGCTTCCGCAGAGGCGCGGTGCAGTTCGAGCTCACCGCTCTCGCCAACGAACACTTTCGCGTAGTGCCCGGTGCAGACCGCGTCGAAGCCGAGGGTGAGTGCTTTTTCGAGGAGTGCCGCGAACTTGATGCGTTCGTTGCAGCGCATGCACGGATTGGGTGTACGACCAGCGGCGTATTCGTTTACGAAGTCTTCGACGACGTCGCTCTTGAATCGTTCGGAGAAGTCCCAGGTATAGAACGGGATGCCGAGCAGGTCGGCGGCGCGTGCGGCATCCATGGCGTCTTCGATGGTGCAGCAGCCACGGCTTCCGGTGCGCACGGTTCCGGGCATGCGGCTGAGCGCGAGGTGCACACCGACAACATCGTGGCCGGCTTCGACGGCGCGCGCGGCGGCAACGGCGGAGTCCACTCCACCACTCATGGCCGCAAGAACGCGCATGAGTCCATCTTAAGCGGCTAGCGCGCGTCGAAGCGGGTGGTGCGGGCGTTCCGCCCGGCCTCACGTGCGCGGGCAACGGCGTCCGGCAAGCTGTCGGCGAGAGCGCGCACGTCC
>DATGWF010000095.1:0-9890 GCA_035299585.1 Microbacteriaceae bacterium
CGGAGCGTGGCTTCTACGGCGTGCAATGGCACCCGGAAGTCAAGCATTCCGAGTACGGTCAGCGCGTGCTCGAGGGCTTCCTGCACCGTGCGGCAGGCCTGCCCGCCGACTGGAACTCCGGCAACGTCATCACCGAGCAGGTCGAACGCATCCGCGCACAGGTGGGCTCGGCTCGCGTGATTTGTGGCCTGTCCGGAGGTGTCGATTCGGCCGTTGCCGCAGCGCTCGTTCACCGTGCGGTCGGGGATCAGTTGGTCTGTGTCTTCGTCGACCACGGACTGCTCCGCAAAGACGAGCGACGTCAGGTCGAGGAAGACTACGTCGCCGCGACCGGTATCCGCCTGGTCACGGTTGACGCCGCCGACCAATTCCTCGACGCGCTCGCCGGAGTGAGCGACCCGGAAACCAAGCGCAAGATCATCGGTCGCGAGTTCATCCGCACCTTCGAAGCTGCCGAACGTCAACTCGTCGCGGAAGCTGCGAGCGACGGTGAGCCGATTCGCTTCCTGGTCCAGGGCACGCTCTACCCAGACGTCGTCGAATCCGGTGGTGGCACCGGCACCGCCAACATCAAGAGCCACCACAACGTCGGTGGTTTGCCCGATGACCTCCAGTTCGAGCTCGTCGAACCGCTGCGCACACTGTTCAAAGACGAGGTGCGCGCCATCGGTCGCGAGCTCGGTCTGCCGGACGCAATCGTGGGTCGCCAGCCGTTCCCCGGCCCGGGTCTCGGCATTCGCATCGTTGGCGAAGTCACCCGCGATCGACTCGACCTTCTGCGCGAAGCCGATGCGATTGCGCGTGAAGAACTGTCCGCTGCGGGACTCGACGCCGAGATTTGGCAGTGTCCGGTCGTATTGCTCGCGGACGTGCGCTCGGTCGGTGTCCAGGGTGACGGCCGCACCTACGGGCACCCGATCGTGTTGCGCCCGGTGTCGAGCGAGGACGCCATGACCGCTGATTGGACGCGACTGCCCTACGACGTGCTCGCGCGCATTTCGAACCGCATCACCAACGAGGTGGCCGACGTGAACCGCGTCGTGCTCGACGTCACGAGCAAGCCGCCGGGAACCATCGAATGGGAGTAACCGTGCACGAATCCCGCCGCAGCAAGCTCTCGATTGTTGGTGCTGGAGCGGTTGGGTCGAGCGCGGCTTACGCGGCCTTGATTCGCGGCAGCGCCCACGACATCGCCATCCATGACATTGACGCTCCGCGCGCGCGAGCTGAAATGCTCGATCTGCGCCACGGCACGCAGTTCACGGACTCGAGTCGCATGCTCGACGACGTCAGCCTCGACGGAACGGCCGAATCTGACGTCGTGGTCATTACGGCCGGGGCCAAGCAAAAGCCCGGCCAAAGCCGAATGGACCTCGTCGCCACGAACGCGCGCATGATGGAGTCGATGGTTCCTGCGCTCGTTGAGCGCTCGCCGGACGCCGTCTATGTCGTCGTCTCGAACCCCTGCGATGTCCTCGCGACGGTCGCCCAGCAGATCTCCGCTCTCCCGGCCGAGCGGGTGCTCGCCTCGGGAACGGTTCTCGACACGTCCCGCCTTCGCGTGCTCATCGCGGCCGAGGCGGGCGTGGCACCGTCGAGCGTGCACGCCACGATCGCGGGGGAGCACGGTGACAGCGAGGTGGCGTTGTGGTCGTCGGCGAGTATCGGCTCGGTCCCCATTCTTGACTGGTCGGGAGTCGGATCACCGTTCACGCTGGCGCGACTTCACGAGCTCGCCGAATCGGTCCGCACGGCCGCGTACGAGGTGATTCAGGGCAAGGGCGCCACAAACTATGCCATCGGGCTCTCGGTGGCTCGCATCGTTGAAGCAATCCTCGCCGACCAACGGGTCGTTCTGCCGGTCAGTCGAGTGCAGTCGGGTGCCTACGGCGTGTCTGGAGTCGCCGTGTCCTTGCCGCATCTCGTCGGGCGTTCCGGCGCGACCCCCGTACTCGGCCTTCCGATGTCGGTCGACGAGCGGACCGCGTTGTCAGCTTCTGCCGCGGCAATTGCGGGAGCGCTTCGCTCGGTGGGATACCAACCGAGCTGACGTGCGAATGCAATCGGCCCATCCCCTCTCGGGAACGGGCCGATTGGCGAAGCGGGCTTAGTCTTGGCGCACGATTGCGAGTGTGCGCAGGATGTTGAGATACAGCCAAATCATGGTGACCATGATCCCGAACGCGGCCGACCAGCCGAAGACGGCGGGAGCCTGGTTTCGGACACCCTGCTGGATTGAGTCGAAGTCGAGCACGAGCGAGTACGCCGCCATGATGGTGACGAGCACACCCACGATGACGCCGAGCGGGATGCCGAACAGTTCGATGTTTCCGTCGAGGCCCCATGGGTTTCCGCCCGCACCGCCGAACATCACGATGAACATGTTGATGACGGAATACGCCAGGTAGCCGACCATCGCGATGAGGAAGATTTTTGTGGCACGAGCCGAAGCGCGAATCTTGCCGTTGGCAAACAGGGCGAGTGTCACACCGAACACGGCGAAGGTCGCCAGGAGCGCCTGGGTAATGATGCCGGGGAAGCTGGATTCGTACGCGAGCGAAATCGCGCCGAGGAAGAGGCCCTGCGCCGCGCCATAGGCGAGCACGAGCGGCGCCGACGGCGTGCGCTTGAAGATGTTGACGAGTGAGAGGACGAAGCCTGCGATTCCAGCGCCGAGGATGATGAGCCCACCGAGCGCCGGCTGCCCCGACACGAGTACCCAGCTTAATACCGCCGCGACAACGGTGACCGCGAAGGTGACGCCGGTCTTGGCGACCGTGTCCTCGACCGTCATGACGCCGCCAGCGGTGCTGGATGGGCGGTTGAACAAGGCTTGAAGTTGCTCGGGTGTGGGGTCGTCGTTGAAGGCGACGTTGCGGCTGAATGCAGGATTGTTCGTGGTTGCCATGGCGCTGAAACTATCTCAATTGGCTGAGGATTTGCTTCAACCTCGCCGCACTACCATGGCACTGTGACCGCGCAGATTATTGCCCACCGCGGGGCGAGTGGCTATCGACCGGAGCACACTCAAGCCGCGTACGAGCTCGCCTTCCGACAGGGTGTTGACGCAGTCGAGCCCGATCTGGTGCTGAGCCGTGACGGTGTCGTCGTCATTCGGCACGAACACGAGCTCTCCCGAACCACCGATGTCGCAGCGCGCCCCGAGTTTGCCGCGCGCCGACGCACCGGCTTCGGGGACGAGGGGCCCGTCGTGGGCTGGTTCACCGAGGACTTCGACTGGGAGGAGCTCGCCACTCTGCGCGCCCGCGAACCGCACCCCGAGTTGCGCCCGCTCAGCGCGGTTCGTGATGGTGATGGCGGGATTCTGCGATTCAGTGATGTGCTCAGCCTGCTCGGCACAGAGCAGGCGGTGAGCGCGGCTGGCGCCCCGACCCGGCTCGTCGCGGAGCTGAAGAGCGCGGCGGGATTCGCGGAATCCGGCCTTGATCTCCCGTCCGCGGTTCGCCGTGATCTCGAACGGGCTGGATGGGCTCCCGACGATCCGCGACTCGTCATCGAATCGTTTGAGGCGGATGCCCTGCACGCACTCGACGGCTGGGGCACCCGGGTGTTGCTCGTCGAGGAGGCACACTGGCCTCTCGAGGGTCTCGCCGCGGCGGACCCGTTCGATGGCCTGAGCTGCGAGACCGAGCGCATTCTCACCGATCCCGACATCGCCCACCGGTTGCACGAGCGCGGCAAGCTCGCCTACGCCTACACCTTGCGCGCCGAGAACGCTTGGCTTCCGGAGGCGTACCGCAGCGCGGGGGCGCCGAGCGATTTTGGCCGCTGGCGGCCATGGTTCGAACGGGTGATTGCGGCTGGATTCGATGCGGTGTTTGCCGATCAGCCGGACCTCGCTCTCGAAGCTGTCCGAGGCCGCGCCTAGACTCGAGGTGATGAGTATGGTGTTGGAGCCCGATGACGAGGGCGGCTGGAACGTCACCCTCCCGAGCGCACCCGCGAACGACCTGCTCGACGGCCTGAACTCGGAACAGCGCGCGGCCGTGGAGTATCGAGGTCCGGCTCTGCTCATCGTGGCCGGGGCAGGTTCGGGAAAGACCCGTGTGCTCACGCACCGCATTGCGAGCCTGCTCGCGACCCGAGACGCCTGGCCGAGTCAGATTCTCGCCATTACCTTTACCAATAAAGCGGCAGCGGAGATGCGCGAGCGGGTCGAAAGCCTGCTCGGCGCCGGTGCCGAGGGCATGTGGATTTCGACCTTCCACTCGGCGTGCGTGCGTATTCTGCGCCGGCAAGCCGAGGTCATCGGCATGAAGTCCGGATTCACCATTTACGACTCCGCCGACGCCAAGACCGTCATTAAGCGCATCATTAAGCAGCTCGACGCGGACACCATGGGGTTCACGCCGGGCGGGGTCGCCGCGAAGATTTCGAAGCTCAAGAACGAGCTCGCCGACGCCGATTCGTACGCGCGCACTGTAAACATGAGTGACCCGCAAGAGCTCATGTTCTTGGAGATCTTCCGCACATACACCCGCACGCTTCGGGCGGCACACGCGCTCGACTTTGATGACCTCATCGCCGAGACGGTCTACCTGTTCCGGGCGTTCCCCGAGGTCGCGGCGCTCTATCGGCGGCGCTTCCGCCACATCCTGGTCGACGAGTATCAAGACACCAACCACGCGCAGTATGCCCTCATTCGCGAACTCACTCAGCCCGTCGAGGCCGCGGAGGTGTCGCGCTTGGCCGATGCGGGACTCACCGTCGCTCCGCTGCTCGATGCCGAGGGTCGGATTCCCGGCGCCTCACTCGCCGTCGTGGGTGATTCGGACCAGTCCATTTATGCGTTCCGCGGTGCGGATATTCGCAACATCCTCGAGTTCGAGCGCGACTATCCGGGCGCGCGAGTGGTGTTGCTCGAGCAGAACTATCGGTCTACGCAAACGATTCTGTCCGCGGCGAACGCGGTCATTTCACACAACTTCGATCGCAAGGCCAAGAATCTGTGGACGGCGGACGGCGACGGCGACAAAATCACCGGGTACACCGGATACTCCGGTCACGACGAGGCCCAGTTCATCGCGGACGAGATTGAGGCCCTGCACCGGGCCGGCACCGACTACCGCGACATTGCCGTGTTTTATCGGACCAACGCGCAGACCCGTGCACTGGAAGAAATCTTTGTCCGCTCGGCGATTCCGTATCGCGTCGTCGGCGGCACGAAGTTCAACGAGCGGGCCGAAATCAAAGACGCAATGGCGTACCTGATTGCCGTGGCGAATCCGCTCGATGAGCTCGCCCTGCGCCGCATTCTGAACACACCCAAGCGTGGCATCGGACCGGCGACCGAAACCGCGCTCGCGAGTTTTGCCGAGGCCAACCAGATCAGCTACCGCCAAGCGATGCGCGCGGCGGACGGTCTGGGTCTTGGGCCGAAAGTCACGTCGGCCATCATTGATGTGGCGGACACCCTCGACGAGGCGGCGCTCATGCTCGTGCCGCCCACGTTGAGCGACGGCACTGCCGGGCCCGCCGCCAAGGTCGCCGATGTCCTCACCTTCCTCATGCAGCGCTCGGGCCTGCTCGAAGCGCTGCGCACGAGCCGCGACCCGCAGGACGAAACCCGCGCCGAGAACGTCGAAGAACTCGTCGCACAAACGAAAGATTTCGACCGAGACAACCCCGGCGCCACGCTCGTCGACTTCCTCACTCAGGTGTCACTCGTTGCCGCCGCCGACGAGCTCGACGATGCGAGCGGCACGGTCTCGCTCATGACCCTGCACACGGCAAAGGGGCTCGAGTATCCGGCGGTGTTTCTGACCGGCCTCGAGGAGGGCTTGCTCCCGCACGCCATGTCGATGAACGAACCGGGCGGCCCGGCCGAGGAGCGACGACTGTTCTACGTCGGCATCACGCGCGCCCGAAAGAAACTGTTCCTCTCGCTCGCGATGAGCCGCACCCAGTTCGGCGACACCAAGGTCGCGATGCCGAGCCGCTACCTTCAGGAGATTCCCGCTGATCTCATCGACTGGCGGCAATCGCCCGGTATGGCCAACTCGCGCGGCGGGAGTGAGCCGCGCGCACTCAATGCGCGCCGCACGCCCCAGTTCTCAATTTCCGGCTCCACCTCGGCCTGGTCGGAGCGCCCCAAAACTGAGTGGGCGAACGCGGTCAGCGCCAAAATGCGTGACAACGGCGACCTCACGCTCGAAGCGGGTGACCGCATTCGGCACGCAGACTTTGGCGAGGGAACGGTGCAACAGGTGACCGGCGACGGCTCGAAGCGGATCGCGCACTGCGTATTCGATTCGGCCGGCCCGAAGAAGCTGCTCATCAAGATTGCGCCCATCGAGAAGCTCGGGGCCTAGTCTTCACATCCGATTCGCGTGCGCGGACGGCAGGTTCTCGCGCTGGCCAGTTGATCTGTTCATCGTGACCGGCCCGGAAAGCACGCTCGTTTCGCCCGGTTGGGGCGGGGTTCCGGAGCGCACCCCGAGGCCCCTCTGAGTTACTTGCCGATTCATGTCAGTTCGATGGCCAACAGGATCATCTTCACCGCCACAAGAATCAGCACAGGAATGTCTTTTTCAGACATCGCTGCTCCGTTCGCTCGGTGTGCACAACCGCGAACGACGAATCAGAACAGGTGGTTGCCTTCCGGCAGGAACCTGTGCCTATACTCAGAGCGATCGATCGCTTCGGAGTATGTTTCCGATTCGACGCTCACCTGAGTGTCAGACATTTCCCCCGGCTGCTACCGGGGGATTTGTCGTTCACTGGGCCAAACAAAGGTGCACTGTTCTGCCAGCGCGTGCAGTGTGTCACGAGCCACGATTCCCACGCAGGAACCTGCAGAGCCTGTGGATGGCGACTCAGTCCATTCACCTCAAAGCCAAGTGTATGGATCGGACTGCACCCTCGTTTCGCCCGGTTGGGGCGCAATCGTCTAGACGTGCACGTTGAAGAGCGATCCGATACCCCAGGTGACGAGCAAGCCCAGTGCGCCACCGATCGTGACGCGCAGGATGGCGCGCGTCTTCGGGGCGCCACCGAGGCCAGCACTGAGCCAACCGGTGAACGTCAGCGCTATGAGCACTGAGCCGAAGATTGCCGGAATACGCCAGCCGGCGGGAAGCAGCAGCGCCGCAAGCAAGGGCAGCACTGCGCCAACGGTGAATGAAATCGCCGAGGCGAAGGCGGCGTGCCACGGGCTCACGAGATCGTCTTGGTCGATGTTGAGTTCGGCGTGCAGATGCGCGGCGAGGGCATCGTGTGCGGTGAGTTCCTTCGCGACCTGCAGGGCGGTCTCCGGACTGATGCCCTTCGCCTGGTAGATGTCCGCGAGTTCTTGCAGTTCGCCGTCAGGGTTCTCGGCGAGTTCGCGGCGTTCGAGTGCGATGAGCGCGCGCTCAGTATCTCGCTGCGTACTCACCGAGACATACTCGCCGAGCGCCATCGAGATTGCCCCCGCGAGCAGTGCGGCGATACCGGAGACCGCGAGGATGGCCGAGTCGTCCGTTGCCGCCGCAACACCCACAACAAGGGCCGAAACCGAGACGATGCCATCGTTCGCGCCGAGGACACCGGCGCGCAACCAGTTGAGCTTGGCCGTCTTGTTCACGTGTGGTTCGAACGCCATGTCAGTCCTTTGCTCTCGGCTCGGTCCGAGTTAACCAAAGCCGACGGCGTGGCGCTAGCAAGCTCAGGCTTACCTCACCTCGTGTCGACAGCCGGCTCTCGGTTGCCCTCGCCCGCTGGGTCGTGTGGTCCGCGAGCCATGCTCGTTCGACTAGCATGAACATGGCTCAGAAATATCTTGACGTCGAGTGAAATACGCCAGGTTGGGCCAGAGCTCATATCGATTGGAAAACAGCGTGGATCTCTACGAATACCAGGCTCGCGACGTGTTCGAGCAGTACGGTGTCCCCGTACTCGCCGGCATCATTGCCGACACTCCCGAAGCCGTTCGTGACGCCGCCGAGAAGCTCGGTGGCGTTGTTGTTGTCAAGGCCCAGGTCAAGACCGGCGGTCGCGGCAAGGCCGGTGGCGTCAAGGTCGCGAAGACCCCCGACGAGGCCTTCGAAGCCGCACAGAAGATTCTTGGCCTCGACATCAAGGGCCACGTCGTCAAGCGAGTCATGGTCGCCGCGGGCGCCCGTATCGCCCAGGAGTTCTACTTCTCGGTGCTGCTCGACCGCGCCAACCGCTCGTACCTCTCGCTCTGCTCTTACGAGGGCGGCATGGAGATTGAGCAGCTCGCCGAAGAGCGCCCCGACGCGCTCGCCCGTATTGAGGTGAACGCGAACGACGGAATCGACCTGGCCAAGGCCAAGGAGATCGCCGTCGCCGCGAAGTTCCCGGCTGAGCTCGTCGACAAGGTGGCTCCGGTCATCGTGAAGCTCTACGAGGTCTACACCGGAGAAGACGCCACCCTCGTCGAGGTGAACCCGCTCGTGCTCACCGAAGACGGCGACATCGTCGCCCTCGACGGCAAGGTCTCGCTCGACGAGAACGCCGCGTTCCGTCACCCGAGCCACGAGGCCCTCGAGGACAAGGCCGCCGCAGACCCGCTCGAGGCCAAGGCCAAGGCGCTCGACCTCAACTACGTCAAGCTCGACGGCGAAGTGGGCGTCATCGGAAACGGTGCCGGCCTGGTCATGTCGACCATCGACGTCGTCGCCTACGCCGGCGAGAAGCACGGCGGAGTCAAGCCCGCAAACTTCCTCGACATCGGTGGCGGCGCCTCGGCAGAGGTCATGGCCAACGGCCTCGACGTCATCCTCGGCGACAGCCAGGTGAAGAGCGTCTTCGTCAACGTCTTCGGTGGCATTACCGCG
This sequence comes from Microbacteriaceae bacterium, assembly GCA_035299585.1. Classification (GTDB taxonomy): domain Bacteria; phylum Actinomycetota; class Actinomycetes; order Actinomycetales; family Microbacteriaceae; genus DATGWF01. The sequence continues at coordinate 8,802 of DATGWF010000095.1, forward strand.
TGCGACGCCGTCGCCAACGGCATCGTCGGCGCGCTTGCCAAGCTCGGCGACTCGGCCAACAAGCCACTCATCGTGCGCCTCGACGGCAACAACGTCGAGGAAGGCCGCCGCATCCTCGAAGAGGCTGCCCACCCGCTCGTCACCCTCGCCGCCAACATGGACGACGGCGCCGACAAGGCCGCAGCGGCTGCCGCTGCCGCAAAGTAAGGAACGCTGACATGTCGATTTTCTTGAACAAGGACTCCAAGGTCATCGTCCAGGGCATCACCGGCGGTGAAGGCACCAAGCACACCGCCCGCATGCTCGCGGCCGGCACCAACATCGTCGGCGGCGTGAACGCTCGCAAGGCCGGCACCACGGTGTCGCACACCGCCAAGGACGGTTCGCCCGTCGAAATTCCGGTGTTCGCCAGCGTCGCAGAGGCAATGGCCGCAACCGGCGCTGACGTCTCGATCGCGTTCGTGCCGCCGGCGTTCACCAAGGACGCCATGATTGAGGCCATCGACGCCGAAATCGGACTGCTCGTGGTCATCACCGAGGGTGTCCCGGTGCAAGACAGCGCCGAAGCGTGGGCATACAACCTCGCTCAGGGCGCCAAGACCCGCATCATCGGCCCGAACTGCCCCGGCATCATCACGCCGGGCGAGTCGCTCGTCGGCATCACCCCGGCGAACATCACCGGAAAGGGGCCCATCGGGCTCGTGTCAAAGTCGGGCACCCTGACCTACCAGATGATGTACGAACTCCGCGACCTCGGCTTCTCGACCGCAATCGGTATCGGCGGCGACCCGATCATCGGCACCACCCACATCGACGCGCTCGCCGCGTTCGAAGCCGACCCGGAGACCAAGGCCATCGTCATGATTGGTGAGATCGGTGGCGACGCTGAAGAGCGCGCCGCGGACTTCATCAAGGCGAACGTCACCAAGCCCGTCGTCGGCTACGTGGCCGGCTTCACCGCCCCCGAAGGCAAGACCATGGGCCACGCCGGCGCCATCGTCTCGGGCTCGGCCGGTACCGCACAGGCCAAGAAGGAGGCACTCGAGGCCGCGGGCGTGAAGGTCGGCAAGACGCCGAGCGAGACCGCCA
>DATGWF010000096.1:0-32972 GCA_035299585.1 Microbacteriaceae bacterium
GTGGGCTCGCATTGGCGTTCCGCACTGTCCCGAGTGTGGCGAGCCGATTCAGCGTCAGACCGTTCAGCAGATTGCCGACCAGCTCATGGCGATGCCGGAGGGCACCAAGTTCCAGGTGCTCGCCCCGATCGTCTCGCAGAAGAAAGGCGAGTTCGTCGACGTGTTCACCGAGCTGAGTTCGGCCGGTTACGCGCGCGCAATCGTCGATGGTGAATTGATTTCGCTGACCGAGCCGCCGACGCTCAAAAAGCAGGTCAAGCACGATATTTCGGTCGTGATTGACCGCTTGGTCGCGCGCAACGACATCGTCGGCCGGCTGACGGACTCGTTGGAAACGGCGCTTCGGCTTTCGAGTGGCATCGTTCAGATCAACTACGTCGACCGCGAGGGTGACGACGCCTGGCAGACCTTCTCCGAGAAGCTGGCCTGCCCGAATCAGCACCCGCTCAGCCTCACCGAGATTGAGCCGCGTACGTTCTCGTTCAATGCCCCCTTCGGCGCCTGCCCGGAATGTTCCGGATTGGGTACCAAGATGGCTGTCGACGACGAACTGCTGCTCGGCGACGACGAACTCTCCATCACCGACGGTGTCATTGTCCCGTGGTCGACGCAGGGTAAGGGCCTCTATAACTACTACGAAAAGCTGCTCTTCGGTCTCGCACGCGACCTCGACTTTTCGCTCGACACCCCGTGGCGTGACTTGCCGAACGAGGTTCGCGAAGCGGTGCTGCACGGAAACAACTTCAACGTCCGTGTGCGTTGGAAGAACCGCTACGGTCGTGAGCTGAGCTATACCTCTGGCTTTGAGGGCGTCGTGCCCTACATTGAACGCCAGTATCTGCAGGCCGAAACGGACACGCAGCGCACCCGCTGGGCTGAGTATCTCCGCGAGGTGCCGTGCCCTGCCTGCGACGGCAGCCGGCTCAAGCCCGAGGTGCTCGCGGTGCGAGTCAACGGCAAGTCGATTGCCGACGTGTGCTTCATGTCGATCGACCTCGCCCGTGACTTCATGGACGCACTCAAACTCTCGGAGCGTGACGCCGCTATTGCCGCCCAGGTGCTTCGTGAAATCCGTGCGCGGCTCGACTTCCTCCTACGCGTTGGGCTGAATTACCTGAGCCTTGCCCGGAGCGCTGGGACGCTCTCCGGCGGCGAGGCGCAACGTATCCGCCTCGCGACCCAAATCGGCTCTGGTCTGACCGGCGTGCTCTACGTCCTCGACGAGCCGAGCATCGGACTCCACCAGCGTGACAACCGCCGGCTCATCGACACCCTCGTCGCCCTACGCGACCTGGGGAACACGCTCATCGTCGTTGAGCATGACGAGGACACGATTCGCACGGCCGACTGGATCGTGGACATCGGCCCCGGTGCCGGCGTCAACGGTGGAGAAGTGGTGCACTCGGGTGACTTCGAATCGCTTCTGAAGAATCCCCGCTCGCACACCGCGGACTACCTGTCTGGCCGCAAGTCAATCGAGACGCCGAACAAGCGGCGACCAATCGATCGACAGCGGGTCGTGACGGTGTCCGGGGCCGAGGCGAACAACCTCAAGAACGTCACCGTCGATTTCCCGCTCGGCGTGCTCACCTCGGTCACGGGCGTCTCCGGGAGCGGCAAGAGTTCGCTCGTCAACGACATCCTCTATCGCGTACTCGCGAACACCCTGAACGGTGCCCGCAAGGTTCCCGGGAAGCACAAACGCGTCACGGGCCTCGAACAGCTCGACAAGGTTGTTCACGTGGACCAAGCCCCAATCGGACGCACGCCGCGCTCCAATCCCGCGACCTATACGGGCGTGTTCGACCGCATCCGGACCCTGTTTGCGGAGACTCCCGAGGCGAAGGCGCGCGGCTACCAGCCCGGCCGGTTCAGTTTCAACGTGAAGGGTGGCCGCTGTGAAGCCTGTAGCGGTGACGGCACGATCAAAATTGAGATGAACTTCCTTCCCGACGTGTATGTCGCGTGCGAGGTCTGCCACGGCAAGCGGTACAACCGTGAGACGCTCCAGGTGCACTACAAGGGCAAGAACATCGCCGAGGTGCTCGAAATGCCGATTGCGGAGGCCGCCGAATTCTTCCAATCGATTTCGGCGATTCACCGCTTCCTGCAAACCCTCGTCGACGTCGGTCTCGGCTACGTCCAGCTCGGTCAGAGTGCAACGACGCTCTCGGGCGGCGAGGCGCAGCGAGTCAAGCTCGCCACAGAGCTCCAGCGTCGCTCGCATGGCCGCAGCGTGTATGTGCTGGACGAGCCCACGACCGGCCTGCACTTTGAGGACGTCGCGAAGCTCCTCCGCGTGCTCGGCGACCTCGTCGATAAGGGCAACACGGTGATTGTGATCGAGCACAACCTCGACGTCATCAAGTCGTCCGACTGGATTATCGACCTCGGACCGGAGGGCGGTTCTGGTGGCGGTACCATCGTGGCGACCGGAACGCCCGAGCAGGTTGCGGCCGTGCCGGAGAGCCACACCGGCCGGTTCATCGCAGAAGTGCTCTCGGGAGTGCGCGCCTAAATGGCCAATGCGCTCGAGTGGCGTCCGAAGACGGGGGACATTCCGGCACAGCCGGGGGTCTATCGGTTCCTCGACGCCAATGGTCGGGTGTTGTACGTCGGCAAGGCCAAGAGCCTGCGGAACCGGCTGACGAACTATTTCGCCCCGCTCTCAAGCCTGCACGAGCGCACCCGGCGTATGGTGATGACCGCGCGCGACGTCACATGGACGGTCGTGCGCTCCGAGGTGGAGGCGCTCCAGCTCGAGTTCCTCTGGATCAACGAATTCGACCCGCCGTTCAACGTGCAGTTTCGCGACGACAAGAGCTACCCGTACCTCGCGGTCCTGCTCGCCGACGAAGCACCCCGTGTGATTGTGACGCGCCGGAAAGGCATTCCGGGAGCGAAGTACTTCGGGCCGTATCCGCAAGTCTCGACGGTCTACGAAACGCTGTCGCTGCTCAGAACGCTCTACCCCATGCGGACCTGCAAAGACAGTGACTACCGGAAGGCCATGCAGACCGGAAAACCGTGCTTTGCGAGCCAGATTGGGAAGTGCCACGGACCGTGTTCGCAGCGCGTCACCGTTGAGGAGCATCGCCAGATGGCGCAACGCTTTGTGCAGTTCATGAACAGCCAGGACCGCCGACTCCTCGGCGACCTCCAGAACCAGATGGTCGCCGCGGCGGCCGCGCAAGAGTACGAGCGCGCGGCAAAGCTTCGCGACCAACTTCAGGCCGCCACGACCTTCTTCGAGCGCTCCGCGATCGTGCTTCGGGACGGCGTCGACTCTGACGTGTACGGCATCGCGCACGACGGCCTCTCCGCCGCGGTCCAACTGTTTGTCGTCCGCGGCGGTGTCATCCGAGGTGTCCGCGGGTGGACGGTGAACACCGAACTCGATGTGAGCGCGGGCGAGCTCGTAGAGACTGTGCTGCAACACAGCTACATCGACCCAGACGACATTCCCGCGCCCGAAATTCTTGTCCCGGAACGACCGGACAGCGCCGGGGCGCTCGAGGCCTGGCTGTCCGAGCGGGCGGGTCGGAAGGTCATCGTCAAGACGGCGCAACGCGGGGAAAAAGCGAGCCTCATGGCGACCGCGCAGCACAATGCGAACCACGCGCTCCTGCTCTACAAGAACAAACGCATCTCCGACTTCACGACGCGCTCGCAAGCACTCGAGGACCTCCAGTCGGCACTGGCGCTTCGCGAGGCGCCGCTGCGGATCGAGTGCGTGGACGTGTCGCACCTTCAAGGGACGAATATTGTCGCCTCGCTCGTGGTGTTCGAAGACGGGCTCCCACGCAAAGACCAGTATCGCCGCTACAACATCGCGCAGGCCCGAGACGACACCGACGCCATCGCGCAGGTGTTGAGTCGCCGATTCGCGCGACTCGATGAGGGCGACGCGGAGTCTGAGTCGGGGGAGTTGCCCGCGGCGAAACGCTTCGCATACCGGCCCAATCTCCTCCTCGTCGATGGTGGCGAGCCGCAGGTGAACGCCGCGGAGCGCGCCCGCATCGAGGCGGGAAGTCCCGACATCGCCATCGTCGGCATCGCGAAGCGGCTCGAAGAACTCTGGCTGCCCGGCGAATCGTTCCCGGTGATTCTGCCCCGGAATAGCGAGGCGCTCTTCCTCATTCAGCGTGCACGCGATGAAGCGCACCGATTCGCAATTACCCATCAACGAGCTCGACGCAAACGTGACGTTACAACGGTGCTGAACGACATTCCGGGTCTGGGGCCGAGCCGCGTATCGGCACTCCTCGCCGAATTCGGTTCGGTGAAGCGTCTGCGGGCCGCTTCGCTCGAGGATATCGCCGGAGTTTCGGGCATCGGGCCGGTGCTCGCTGCCACAATTCACGCTGCCCTCGCGGATGCGAACGCCTAGGATAAAGCCATGACCGGTCGCCGGAAAGAGATGCTCGTGGTGACCGGTATGTCCGGGGCAGGGCGTTCGACCGTCGGAAACGCTCTCGAAGACCTCGGTTGGTACGTTGTCGACAACCTGCCGCCGCAGATGATTCATCCGCTCATCGATCTGGTTGAGCGTGCCGGTTCGAACCTGCCGAACATTGCCGCCATCGTCGACGTCCGAGGTCGAGGATTCTTCACTGAGCTCCAAGACACGGTCCAACAGCTCAAGACCGACCTGGACGTCCGGGTGATGTTTCTCGACGCGAGTGATGCGGCTCTGGTTCGGCGGTTTGAATCGGTTCGTCGGCCGCATCCACTGCAGGCCGGTGGAAGCATCCTCGACGGCATCGCGACCGAGCGTGCTCGACTGGCCCAGATTCGCGAATCGTCTGATCTCGTGCTCGACACCAGTGACCTGAACGTTCATCAGCTGGCCATTCGGGTGCACGATACCTTTGCCCGAGCGGACCAGGCTGGTCTGAATCTCACCATCATGAGCTTCGGCTTCAAGTATGGCCTGCCGCCCGATGCCGATATCGTGCTCGATGCTCGCTTCCTGCCGAACCCGTTCTGGGTGCCCGAACTCAAGGCACTCACGGGTGAGAGCGACGACGTGTACGAGTACGTTCTGGAGCAAGACGGCGCACGAGCGTTCATTGAGGGCATTGCCGAGGCACTTCGGCCCGTGCTTGCCGGCTATCAGCGCGAGAACAAACGGCACGCCATGATTGCAATAGGCTGTACCGGTGGGAAGCACCGATCGGTATCCCTCGTTCGTGCCCTTGCCGCTGAACTTGATTTGGCCCCGGGCGTCGGAATCACAATGAAGCACCGGGATACCGGTCGCGAGTAATTGAGGATGTACTTGGCATGGAAGAACGCGTCGCGCTGACAACGGCGGTGAAGCTCGAGCTCGCTCGAGTGCCGGTCGCAAAGACGAACGTTCGTGCTGCCGAACTCGCATCGGTTTTGCGGTTCGCGGGGGGCCTACACATCATTTCGGGACGCATCGCGCTCGAGGTCGAGCTCGACACGAAACCGGCCGCGCAGCGCGTGGGCCGCGATCTTGCGGAGCTCTACGGTGTGCGTGCCGAGGTTCGTGTGATTGCCGCTTCGGGCATGCGTCGTCATGACAACTACCTCCTTCGCGTCCTCGACGGAGAGACCCTCGCCCGCCAAACCGGCTTGATGGATGCCCGTCGACGCCCGGTACGCGGCCTTCCGAATCGTCTGACGACCGGCAACCCGGAAGAGGTGGCGGCAGTGTGGCGCGGTGCGTTCGTTGCCCGCGGTACGCTCACCGATCCGGGGCGGAGCTCCTCGCTCGAGGTCGTGTGCCCGAGCAATGAATCGGCCATGGCGCTCGTCGGCGCCGCGGCGCGGCTCGACGTGCCGGCAAAGGCGCGCGAAGTGCGCGGTGTCTATCGCGCCGTGGTTCGCGAGGGGGAGGCGATCGCTGCCCTCCTGCGGGCCATGGGCGCCACCGAAACGGTCGATTCCTGGGAAGAGGTGCGCGCCCGCCGGGAGGTGCGCGCGACCGCGAACCGACTCGTGAACTTTGACGATGCCAATCTCCGCCGCAGCGCGCAAGCCGCTGTCGCCGCGTGTGCTCGCGTTGAGCGTGCACTCGAGCTGCTCGGGCCGGACATCCCCGATCACCTCGCCTACGCCGGCCAGTTGCGACTGGCGCACCGGGAGGCGAGTCTCGATGAGCTCGGACACCATGCCGACCCGCCGATGACGAAGGACGCCGTCGCTGGCCGTATCCGCCGTTTGCTCGCTATGGCGGACAAACGCGCGGTCGAGCTCGGAGTCCCGGGCACCGACGCAAATCTTCCGCTCGATCTCGACCTGTAGTGCCCGAATGGGTGCACCCGCCGGGGAGCACCCACCCAACCAGAGGAGAACTCGTGACCACCGAATACACCCTTCCGGAACTGCCCTACGACTACTCGGCACTCGAGCCGAGCATCAGCGCCACCATCATGGAGCTGCACCACAGCAAGCACCACGCGGCCTACGTTGCCGGGACCAATGCGGCTCTTGCGGCACTCGCCGAGGCACGCGCGACCAACAGCCTCGCCAACGTGAACAAACTCGAGAAGGATCTCGCATTCAACCTCGGCGGTCACGTCAACCACTCGATTTTCTGGACGAACATGTCGCCAGACGGCGGCGACAAGCCGGTCGGTGAGCTTGCGGCGGCTATCGACGACCAGTTCGGTTCCTTCGACGCCTTCCGTGCCCACTTCACCGCGGTCGCCATGGGCGTGCAGGGCTCTGGCTGGGCCGTGCTCGCGTGGGATTCGCTCGGCCAGCGTCTCGTGCTGCTGCAATTCTTCGACCAGCAGGCCAACATGCCCGCCGGAGTCGTGCCGTTGCTCATGCTCGACGTGTGGGAGCACGCCTACTACCTCGATTACAAGAACGTCCGCGCCGACTACGTCAACGCCTTCTGGAACATCGTCAACTGGGACAATGTTGCGAAGCGATTCGCCACGTCGCGCGAACTTACGGGTGGCCTCCTGCTACTCTCTGAGTAAGAACCGCGCGGTTGCGCGGCGCTTGGGGACAACGTCGTTCCGTGTCCTTATCCACACGCAGGAGCGATTGCTCCACCCATCTCCCAGGAGACCTTTGTGACCGTAAAAGTCGGAATCAATGGTTTTGGTCGCATCGGCCGAAACTTTCTGCGCGCCGCGCTCGTTCAGGGTGCTGACATCGAGGTTGTTGCTGTCAACGACCTCACGAGCGTCAAGACCCTTGCCCACCTGCTGAAGTACGACTCGGTCACCGGCCGTATCGACGCCGAGGTCAGCTTCGACGGCGACTCCATCATCGTCAACGGGAAGCACATCAAGGTGCTCGCCGAACGCGACCCGGCGAACCTGCCCTGGGGCGAGCTCGGTGTCGAGGTGGTTGTCGAGTCGACCGGTCGTTTCACCGCCGTTGCGGACGCTCAAAAGCACATCGACGCCGGCGCCAAGAAGGTCGCCATCTCCGCGCCGTCTGCCGACGCCACGCTGACCGTAGTGATGGGTGTCAACCACCATGAATACGACCCGGCCGTCCACCACATCGTGTCGAATGCTTCGTGCACCACGAACTGCCTCGCGCCGATTGCCAAGGTGTTCAACGACAACTTCGGCATCGTCAACGGGCTCATGACGACGGTCCACGCGTACACCGCCGATCAGAACCTGCAGGATGGCCCGCACGAGGATCTCCGCCGCGCCCGTGCTGCCGCGCTCAACATCGTGCCCTCGAGCACCGGTGCCGCCAAGGCAATCGGCAAGGTCCTGCCGGAGCTCAACGGCAAGCTTGACGGATTCGCGCTCCGGGTACCTGTCCCGACCGGTTCAATCACCGACCTCACCATTGAGGCCGCGACCGACGTGACCGTTGCCGACATCAACGCCGCGTTCAAGAAGGCCGCCTCGGAAGGACCGCTCAAGGGCATCCTGAAGTACACCGAGGACGAGATCGTTTCGAGCGATATTGTCACCGACCCGCACTCCTCGATCTTCGACTCGGGCCTCACCAAGGTGCTCGGCCGCACGGTCAAGATCTCGTCGTGGTACGACAACGAATGGGGCTACTCGAACCGCCTGGTTGACCTCACGGTCCTCATGGGCAAGTCGCTCTAAGTCCGCACATGACGTTGCGTACCATCCCGTCGCTCGGTGATCTCGGCGGCAAGAATGTCGTTCTTCGTTGCGACCTCAATGTTCCGCTCGCGGACGGGGTCATCACCGACGACGGGAGGGTGCGCGCATCACTCCCGACCATCGAGGCGCTGCGATCGCAGGGCGCTCGCGTCATCATCGTCTCGCACCTGGGTCGGCCCGATGGAGAGCCCAATCCGAAGTACTCGCTCTCACCGGTTGCGGCACGACTCGGGGAGTTGCTCGGTACCGAGGTTGGGTTTGCATCCGACACGGTCGGCGAGGCTGCCCGGGCTGCCGTTGCCTCCCTGAACGACGGCGATGTGCTCGTTCTGGAAAACGTCCGCTTTTCGCCCGCCGAAACCTCGAAGGATGAGGCCGAACGCCAAGCGTTCGCCGAGCGGCTCGCCGCTTTCGCTGACGCTGTCGTGTCTGACGGATTCGGTGTCGTTCACCGAATGCAGGCGAGCGTGTACGAGCTTCCCGCGCTCCGTCCGAGTGCGGCAGGTTTCCTCATCGCCGCCGAGCTTGCTGTTCTCGACCGTCTCACGAACGCTCCCGAGCGGCCCTACACGGTCGTTCTCGGCGGTTCCAAGGTCTCCGACAAGCTCGGAGTCATCAACCACCTCCTGCCGCGCGTTGACACACTCGTCATTGGTGGCGGCATGGTGTTCACCTTCCTGAAGGCGCTTGGTTACGAGGTGGCTTCGAGCCTGCTGGAAGTGGACCACGTCGCCACCGCGCACGGTTACCTCGAACAGGCTCGGGAACTCGGTGTCACCGTGGTGCTCCCGACGGACATCGTCGTGGCTTCGCGATTCGGTGCCGACGCGGAGGTGGCAGTGACGGCCGCGGACGCCATCGAGAGCGCCTTCGGTTCGACGGGACTGGGTCTCGATATCGGACCCGCGTCCGCCCGGGCCTTTGCGGACGCGGTGGCGGGGTCTCGGACCGTGTTCTGGAACGGTCCCATGGGCGTGTTTGAGCTCGCGCCGTTTGCCAATGGAACCCGTGCCGTAGCCGAAGCTCTTACGCGGGTCGACGGACTGAGTGTCGTCGGCGGTGGCGACTCGGCTGCCGCGGTGCGCGTCCTCGGCTTCGCGGACGAGCAGTTTGGTCACATTTCGACCGGTGGTGGAGCGAGCCTCGAATTCCTCGAGGGCAAATCGCTCCCCGGATTGGACATTCTCGGATGGTAAATCGTCAGGCCCTGATCGCGGGCAACTGGAAAATGAACCTCGACCACCTGCAGGCAATCGCCACCGTGCAAAAGCTCGCCTGGACGCTCGACGAGGCAAAGCACAACTACGCCGAGGTCGAGGTCGCGGTGTTCCCGCCCTTCACCGATTTGCGTTCGGTGCAGACCCTCGTGTCGGCCGACAAGCTCAAGATCGCCTACGGCGCTCAGGATGTCTCCGCCGCTGATTCCGGCGCGTACACGGGAGAGATCTCCGGCGCCTTCCTCAAGGCCCTCGACGCACGATTCGTCATCATCGGTCACTCGGAGCGCCGAACGATGCACAACGAGAGTGACGAACTCATCAACGCCAAAGTCAAGGCCGCACTCAAGCACGGTCTCGTCCCGGTACTGTGCGTTGGCGAAACAGCGGAAGACCTTGAAACGCACGGCGCGAGCGCGGTACCCGTCGCCCAGCTCCGTGCGAACCTCGCCGACGTCCCAGCCGACGCGGACATCGTTGTCGCCTACGAACCGGTGTGGGCGATTGGCTCCGGTCAGGCAGCCACTCCTGAGCAGGCCGGGGAGGTCGCGAACGCCCTTCGCGAGACCCTCGCCGAGGTGCTCTCGCCGGAAACCGCAGAGCGCACCCGGATTCTGTATGGCGGTTCGGTCAAGTCAAGCAATATCGCCGCCTTTATGAAGCAGCCGGACGTGGATGGTGCGCTCGTTGGCGGTGCGAGCCTCGATGCTGAAGAGTTCGCGAAGATTGCTCGATTCCCCGCGCACGTGACCTTCTAGGTCCTCGATATACTGTCTGACGGCCCGCGGGCCGCGACGAAAGGAACACCGTGGAGATTCTCCAGGTCATTTTGCAGGTGCTGTTGGGCCTCACGAGCTTGCTCCTGACGCTTCTGATCCTCCTGCACAAAGGTCGCGGTGGCGGTCTGTCAGACATGTTCGGCGGCGGCGTGACGAGCAGCCTGGGTGCCTCTGGCGTCGCGGAGCGCAACCTCAACCGCATCACCGTCATCCTCGGACTGGTCTGGATTACCTGCATCGTTGCGCTCGGACTCCTCACCAAGTTCGGTGTGGGGGTCTAAGGGTGGTTTCTGGAAATAGTGCCATTCGTGGCTCGCGCGTGGGCGCTGGGCCGATGGGCGAGCAGGATCACGGCTACCACGCGGACCGCATTGCGGTGAGCTATTGGGACGCCATGGGCAACGAGACGGTCCGCTATTTCGCAGCGAACCTGCCCGAGGACGAAATCCCGGAGCAGATCGATTCTCCGCACACTGGCCTCCCAGCCGGCCGAGACAAGGACAATCCACCGATGGTGGCAAAGCTCGAGCCGTACAAGACGCACCTGGCATACGTCAAGGAGCGCCGGACCGAGGCGGAAGCCGAGCAGATTCTCGAGGACGCGCTTCAGGCGTTGCGGGTCCGTCGAGGCGAAGTCTCGGCCTAAGTTCCGCCCGAGCAATCCGAGGTCAGCTCAGTTGCTGCCGCGCGTCACCCCGACGGCGGGCTAATCGCGACCGACCCGGTCGCCGATGCCGAATCGGAGTGTGACGTTGGCCGGCACGGCTGAGGCTGCTGCCTGGTCGGCAAAGTACACCGTTTCAACACGTCCCTTGATGCCCGCGGCGGGAACCTCGACACGTGAGGCGCCGGCGAGAGCCAGCCCGAGTGCGCTCGCTTTGTCGGCTCCGCTCAGCATGAGCCACACGTGAGCGGCGCTGTTGATGACCGGGCGAGTGATGCTCACCCGCTCAGACGGTGGCTTCGGGGAGTCCGTGACGGCAATGACGGGAACGTCGGTGACCTCGATGCCCGTTCGGTGGGGGAAAAGTGAGGCGATGTGTCCGTCCGGGCCGACGCCGAGGAAGACCAGAGCAAACTCGGGGTGGCCCCAATTGGGGTCTGTTTCGAATCGAGCCAGCTCGTTCCGATAGCGCGCCGCTGCCTCGTCGATGTCGATTCCCTGATCTGGTGCGGCGACACGGTGGATGTTGCCGGCGGGAATGCTGATGTGGTTGAGCAGGCACTGGTCGGCGAGCTCGTCGTTGCGTTCTGAATCGCCCGCAGGGAGCCAGCGTTCGTCGCCCCACCACAGATGGATACGATCCCAGTCGATGGCTTCTTCGGGCAGCGCGGCGAGTGCGCGCATGCTCGCCGCGCCACTCCGGCCCCCGGTCAAGGCGACATGCATCGGGCCGTCGTGCGAGGCGAGCCAAGACGAGCAGAGATCCGCGAAGGAGGCGGCCACACCGGCGGCCATGGCATCGACGTCCGGCCAGACGAGCACCCGCCGCGTCATAGCTCGACCAGCTTGACGCCGTCACGGATAACTCGGCCAAACGTCGTATCCGGTCCGAGACGGCGCAGTTCGTCTGCGAGGCAGTCCCTGAGGCTTCGTCGATGCAAAGCGATTCGGTGCTCTGGTTGGCCGGGCTGAAGGAGCCGGGCCGTCGTCGGCTGATCACGGTGCAGCATGATTTCTCCGCCGGAACGCTGTATCGCTACCCGCGAAATGCCGCCAAGCTGTGCCTCCACGGGGTCGAGCTGGCATTCGACCGGTGCGTCCAATTGCAATGCGAGCCAGGCGGCCATCATGACGGTCGCCGGGGAGTCCAACGCTCCCGCTACCGTCGCGCCCAGGATGGGTTCGAATGGCGGTTGGTCGAGCGTGGCGGCAAGTTGGGCGCGCCAGAGGGTGAGTCGCGTCCAGGCAAAATCGGTGTCACCCGGTCGGTAGCTCGCGGAGAGCGCGCGAAGGGCCGCGATCGGGTCGGTCTGCGTAGCGACGTCGGTGATCCGCCGCTGCGCGATGCGTCCTAATGGACTTTCGGCCGGGACCGTCGGCGCGTCTTCAGGCCACCACACGACAACCGGCGCATCCGGAAGGAGGAGGCCGGTAACCAGGCTCTCCTCGGTGCGCGCGAGCGGGCCCCAGGCTCGTAAGACGATGACTTCCGAGGCTCCGGCGTCGCCGCCGACACGGATTTCCGCGTCGAGTCTCGCGGACGCGGGGGCGCCGTCGCGGAGTTCGGAGGCCGCAACGACAATGAGTCGCATCGGGTGCTCGCGCGACGCGTCGTTCGCCGCAGCGATTGCCGCCTCAGCGGCCGACTCGGACGTCGTCGAGATGATGAGCGTGAGCACCCGGCCGAGAGCGACCGCGCCGCCTTCTTCGCGAACGCGAATGAGGGCCTTTGAAATAGCGCTCACCGTCGTGTCGGGCAGGTCAACAATCACGGTCGCCTCCAGCTGCGTCCATCGCGCTCCATCAGGGTGTCGGCAGACGCGGGGCCCCAGCTCCCCGGCGGATAGCTTTCCGGCTGTCCCTGCGTTTCCCAGAACCGTTCGATCGGGTCGAGAATCTTCCATGACAGCTCGACCTCTTCCTGGCGGGGGAAGAGCGGCGGTTCGCCGAGCAAGACATCCAGGATGAGGCGCTCGTAGGCTTCCGGACTCGCCTCGGTGAACGCGTGGCCGTAACCGAAGTCCATCGTGACGTCCCGGACTTGCATGCCGGCGCCCGGCACCTTCGATCCGAACCGGATGGTGACGCCTTCGTCGGGCTGAACGCGGATGACGAGTGCATTCTGGCCGAGTTGGTCGGTCTGCGACTGCTCGAACAGCTGTTGCGGTGCCCGTTTGAAGACCACGGCAATCTCCGTGACGCGTCGCCCGAGGCGCTTCCCGGCGCGCAGGTAGAAGGGCACACCCTTCCAGCGCTCGGCGTTGATTTCGAGCTTCATCGCCGCGTAGGTTTCGGTCTGCGAATCAGGATTCATGCCCTCTTCGTCGAGGAAGCCCGGCACGAGTTCGCCACCTTGCCAGCCGCCGCCGTACTGGCCGCGAGCGGTCGCTGCACCGAGATCCTCAGGCAGACGTACGGCGGCGAGGACCTTCTCCTTCTCGGCGCGCAAATCGCGCGCATCGAACGAGCGGGGCTCCTCCATGGCGGTCAGGGCGAGGAGTTGCAGCAGGTGGTTTTGGATGACATCTCGCGCTGCACCGATGCCGTCGTAATAACCAGCACGGCCGCCCACGCCGATGTCCTCGGCCATGGTGATTTGCACGTGGTCGACGTACTCGGCGTTCCACAGCGGCTCATAGAGGCGGTTCGCGAACCTCAGCGCGAGAATGTTCTGGACGGTTTCCTTCCCGAGGTAGTGGTCGATGCGGAAGACCGAGTCCGGAGGGAACACCGAGGCGACGACGTCGTTGAGTTCGATCGCGGTTTCGAGGTCGCTACCGAACGGCTTTTCAATGACCACTCGCCGCCAGACATCGGCGTGTGCATCCGCGAGTCCGCTGCGCTTGAGCTGGGCGACAACGAGCGGGAAGGACTTCGGCGGAATCGAGAGATAGAACGCATGGTTGCCCATTGTGCCGCGAACCTCGTCGAGCTCTTCGACGGTCGCGCGCAGCCGGTCGAAGGCCGAATCGTCGTCGAAATCCCCGGGAACGAACCGGATACCCTGAGCGAGATGAGCCCAGACGTCCTCACGAAACTCGGTTCGGGCGTATTGCTTCACCGAGTCGTGAACGACCTGCATGAAGTCTTCGTGTTCCCAGTCGCGCCTGGCGAAGCCGACGAGTGCGAACCCCGGGGGGAGGAGCCCACGATTGGCGAGGTCGTACACCGCTGGCATGAGCTTTTTCCGGGAGAGGTCGCCGGTGACGCCGAAGAGGATGAGTCCGCACGGCCCGGCAATGCGATTCAAGCGGAAGTCGTCCGCCGCGCGCAGCGGATTCGATCGGCGAGTCACTTCGGTGTTCATCCGGCGATGCCGAGGAGAACCGGAATCTGTGCAGCGGCGTCGGTGAGGGTCAACGACAAGACCGGTCGGCCGTGCTCGGTGAGGACAGCGGCGTCGCCGATGGCTTGCGCGGTGATGAGCTCTCCGAAGCCGAACGCTCGTCCCGGAATCGGGAGGTCTTCCCCGACTCGCTCGGTGATCTGAAGGAAGACGCCCTGGGCCGGTCCGCCCTTGTGGTACTGACCGGTCGAGTGCAAGAAGCGCGGTCCCCAACCGAAGGTGACCGGTCGACCGCTCCGCGCGGCGAGGCGATCGCGCAACGACTCGAGCTGGGTCCAGCGACCCCGGTCGAGGTAGGCCTGGATCGAGAGGTACCCGTCCGCCGGAAGTTCCTCGAGCAGGACCTCAATCGCGGACTCGAGGTCGCTTGCCGCGCCAATCACGTGGGCTGAGCCGCGCACCTCGATTCCACCGCTCACGAAAGCCGCTGGAGCAGGCGCCGGAGTGGCTTCGAGCAGCGCACGAGCCGCCACCTTGGCCGACTCGACGTCAGGCTGGTCGAAGGGATTCACCCCGAGGATGCGACCCGCTACGGCCGTGGCATACTGCCACAGCAGGAACTGTGCGCCGAGCGTCCCGGAAATCCGAATCTCGTCGCTGCCGTCCGTGCGCGTGAGGTGGCTTCCGGCATCGTCAACCAGTCGAACGACCTGGACGTCGCTCGCGCGCTGCGCCAGCTCGGGCGCTCCCGGACGGGCGACAACCGGAAGGACACCTCGGCCATGCTTGCCGAGCGACTCGGCGACGAGCTGCTCCGCCCAGTCGGCGAACCCAACCGTGTGGGTTCCGTCTGCAACAACGAGCAGCTTGTCTCGGAGCGGAACGCTCCCGGCGATGGCTGCTCCCAGGATGAGTCCCGGGTTGTCTTCGCGGTCGATGGCGAGTTGCAGTTCGAGTGCCTCCGCCTCTCGAAGAAGCTCCTCAATGTCGGCCCCCGCCAGTCCCGACGGAACCAGGCCGAAAGCGGTGAGCGCCGAGTAGCGACCGCCGACGTTCGGATCTGCGTTGAACACGCGGTACCCGTCGGCACGGGCTGACTCGTCGAGCGGCGATCCCGGGTCGGTGACAACCACGATGTGGGCGGCCGCCTCGAGTCCTGCCGCGGTGAAGGCCTCCGCCCAGACGCGCTTGTGGCTGTCCGTTTCGACGGTCGAACCGGACTTCGACGACACGACAACGACGGTCGAGGCGAGTTCGCCCTCGAGCGCGCTCCGGACCTGGTTCGGATCGGTCGAGTCGAGCACGATTAGCGGGACGCGTGCCGTTCCAGTGATGACCTCGGGCGCGAGCGACGATCCGCCCATGCCACAGAGCACGACGCGGCTGATACCACGAGCGTGCAGTTCGGAGCGCAGTGCCGCAATCTCGGCGAGAAGCGGCTGCGACGTCGCCACCGCGCTCGTCCATCCGAGTCGCTTTGCGGCCTCCGATTCGGCGTCGGCACCCCAGAGACCGGCGTCGCCGGCGGTAATGCGCGACGCAACGAGTTCTTCGACGAGGGCCGGGACAAGCCGGCTGACGGCCTCCGCGGATGAGCCAGAAACGCTCAGTCTGACGCTCATCGTGCTGCCTCCGCGGCGAGAGCCACATCGTCGAGCAGTTCGTTCCAGGATGCGATGAACTTCTCGACGCCCTCGCGCTCGAGCGTCGCGGTCACGTCACCGTAGGAGACGTGAACGGCGGCAAGCCGGGCGAGCACATCGCGTGCGTCAGCGACGAATGGGCGAACCGAATCTGCGGGAGTCTCGCCGTGGTCGGCGAAGGCGGCGAGGGTCTTCTCTGGCATCGTGTTCACGACGTGCGGAGCGACGAGTCCGGAGACGTAGAGCGTGTCGGGAAGGTTCGGGTCTTTGACACCGGTCGACGCCCAGAGTGGACGCTGCACGTTGGCACCGGCC
The DNA here is from genome assembly GCA_035299585.1 of Microbacteriaceae bacterium. Taxonomy (GTDB): domain Bacteria; phylum Actinomycetota; class Actinomycetes; order Actinomycetales; family Microbacteriaceae; genus DATGWF01. Next base: position 15,989 of record DATGWF010000096.1, read on the forward strand.
TCGAGCAGGGTCTTGGCACGTTCTCCGGCGAACTCCGTCTCAAAGAGCTCGTACGCGAGCCGCGCATTGGCAAGTCCGGCCAGGCCGGTCAAAGCGAGCGCTTCCTCGGAACCGATTTCCTGCAGTCGGCGGTCGATCTCGGTGTCGACACGCGAGACGAAGAACGACGCGACCGAATGAATCGTCGACAGGTCGATGCCCGCGGCGCGAGCCCGCTCCAATCCGTCCAGGTAGGCCGAGATGACATCGCGGTATCGGTCAAGCGAGAAGATGAGCGTCACGTTGACACTGATGCCCTCGGCGATAACGTCGGCAATCGCGCTGAGACCCTCCTCGGTCGCCGGAATCTTGATCATGGCGTTGGGTCGGTCGACCTTCGCCCACAGCGCCTTCGCCTGCGCGACCGTTCCGGCGGCGTCATGCGCGAGTCCCGGCTCGACCTCGATGGACACGCGACCGTTGAAGCCTGCCGACTGTGCGTACACGCCGCGGAAGAGGTCGCATGCGGAAGTGACGTCGCTCGTCGTGAGCTCGAACACGATGTCGGTGACGCTCGCACCGCTCTGCGCGAGTGGTCGCAACTGGGAAGCGTAGGCCTCACCGTTCTTGAGAGCGCCGGCGAAGATGGTGGGGTTCGTCGTCACGCCGACAACGTTCCACTCCTCGATGAGCCCGGCGAGATTGCCGGTGCTGATGCGGTTACGGGACAGATCGTCGAGCCAGATGCTGACGCCAGCGTCCGAGAGTGCTTGCGTGTGTGTGTTGGTCATGGTGTCTCGATTCAGTGGGCGGCGAGGGACTCGTGGGCGGCCGCAACGACCGCGTCGGTGGTGATGCCGAACTTGGCGAACAGGGTCTGGTAATCGGCAGACGCTCCAAAGTGGTCGATTCCAACGGCTCGGCCACGCGAGCCGAGGTATCGATACCAGCTCAGGCGGGAACCCGCTTCGACGCTCACTCGAGCGGTCACGGTGCTCGGCAACACCGACTCGCGGTAGGTCGCCGACTGCTCGTCGAACCATTCCAGGCAGGGCGCCGAGACGACGCGCGCATTCACGCCCTCGCTCGCGAGTCGCTCGCGTGCCTCGACCGCGAGCTGCACTTCCGATCCGGTCGCGATGAGGATGACGTCGGGCGAACCGCTCGGCGCCTCTGCGAGAACGTACGCGCCGCGGGCGACGTGCCGCGCCGAGGCGAGTGTGTCTCCCGACGCTTCGCCCGAACCGCGTTCGAAGGTGGGCACGGCCTGACGCGTGAGCGCGATGCCGACCGGTCCACCGTGACGTCGGAGCGACTCGAGCCATGCCCAGGCGGTTTCGTTTGCATCCGCCGGGCGCACGATGGCAAGGTTCGGGATGGCCCGTAGGGAAGCGAGTTGCTCGATGGGCTGATGGGTCGGGCCGTCTTCGCCGAGCGCGATGGAATCGTGGGTCCAGACGAAAATGGGCGCGACGCCCATGAGTGCCGCGAGTCGCACCGCGGGGCGCATGTAGTCACTGAAAATCAGGAACGTGCCGCCGAACGGTCGCGTCGGGCCGTGCAGGGCGATGCCGTTGAGGATGGCGCCCATGGCGTGCTCGCGGATGCCGAAGTGCAGCACGCGACCGGCGGGGGAGGCCTGCCACTCGTGCGTCGACCACTTGGCCGGCACAAAGCTTCCGGCGCCGGTGATGGTCGTGAGGTTGGACTCGGCGAGGTCTGCGGAACCGCCCCACATTTCGGGCAACTTGGCGGCCAGTGCGTTGATGACTTTTCCTGAGGCTGCACGGGTTGCGACAGCCGTACCGGCTTCGAATACGGGGAGCGCGGCCTCGATGTCTGCCGGCAGTTCGTGCGCCTCGAGGCGAGCGAGCAGTGCGGCACGCTCGGGCTCGCGGGACTGCCACTCGGCGAAGGCCGTGTTCCAGGCGGCGTGATCGGCGGCCGCGCGTTCCGCGAGAGCCCGTGTGTGCGCGATGACATCGTCGGCGACGACGAACGATTCGTTCGGGTCGAAGCCGAGCACGCGCTTCGTTGCGGCGAGTTCCTCGGCTCCGAGGGCGGAACCGTGAATTTTGCCGGTGTTTTGCTTGCCGGGAGCCGGCCAACCGATGATGGTTCGGAGCACGATGAGTGAAGGACGCTCAGTTTCAAACTGGGCAGCGGTGATGGCGTCGAAGAGTTCTGGGACGTCCTCGTGGTACTCGCCGTTCTTCTTCCAATCGACCACCTGGACGTGCCAACCGTAGGCGCGGTACCGGGCAGCGACATCCTCGGAGAAGGCGATGTTGGTGTCGTCCTCGATCGAAATCTGGTTCGAGTCGTAAATGGCGATGAGGTTACCCAGCTGCTGGTGACCCGCGAGCGAGGACGCTTCCGCTGTCACGCCCTCTTGCAGGTCGCCGTCGCCCGCGATGACGTAGACAAAGTGGTCAAACGGTGACGAGCCGGTCGGAGCGTTCGGGTCGAACAATTCACGTTCGTAGCGGGCCGCGTAGGCGAAACCGACCGCCGAGGCAAGGCCTTGGCCGAGCGGGCCGGTGGTGATTTCGACGCCCTTGGTGTGGCCGAACTCGGGGTGCCCGGGAGTCTTCGATCCCCACGTGCGCAACGCCTCGAGATCGGGAAGCTCGAGACCGAAGCCGCCGAGGTACAGCTGAACGTACTGGGTCAGGGAGGAGTGGCCGACCGAGAGGATGAATCGGTCACGTCCGAGCCAATCGGTGTCACGGGGATCGTGCCGCATGACGCGCTGGTAGAGCAGGTACGCCGCCGGCGCGAGACTCATGGCCGTTCCCGGGTGGCCGTTTCCGACCTTTTCGACGGCGTCAGCCGCGAGAACGCGGGCGGTGTCGACCGCTCGCTTGTCGAGTTCGGTCCAGTCCAATTCGGCCACGAAATCCCCTGTCGCTCTGGGCGGCTTCGAGTGAAGCGCTGAAAAAAATGCGCGAGAAGAACCCTTCTGCGCGCGCTTCCCAGTATAGGCAAGTGCCCATGCGAGAGGCCGATGTGACGCGGCGTGATTCGCGCCCTAGGCTAGAGCTATCGGAAGCGAAGGAATCATGAGCACGTTGACCACCCCAGCCCAAACTGCAGGAGTGATTCGTCGCAAGGCACGTGCCTATTTCGCACTCACGAAGCCACGCGTCATCGAATTACTCCTCGTGGTAACGGTTCCGACCATGATTCTCGCTGAGCGCGGTCTACCGAACCTCGGGCTCGTCCTTGCCACCCTCGTCGGTGGTGCCATGAGCGCAGGTTCCGCTGGAGCATTCAACTGCTACATCGACCGCGAGGCCGACCGCCTCATGAAGCGCACATCGAAGCGTCCGCTCGTGACCGGTGAGGTGAGCGATCGGGAGGCGCTCATCTTCGCGACCGTGCTTGGGCTGGTTTCGATTGCCTGGCTGTGGGCGTTCACAAACGCGCTTGCGGCGGCTCTCTCGTTCGCCGCGATTCTGCTCTACGTGGTGTTCTACAGCATCGTGCTCAAGCGTCGCACCGCGCAGAACATCATTTGGGGTGGCGTGGCGGGATGCATGCCGGTGCTGATCGGCTGGGCCGCGGTGACGAACACGCTCGATTGGGCGCCGTTCGTGCTGTTTCTCGTCATCTTCCTCTGGACACCGCCGCACTACTGGCCGCTGTCAATGAAGTATCGCGACGACTACGCTGCGGCCGGCATCCCGATGCTCGCGGTCGTGCGTGGTCGGGCGCAGGTGGGACTGCAGGTCATTCTGTATGCCTGGGCAACCGTCGCGGCTTCGCTCCTGCTCGTACCGGTTGCCGGGATGTCCTGGCTGTACGCCACCGCCGCAATCGCGGCTGGCGCGTGGTTCATCTGGGAAACGCACCGGCTCTATCAGCGCGCACTCCGGCAGGATGATGCGGCACCCATGCGGGTGTTTCACGGCTCGATTGGCTACTTGACGCTCGTCTTCCTCGCGGTCGCCATCGATCCGCTGCTGCCGATGTAGGCGGCCGTTTTCAGTCGGCGGTCGCGGGCTGCTTGAGCTTCATGATGAGTACGGTCATCACGGCTGCGAGCACCACCGCGAGCACCATGTGAATACCCACGAGCAGGATCGGCAATCCGGTCCGGGCTTGCCAGAGGCCGACGACAATCTGCACCCCGATCACACCGAGCACGGCGAGCGACCAGTTCCGCACTGCCGGGGCTCCGCGCAGCGACCACAGCACGAGCGCGACCGCTCCGGCGAGGCTTGCATAGGCGGGCCATGAGTGAACGTGTTGGAGGAACTCGGCGTTGAAGCCGTTCCGTCCGGCATTCGGGTCGCCGGAGTGCGGTCCTGCACCCGTTGTGAGCACTCCAAAGGTGACGGTGATCGCAATGGCCGCACTCGTGAGGTGGGCGAGAATCGCGTAGCGCGCGGGGACAACGAGCTCGCGCTTGCCCGGAGCCGCGCGAAGCCGGACAAGATAGGCCGCCGTGATGCACACGAGAATGAGCGAAACGATGTAGTGGAATCCGACGATCGTCGGATTGAGCTTCACGAGCACCGTGATCCCACCCACGATCGCCTGAGCGATGATGCCGAGCAGCACGATTCGGGCGAGGGCCCACAGGTCGCGGCGTTGCTTCCGGACGCGCCAGGTGAACACCAGCACGACGAGCGCAGCGATGAGCAGGACGCCCGTGAGCGTGCGGTTTCCAAACTCGATGATGCCGTGGATGCCCATCTCCGGCGTGCTCACGACGGAACTCCCGACACAGGTCGGCCAGGTTGGACAGCCGAGGCCCGATCCGGTGAGCCGAACGGCACCTCCGGTGCCGACGATGAGGATGTTCGCTAGAAACGAAATCCAAGCGGCGATAGTGAAACGACGGGGGAGCACTACTGGCGCGGCGGAACCCACGAATCCTCCTCGAATTGCGAACCTCGCGATGGCCGGCCCCGGGCGGAAACCCGATAGACTGAACCGGCGAATCAGTTCGCGGACCAACTGTTCGTCACCAGTCTAGGTCCGCATGTTCCTCACGCAGCATCACATCACCGCCGCGCACTCCTCGGTGTGCGGTAGGGAATGAGCCGGACTGATATCCGGTTGTTGGAGAGGGTAGAGGAGACACATGTCCGAAGTGCTCATTGACCGGCCCGAACTCGAGGGGCTCGGTCAGTATGAATTTGGCTGGCACGACTCAGACGCCGCGGGCGCTTCCGCTCGACGTGGGTTGAGCGAAGACGTCGTTCGTGACATCTCTCGTCTCAAGAACGAGCCGGAGTGGATGCTGCAGCGTCGTTTGCGTGCGCTCGAGCTGTTCGGCAAGAAGCCGATGCCAGCGTGGGGCGCCGATCTCAGCGAAATCGACTTCGACAACATCAAGTACTTCGTCCGCTCGACCGAGCGACAGGCAACCAGCTGGGAAGAGCTCCCCGAAGACATCAAGAACACCTACGAACGCCTTGGCATTCCTGAGGCAGAGCGCCAGCGCCTCGTCGCGGGCGTTGCAGCGCAGTACGAGTCCGAGGTGGTCTACCACCAGATTCGCGAGGACCTCGAGGCGCAGGGTGTGATCTTCCTCGACACCGACACCGCGCTCAAGGAACACCCGGAGATTTTCGAGGAATACTTCGGCACGGTGATCCCCTCGGGCGACAATAAGTTCGCCGCACTGAACACCGCCGTGTGGTCGGGTGGATCGTTTGTGTACGTCCCCAAGGGCGTCCACGTCGAAATTCCGCTCCAGGCCTATTTCCGCATCAACACAGAGAACATGGGCCAGTTTGAGCGCACGCTCATCATCGCCGACGAAGACAGCTACGTGCACTACATCGAGGGCTGCACCGCGCCGATCTACCAGAGTGACTCGCTGCACTCAGCGGTCGTCGAAATCATCGTGAAGAAGGGCGCTCGCGTCCGCTACACCACCATCCAGAACTGGTCGACCAACGTCTACAACCTCGTCACCAAGCGCGCTGTCGCCCACGAGGGCGCCACCATGGAGTGGGTCGACGGCAACATCGGTTCAAAGGTCACCATGAAGTACCCGTCCATCTACCTCATGGGCGAGCACGCGAAGGGCGAGACCCTGTCGGTCGCCTTTGCCGGTCCCGGGCAACACCAGGACGCCGGAGCGAAGATGATTCACATGGCCCCGTACACGCAGTCGTCGATCGTGTCCAAGTCCATTGCTCGCGGTGGCGGGCGCGCCGGCTATCGCGGCGAGGTTCGAGTCGACGCCAACGCGCACCACTCCGCGAACACCGTTCGCTGCGACGCGCTCTTGGTCGACACGATTTCACGCTCCGACACCTACCCGGCCATCGACATCCGCGTCGACGACGTGCAGCTCGGTCACGAGGCAACCGTCTCCCGGGTGAGCGAAGAGCAGCTGTTCTACCTGCAATCACGAGGCATCGAAGAAGATGAAGCGATGGCCATGATTGTCCGTGGCTTCATTGAACCCATCGCGCGCGAACTGCCGATGGAGTACGCCATGGAACTCAACAAGCTCATCGAAATGGGCATGGAAGGATCGGTGGGCTAACCGTGTCAACCGCTCTCCCGACCGAGGCTCAGCACGGGCTCTCGGCTCACTCCCACGGTGCAGGCGTGCCGGTGCAAACACGTTCCGAGCGTTTCCGTTCGCGCAACGTCTCGGACTTTGCCAGCGTGACTGGCCGCGAGGCCGAGTGGAAGCTCTCGCCGGTAGCGCAGTTCCGCGATCTGCTGGACGACTCGCTCGATGGAACGGCGCTGCCGGTTGAAACTGAGCTCGCCGAGGGCGTCACCGTCTCCACGATTCCGCTCGATGACTCGCGTATTACCCGGGCAGGCTTGCCGGAAGATCGCGCGAGCGCCAACGCGCTGAGCTCCGTGGCGGAGGCGACACTCGTGACGGTCTCGAGCGAAGACGCCGGGACGAGCATCGTCCGCCGCGTCGGTCTCGGCGGCCAGGCGCGTGCCGCGCACACCGTCATTGAGGCACGCCCGAACGCTCGCGGTCTGGTCGTGCTCGAAGGACAGGGGGCGGCGCGCTTGAGCGAGAACGTCGAAATCCTGGTTGGTGAAGGCGCCGATTTGACGGTCGTCTCGCTGCAGAACTGGGACGACGAGGCCGTTCACCTCTCGAGCCACTTTGCCCGCATTGCTCGCGACGCCAAGCTCACCCACATTGTGGTTTCGCTCGGTGGCCGCATCGTACGCGTCAATCCGTCGAGCCATCTCGCCGAACCCGGCGCAGATGTCGAGTCGCTCGGCTTGTACTTCTCGGACGCGGGACAACACCTTGAGCAGCAGGTGTTCGTGCACCACGATGCCCCGCACACCAAGAGTCGCGTCACCTACAAGGGCGCGCTTCAGGGCGAGGGGGCACGTTCCGTGTGGATTGGTGACGTGCTCATTGGCCGGGACGCAACCGGCACGGATTCGTACGAGCAGAACCGCAACCTGGTCTTGACCGACGGCACGCGCGCCGACTCGATTCCGAACCTCGAAATCGAGACCGGCGACATTGAGGGCGCCGGCCACGCGAGTGCGACGGGTCGTTTCGACGACGAGCAACTGTTCTACCTGCAGGCCCGCGGTATCGAAGAAGACGAGGCCCGTCGCCTCGTCGTGCGCGGATTCCTGAACGAAATCGTGCAGCGCATCCCCGACGAGGCTCTGCAAGAGCGTCTCGGTGCGGCCCTGGAAGCAGAACTGCAGGGGGTCCGGTCATGAGCGCCGAACGCGTGTGTTCGGTGGCTGAACTCGAACCCAACAGTGCCCGAAAGATTGTCCTCGACGGCAAGGCCATTGCGGTCGTGAAGGACAGCGAGGGCGAGGTGTACGCAATCGGCGATGTCTGCACGCACGGTGACATTTCGCTCTCTGAAGGTTTTGTCGAGGGTCAGACACTCGAGTGCTGGGCGCACGGGTCGAAGTTCGACCTGTGTACCGGCAAGCCGCTCAACCTTCCCGCCTACGAACCCGTTCCGGTGTACGCCGTGACCATCTCCGACGGCGACGTATTCATTGACCCGACCGTCACGGTCTCCGCTTCAGCCTAGAAAGCACGCACATGTCTACTCTTGAAATCCGTAACCTGCACGTTCAGATCACGACCGACCAGGGTGTCCGCGAGATTCTCCGCGGAGTTGACCTCACGATCGAGTCCGGTCAAATTCACGCGATCATGGGCCCGAACGGTTCGGGCAAGTCCACGCTCGCGTACACAATTGCCGGGCACCCGCGCTACGAAGTGACCGAGGGTTCCATCACCCTCGACGGCGAAGATGTCCTCGAAATGAGCGTTGATGAGCGCGCTCGTGCCGGCCTGTTCCTCGCCATGCAGTACCCGGTGGAAGTTCCCGGCATCACCGTGACCAACTTCCTTCGCACCGCCAAGACCGCCATTTCGGGCGAGGCGCCCGCGATTCGCTCCTGGACAAAGGATGTTTCGGCGGCGATGGAGAACCTCCGGATGGACAAGTCCTTCGCTCAGCGCAACGTCAACGAGGGGTTCTCTGGTGGTGAAAAGAAGCGCCACGAGATTCTGCAGCTCGAGTTGCTTCAGCCGAAGTTTGCCGTCCTCGACGAAACAGACTCCGGTCTTGACGTGGACGCGCTCAAGATTGTCTCCGAGGGTGTCAACCGAGCCCACCAGAACAACGGGCTCGGCGTGTTGCTCATCACCCACTACACGCGAATCTTGCGTTACATCAAGCCCGACTTCGTTCACGTGTTCGTGAACGGCAAGGTTGCTGAAGAGGGTGGCCCCGAGCTCGCCGAGCGCCTTGAAGACGAGGGTTACGACCGCTACCTCGCCGCCATCGCCGAGTAATCATGTCGGAGATGGGAACACTTGCGCCCGAGCGCGCTGAAGAGCTCCTTGAGGCCCTCAAGGAGGTCATGGACCCCGAACTCGGCATCAACATCGTCGATCTCGGACTGATCTACGACCTCGGCTGGGACGACGAGCACAATGCGCTCATCATCCACATGACGCTCACGAGCGCCGGTTGCCCGCTGACAGATGTCATCGAGGAGCAAACCGGCCAGGCCCTCGACGGGCATGTGGAGGCGTTCCGGATCAACTGGGTCTGGATGCCGCCGTGGGGCCCGGAGAAAATCACCGAAGACGGACGCGACATGATGCGAGCGCTCGGCTTCTCCATCTAGAAGAACGACAGTGGCGGCATCTACCAGTCGTCGCCATTTTCGTGGTCTGCATTGTGCTCCTCTGCCGACGAACCGTCCTGGAGTTCCAAGCCCGAATCGTGTGACACGCGGGGCCGTCCCTCAAGCCATGTGAGCGTCCACGAGCCAGAAAGCCCAGCGGCTTCTGCCGCTCGGATACGATCGCACAGCTCCGCCGGGAGTCCCACGGGAGGTGGATCTCCGGCGGACCAGCGCCGACCAAGCTGCACGGCTATTCGACCGGAGCGAGCTCAATGCTCGCGACGCCGAACTCGTCGCCGGCGAGCCACTCGAGAGAATCAATCCGGCCCACCGCCTTGAGGTCGGCCGTGATGGCTTCGAGGTGCTCGGGTGCCGCCGGCGAGACAAGTACGGCCTTCGCCACGGGAGTCTTCTGCGACGCTTTCGCCTCGGTCTTGGCGCGACGTACACCGATGAGCGAGGCACTTGCGACCGCGAGCAGTTCGGGACTCTCGAGGTCGCTGAACTCCTCGGCGGTCGGCCATGCGGCGTGGTGCACCGAGCCGTCGTGCATCCAGGACCACACCTCCTCAGCGGCAAACGGGAGAACCGGTGCAAAGAGACGAACAATCGCCTCGAGTGCAAGATGCAGTGCGACCGCTGCGGACCGGGACTCAGGCCCGTTTGCCGCGTGGGCGCGCTCCTTCACGAGCTCGAGGTAGTCGTCGCAGAACGTCCAGAAGAACGTTTCCGTGACCTCCAGGGCCCGCGCGTGGTCGTAGTTCTCGTAGGCGGCTGTGGCTGTCTCGATGACCGAGGCGAGGCTGGAGAGCATCGAGCGGTCGATGCGTTCGGTGACATCACCCAGGTTGCCGTCCGAACCACCAAAGCCCACCGCGAACTTGGCCGCGTTGAGCAGCTTGATCGCGAGACGCCGGCCAATCTTGATCTGGGTGGGGTCTTGCTCGTTGAAGGCCGCATCCGCACCCAGCTTCGACGATGCCGCCCAGTACCGCACCGCGTCGGATCCGTGCTGTTCGAGCAGCGCCGCGGGCGTCACAACGTTGCCCTTCGACTTCGACATCTTCTTGCGGTCTGGGTCGACGATGAAGCCGCTGATGGTGGCGTTGTGCCAGGGAAGTTCACCGTGCTCGAGTTCGCTGCGGAGCAGCGTCGAGAAGAGCCAGGTGCGGATGATGTCCTGACCCTGCGGGCGAAGCGAATAGGGGAACACCAGGTTGAACAGTTCCGGGTCGCGTTCCCAGCCGGCGGCCAGCTGCGGCGTGAGAGACGAGGTGGCCCAGGTGTCGAGGATGTCCACCTCGCCCACGAATCCGCCCGCGACGCCGCGCTGGGCCTCGGTGTATCCGACCGGGACGTCCGTTGACGGGTCGACCGGGAGCTGTTCGCGGCTCGGCACGAGCGGTGCGTCGTACTGGACATCACCGTTGGCGTCGATGGGGTACCAAATCGGAATCGGCACACCAAAGAACCGCTGGCGTGACACCAGCCAGTCGCCGGTGAGGCCGCCCACCCAGTTCTCGTAGCGAACGCGCATGAAGTCGGGGTGCCAGTTGAGTTCGGCACCGGACTTCAAAAGCCGGTCGCGAAGCTCGGTGTGCTTCGCGCCGTTGCGGATGTACCACTGCCGGGTGGAGACGATCTCGAGCGGCTTGTCGCCCTTCTCGAAGAACTTCACCGGGTGCGAAATGGAACGGATCTCGCCGACCATGCGGCCGGCCTCTTGGAGCAATTCGACGATGCGCGCCTTGGCCGAGAACACCGTCTTGCCGCCGAGTTCGGCGTATGCGGCCCGACCCGACTCGCTGTCAATCGCCTCGGGCGCCTCGGCCGCGAAGCGTCCGTCAAAGCCGATGACGGCTCGGTTCGGGAGGCTGAGTTCACGCCACCAAATGACGTCGGTCACGTCGCCGAAGGTACAGATCATGGCGATGCCGGTGCCTTTGTCCGGTTGTGCCAGGTGGTGCGCCACGACGGGCACCTCAACATCGAACAGCGGCGTCCGCACGGTGGTGCCAAACAGTGCCTGGTAGCGCTCGTCGCTCGGGTGCGCCACCAACGCGACACACGACGGCAACAACTCCGGGCGGGTCGTGTCGATCTCGAGGAGCGAACCGTCCGGCTTGGCAAACGTGATGCGGTGATACGCGCCGGGTTGCTCTCGATCTTCCAGCTCCGCCTGAGCGACCGCTGTGCGGAAGGTGACATCCCACAGCGTCGGCGCGAAGTCCTGATAGGCCTCGCCGCGCTCGAGGTTATTGAGGAAGGCGAGCTGGGAGGTGAACAGTGCCTCCCGGCCGATGGTGCGGTAGGTCTGCGTCCAGTCGACGGAGAGGCCGAGGCGTCGCCACAGGTCTTCGAACTGCTTTTCGTCTTCGACGGTCAACTTCTCGCAGAGCTCGATGAAGTTCCGTCGCGAGATAGGAAGCTGATCCGCTGCCTTCGAGCTCTTGTTGTCGCCACCCTCGAACGGGGGAGTGAAGTTTGGCACGTAGGGCAGGCTCGGGTCGCAGCGCACACCGTAGTAGTTCTGCACTCGACGCTCGGTCGGCAGACCGTTGTCGTCCCAGCCCATCGGGTAGAACACGCTCTTGCCCCGCATGCGCTGGAACCGGGCAATGACGTCCGTGTGGGTGTAGGAGAACACGTGACCGATGTGCAGCGAGCCAGACGCCGTCGGGGGCGGCGTGTCGATCGAGTACAGGCAGTCAGGCTTTGCGCTCGAGCGGTCAAAGCGGTACGTGCCGAGTTGCTCCCAGTGCGAAGACCATTTGTCCTCGAGTCCTTCGAGGGCGGGCTTGTCGGGAATCTGGGAGTGCGACATATGTCTCCGAGTCGGGGGAGTTGGAATGGCCAACCGGCCTCGATAAGGCTACCGGAGTCAGCTAGGATGGGGGCACAGGCAACGATCCGATATCAACGGGGAGTCTTCGGAAGAACGGCCGCGAGAGCGACTCACTAGAACCGAACGGGGCAGGCCCGTCACAGCCGAAGCGGAGCGGTCCGGGCAACCGGGCAAGCGAGGTGGTACCGCGGAACGCATTCCCACGTTTCGTCCTCGTGGCTGTTTGAACTCTCAGGAGAGCCCGTGTACCCCCGCGACAACGCTGACCACGTTCCCGCATCGCCGAACTTCCCGGCCATCGAGCACCGCATTCTCGAGCAGTGGAAGCAGGGCGATACGTTCCGTCGTTCGATTGCGCAGCGCGAGGGCGCTCCCGAATGGGTCTTCAACGATGGCCCGCCGTTCGCCAACGGCCTTCCGCACTATGGACACTTGCTCACCGGCTATGCCAAGGATGTGTTCCCGCGCTTCCAGACCATGCGAGGCAAGCAGGTTCACCGCCGCTTCGGCTGGGACACCCACGGACTTCCTGCCGAGCTTGAGGCCGAGCGCCAACTGGGCATCACCGACAAGGTCCAGATCGAAGAGATGGGCATCGCCGCCTTCAATGCCGCCGCCAAGGAATCGGTGTTGCGCTACACGGAGGAGTGGGAAGAGTACGTCACTCGTCAGGCCCGTTGGGTGGACTTCGAGAACGATTACAAGACGCTCGACCCGGGATTCATGGAGTCGGTGATTTGGGCGTTCAAGCAGCTCTACGACAAGGGGCTCGCCTACGAGGGCTACCGCGTGCTTCCGTATTGCTGGCGTGACCAGACACCGCTGTCCAACCATGAGCTCCGCATGGACGACGACGTCTACAAGATGGTGCAAGACCAGTCGGTCACGGTCACCTTCCCGCTCACCGGTCCGTCCGCTGCGGCCCTCGGCGTGAGTGGTGTCAACGTTCTTGCCTGGACGACCACCCCCTGGACGCTCCCAACGAATGCCGCACTCGCAGTCGGCCCGGGGATTCGCTATGTCGTCATCCGCGCCGCGGATGGTGCCGAGTACCTCCTCGCGGAAGACCTGGTCGGAAACTACCTCAAGGAACTCGGTTTCGAGTCTGCCGCAGACGCCCTGTCTGCGGTGTCTCGAACGTTCCTCGGCAACGAACTCGTCAATCTCGAGTACGAACCGATCTTTGACTACTACACCGACCGAGGAACCTGGGGGATGGAACGCGCGTGGCGGATCCTGGTGGACGACTACGTCACCACGACCGACGGTACTGGCGTTGTGCACCAGGCGCCAGCCTATGGTGAGGACGACCAACGCGTCTGTCTCGCGGCAGGCATCCCGACGATTGTCTCGCTCGACGATTCCGGCCGCTTCCTCTCGGCGGTGACGGACGTCGCCGGCGAACTCTGGCTCGACGCGAACAAGCCGCTCATCAAGCTGCTCCGCGAACGTGGTCGCTTGTTCCGCGTCGCGAGCTACGAGCACTCCTACCCGCACTGCTGGCGTTGTCGAAACCCACTCATTTACCGAGCCGTCACGAGCTGGTTCATTCGGGTGAGCGAGTTCCGCGACCGCATGATTGAGCTCAACCAGGAAATCGAGTGGGTGCCCGAGAACGTCAAGGATGGGCAGTTTGGCAAGTGGCTCGAGGGTGCCCGCGATTGGTCCATCAGTCGCAACCGGTACTTTGGGTCCCCAATTCCGGTGTGGAAGAGCGACAACCCCGATTACCCGCGCATCGATGTCTATGGCTCCTTTGAAGAGATTGAGCGCGATTTCGGTCGGCTGCCCCGCAATGCCGAGGGCGAGGTGGATCTGCATCGGCCGTTTGTCGACGAATTGGTTCGCCCCAACCCCGATGACCCGAGTGGACAATCCATGATGCGCCGCATTACGGATGTATTCGACGTCTGGTTCGACTCGGGTTCCATGCCATACGCGCAAGCCCACTATCCGTTCGAGAACCGCGAGTGGTTTGATGCGACGCAACCTGCAGACTTCATCGTGGAATACATCGGCCAGACGAGAGGCTGGTTCTATGTCATGCACGTGCTGTCGACGGCGCTGTTCGACCGAATCGCGTTCAAGCGGGTCGTGAGTCACGGCATCGTTCTCGGCAACGACGGACAGAAGATGTCGAAGTCCCTGCGCAACTATCCGGATGTGTCCGAAGTGTTCGAGCGTGATGGCTCCGACGCGATGCGCTGGTTCTTGATGTCCAGCCCAGTGTTGCGTGGCGGAAATCTCGTCGTCACCGAGGAGGGTATTCGCGAGGGTGTTCGTCAGGTCATGCTCCCGCTGTGGAGCACCTGGTACTTCTTCTCGCTCTACGCCAATGCGTGTGGGTACGTCGCAACGCCGTCGACGAGTTCGAGTCACCCGCTCGACCGATACATCCTGGCCAAGACCCACAACCTCGTGGTTGATGTGACGGCGCACCTCGAAGCGCTCGATTCGACCACCGCCGCCCAGGTTCTACGTGATTTCGTTGACGTGCTGACCAACTGGTACGTCCGCCGAAGCCGAGACCGTTTCTGGGAGGGTGTGGGTTCCGACGGCTCGAACGCGGAAGCCTTCGACACGCTCGCCGCCGTGCTTGAGGCGGTTTGCCTCGTGGCCGCGCCGCTCCTTCCGCTTACGGTCGAAGAAATCTGGCGTGGACTCACGGGCGGTGAAAGTGTGCACCTGGCAGACTGGCCGGACGCCTCGAGCTACCCGGCCGACGATGGGCTTGTCGCTGCGATGGATGCAATTCGCGCCATCACCTCAACATCGCTCTCGCTACGCAAAGCGGCCGGTCGTCGCGTGCGCCTCCCGCTCCCGCAGCTCACGGTTGTCACACCCGGAGCGTCATCGAGCGCGGTTTTCGCCGATATTGTCCGCGAAGAACTCAACGTGCGGCAGATCGAGTTCCTCGAGTTCGATTCCTCATCGGCGGCTCGATTCGGCCTGTCGCACCGCCTGACCGTGCACGCCCGCGTTGCCGGTCCGCGGCTCGGGAAGGACGTGCAGCGGATCATTCAGGCCGCGAAAGCCGGAGACTGGAGCGAGTCGGGCGGAGTGGTCACCGTCGCGGGAACCGTGTTGGAGCCGGGAGAGTTCGACTTGGAACTCACCGCAGACGCCGAGCGCGAAGGAGCTGCGGTAGCCGTGTTGGACAACGGTGGCTTCGTCATCCTCGACACCTCGACCACCCCGGAGCTCGAGCGTGAGGGTCTCGCTCGTGACCTCATTCGGGTCATTCAAGAGGCACGCCGCGCCGCCGACTTCGACGTGAGTGACCGCATCACCACGCGGGTACAGGGTACGCCCGAGGTCGTCGCTGCCGTCACGGCTCACCAAGAGCTCATTCGTGCAGAGACGCTTTCGACCGCGATCGAGGTCGTCGACGGCGACCCGGAGGGCTCGGCAACCGAGCTCGCCGGCGGTGGTCGCGCCGCCGTGGCGGTGACCCGCGCATGAGCGAGCTGGTGTACCGCGAGCTGCTCGAGCGCGTCGGCGAGCAGGCACCCAGGCCGCGGCTCGAACCAAGCGCGCGATTGGTGGACCTCCTCGGCTCGCCGCAACGGTCAGCGCCGGTGGTGCACGTCACCGGCACCAATGGCAAGACGAGCACCTCGCGCATGATCGAGGCACTGCTTCGCTCAAGTGGACTCCGCACGGGTTTGCTCACCAGTCCACACCTCGAGCGATTTGCGGAGCGAATCATCATCGACGGCGAGCCCATTGACGACGAGGCACTCGAACGCAACTGGCTGGACATTCGTCCGTTCGTTGAAATGGTCGATGCGGAACTGGGCGCTGCCGGCGAGGCTCCGCTGACCTTCTTCGAGACGTTGACGGCACTCGCGTTCGCCTGCTTTGCCGACGCGCCGGTGGACGTCATGGTGATCGAAGTGGGCATGGGAGGGGAGTGGGACTCAACCAACGTCGCCGACGGAGACGTGGCCGTGTTCACCCCGGTCGATTTGGACCACCTCGGCCGAATCGGCGATTCGCTCGAGGAGATTGCGACGACAAAAGCCGGCATCATCAAGCCCGGGGCCCTCGTCGTCAGCGCGAGTCAGGCGGCCAGTGTGGAGTCGATCCTTCGCGAGCGGGCGAGTGAGCGCGGCGCCCAAATCCGGTTCGCGGGAGAGGCCTTCGCACTCGACTCCACCACTCCAGCGGTCGGTGGTCAGCTCGTCTCCATCCGAGGACTTGCCGGCCGCTATGCCGAACTCTTCGTGCCGATGTATGGGGCCCACCAAGGACAGAATGCGGCGCTCGCCCTCGCCGCGGTCGAGGCGTTCGTTGGGGGAGGCACCGTCGAGCTCGATTCCGAGGTCGTGACGTCGGCTCTTGCCGAGGTCACGTCACCGGGTCGGCTCGAAATCATCGGCGTTGCGCCGACTGTCATCCTTGACGGCGCACACAATCCCCACGGCGCACGCGCTCTCGTGCGCGCGATCGAAGAGAGCTTCCAGTTCGACGAGCTCGCCGTCGTTGTCGGTGTCCTCGCCGAAAAGGACGCTGATGGACTCGTTGCAGCCCTCGCGCCGCTCGGTCAACTCTGGTTCGCAACCCAGAGTCGCTCTGATCGAGCGCTCCCCGCCGAGGATGTCGGGCGCCTGGCGGTCCGGCACGGTCGCACTGCGACGGTCGAACCGGATGCGGATGCCGCGATTCGCGCTGCACGAGACTGGGCCGGGCAGGCGGCTGGACGCGGTGTACTCGTGACGGGATCGCTCACGCTCGTTGGTCACGCGCGAGCATTCGCGCGAAGTGAAGGCTGGTTGCACGCATGAGAAGTGTTCGCGCATCGCTCGGTGCCATCGTTTTGGGTTTTGAGTTCGTGGTGATTTTCCTCGGCTCGCTCGTCATATACGGTCTGAAGGCGTTCGCCGGGTGGGGATGGCCCGACTGGAGCGCTCTTGTCGTCGGCGGCGGCGTTTTGCTGCTCACGGTTGTCGCCATCGCCACCGTCCGTTGGCCGTTCGGCCGAGCACTCGGGCTCGGTGTGCAAATCATCGTCACCCTCGGCGGACTCGTTCA
>DATGWF010000097.1:0-7222 GCA_035299585.1 Microbacteriaceae bacterium
ATCGTCGCCGCCGTCGCGCTCATCGTCGCAATCCTGTTCTTCATCACCGCGGTTCGTGGCACCTGGCGTCTCCCGATTGTCGCGACCGTCGTGCTTGTTGCAACCTCCCTGCTCGTCGGGTCGCTGTACCCCTGGGTCGTACAGCGATTCGTCGTTGACCCCAATGCCAAGCAGCTCGAAGCTGAGTTCATTCAGCGCAATATTGACGCGACGCGGGCGAGTTTTGGGGTCGCCGACGTCGAAGTGACCAGCTACGACGCCAAGACCACCGCCGAACCCGGTGCGCTCAAGAACGATGCGGAAACCACGGCGAGCCTGCGGCTCATGGACCCGGACGTCATCTCGCCGACCGTCGCCCAGCTGCAGCAGTTCAAGCAGTATTACCGGTTCTCCGGCGTGCTCGACGTGGACCGCTACACCATCGACGGGGTCAATCAAGATGCCGTCGTGGCCGTTCGTGAGCTCAACCTCGCGGGCCTCGGTGAGGGGCGCACCTGGTACAACGAGCGCTTGGTCTACACCCACGGCTATGGCATGGTCATGGCCGCTGGCAATCAGCGCACGACGGACGGCAACCCAGTGTTCCTCGATGGCAACATCCCGACCTCGGGAACGCTCGGAGATTATCAAGCCCGGGTGTACTTCGGTGAGAATGCGCCGTCCTACTCCATTGTTGGCGCACCCGCCGACTCAAAGCCCATCGAGCTCGACTACGCATCTGGTGGCGCTGAGACCGACGCCAACCAGTCGAAGTACACCTTCACCGGCAATGGTGGACCCAAGCTCGATAACCTCTTCAATCGACTGGTCTACGCGCTGAAGTTCCAATCGGAGCAAATTCTGCTCTCGGACGCTGTGACGAGCGACTCTCAGATCCTCTACAACCGTGATCCTTCGCAGCGCGTGAGCGCCGTCGCGCCGTATCTGACGCTCGACTCTGACCCGTATCCCTCGGTCGTCGACGGCCGGCTGGTGTGGATTGTCGACGGCTACACCATGACCGACAATTATGCCTACGCGAGCAAAGTGAACTGGCGGGATGCGATTTCCGGAGCCGTGGTTCGGACCGGTCTTGGCGAGCAAGTCAACTACGTTCGCAACTCGGTGAAGGCAACGGTAGACGCCTACGACGGCAAGGTCACGCTGTATGCCTGGGATGCCAGCGACCCGATTCTCACCGCATGGCAGCGGGTCTACCCCTCAAGCCTCAAGCCGGTGAGCGAGATGAGCGGTGACCTTCTCGCCCATGTGCGGTATCCCTCTGATTTGTTCAAGGCGCAACGCCAGATTCTCGGCCAGTACCACGTGACCGACCCGGGCTCGTTCTATTCAAAGGATGACGCCTGGACGACCCCGGTCGACCCGACCACGACGGATGGCACGCAGCTCCAACCGCCGTACTACTTGACGCTCCAGATGCCCGGTCAGGAGAAGCCGAGCTACTCGCTCTATACGACCTTCATACCGGACGCCGCAGGAGACAACGCCCGCAGTGTCCTCAAGGGATACCTTGCGGTCGATTCGAATGCTGGGTCCACCCCGGGACAGATTGCGGGAGGATACGGCAAGCTCAGGTTGCTCTCTCTCCCCGAGGGCGACGCCGTTCCGGGCCCGGGCCAGGTGCAGGGCAAGTTCAACGCCGACCCAGCGGTATCCGGATACCTCAACGTGGTCAACCAGCGGCAGTCGAAGGTCATTTATGGCAATCTGCTGACGGTTCCCGTCGGCGGCGGCTTGCTCTACGTGCAACCCGTGTTTGTGCAATCGACGGGTGAAACAAGCTACCCGCTCCTTCAGAAGGTCCTCGTCGCCTTCGGCGATCAAATCGCCTTCAAGGACACCCTGAGCGAGGCGCTTGACGCACTGTTCGGCACGAACGCTTCAGGGCCTCCGCAGGTCACGCCAACGCCCAGCCCCACGCCGGGGACCCCGACCCCGGGGACGGGTTCGACCGACCAGCTCGCCTCGCTCTTGTCGCAGGCGAAGAGCCTGCTCGAGCAGAAGCAAGCTGCGCTCACTTCGGGGAGCTTGGCGAACTATGCCGCGCTGGACCAACAGCTCACAGATGTGATCAACCGCATCATCGCGCTTCAAGCTGGCTAAATTCGCGGTCTGTCCGAGTCCGTGATAGTGTTTCACCTTGTGCCGCGGGGTGGAGCAGCTCGGTAGCTCGCTGGGCTCATAACCCAGAGGTCGTAGGTTCAAATCCTGCCCCCGCAACCAATTCGAAGGCCGCCCTCGGGCGGCCTTCGAGTCATTTGGGGAGCCATTGGCATACGTGAGACGGCACAATGAAGGCATGCCCAGTCCCGCGAGTCGTGCGTATCGAGCCGCCGTCAAGCGAGCTGGTGGACGGAGTTCCATGCTCAAGGCGCGGCATGCACAAGCCGTCGTCGACGCGGTCCGTTCGGCTCCAGAGCGGGTTGATGTCCCGACGGGTGTGCTGCGTCACGTGCGGGTCGAGCGTCGAGAATGGGTCTCGGTCCGCCACGTACGCTGGCCGCTCTACGACATTATTCCGGGCACAGTGCAACCGGAGAACGACCGAGTGCTCTACCTCCACGGCGGAGCGTATGTGGGTCAGATCGGTCATGAGGCGTGGTGGTTCGCGGCCCGATTGGCGCTGCAATCTCGCCGTGTGGTCACGGTAGCGATTTATCCGCTCGTGCCGTTTGTCACGGCCGCAGATTTGGTCGCACAGTCGGTTGAGGTGGTACGCGCCGAGCGTGAGCGGGGTTCGTCGCTCAGCGTGGTGGGAGATTCCGCCGGTGGTGGTCTTGCCCTCGCGACGAGCATGGCGCTTCGTGACGCTTCGGACCCGGCGATTGAGTCACTTGTGCTCGTGTCACCATGGTCGGATGTCTCGGTCAGCCATCCAGATGTGGCTGCTCGCGCGCGGCGGGATGTCATGCTTGCACCGGCCGGTCTTCGACATTTCGGCGAGCTCTACCGCGGTGAACTCGCGCCAGACGACTGGCGAGCGAGCCCGGCGCACGGGAACTTTACTGACCTGCCTCGGATGTTCGTCTGTGCTGCGGAGGATGACATTCTGTACTCCGATGCCATCACGGTGCATCGTGCGGCACAGGCCGCGGGAGTGGCGAGCCAGCTTCTCATTGGGGAGCGCATGCTACACGTGTGGCCATTGGCGCACATTCCGGAGGGAATCGCTGCTCTCGGGCGCATAGTTTCATTCATTGATCGGGAAACCGCGCCAAACTGAAACTCACAGTACTTTCGGTTGAGACATAGGTCAGCCACAGTCCGTCCACAGCGGACATACAGCTTCAATGGAAAGTCTGGGACAGCTTGGAAGGAGCAATCATGACCAACGGCACAGACCCCAACGAATCGACCCCGGTAACGCCCGAAGAGCCGATGGTTCCAAACGCAACGGTGTACACCCCCGGTGCTGCACCAGCGCCATACGGGTCGGAAACCGAGCAAGCGGCGGCTGCAGCCTCAGTGACCGAGCATGGCGAGTCGACCCCATCTGTGCCGCACGTCGATTGGTCGACCGTTCCCAGCCCGGTCGCGATGGTCGCCGAGGTGCCCACTCATGCGCCCGGCGATGCCCAGGACGCACCCGCGGCGTCGAGCTCGTCGCCATCTGCTCGACCACTCGGCGGTGGGAGCGCGCCGGCTGTGGTCTCGACGGCGCGCGCGGCTCTTCCCGTCGCAGCCACGGTCGCCATTGCCGCACTCGTCGGTGGCGGAGTCGGCGCGGGTGTTGTCGGAGCAAGCTGGGCGTTCTCGAGCTCACCGCTGTCGTCCTCGGTCGCGGCTCCCGCGCAAAAGGTCACCATCAATGACACCAGTTCCGTCTCGACCGTGAGTGCTGTCGCAGCCAAGGCATTGCCGAGCGTTGTCACCATTGATGTCTCGAACGGTTCCGGCGGCGGAACCGGCTCGGGTGTCGTCATTTCGAGCGACGGCTACATCGTGACGAATACCCATGTCGTGACGCTCGACGGGGCATCGAGTACTGCGGAGATTTCCGTGACCACGGCGGATGCGCGACAGTTTGTCGGAAAGCTCATCGGTACCGACCCGAACTCGGACCTCGCGGTCATCAAGATTGATGCAACTGGCCTTCCGGCCATCGAGTTTGCCAACTCAGATTCGCTCAACGTCGGTGCGACCACGATTGCGATCGGGGCTCCGATGGAGCTGTCGAACACGGTCACTCAGGGCATCATTTCGGCGCTCTATCGCGGAATCGAAATCGCTTCGTCGGCTGCGCCAGATTCGGGAAGCTCCGACGGGAACGGATCAGACAACTCGAGTCCGTTCAAGTTCTGGAACTACAACCAGAACCCGCAGGGTTCCCAGGGGCGGGGCGGCAATATCGCTCTCTCGGTCATCCAAACGGACGCCGCAATCAACCCAGGCAATTCCGGGGGTGCACTGCTCGACTCGACCGGGAAGCTCATCGGCATTAACGTGGCGATCCTGTCGGGCGGCTCGTCACAGTCGAGCGGTACGGCGGGCAACATCGGCATCGGTTTTGCGATTCCGTCCAACCAGGTGCAGCGCGTCGCGAAGGAAATCATCTCGAGTGGAACCGCGACGCACGGACTGCTGGGCGCATCGGTCACCTCGACTGCAAAAGACGCCGGTCAGCGCGGGGCGGTTGTGAAGGAGGTCACGCCGGGCGGTGCCGCGGCGAAAGCCGGCATCCAGGCGGGCGACATCATCACGCAGTTCAATGGCATCCGAGTGCGTGACCAGATCGACCTCACCGCGCTCGTGCGTTCGCAAGCGGCGGGTGCCGAATCGACCGTCACGTTCGTTCGAAACGGGGTCGAGCAATCGGTCAAGGTCACGCTCGGCACCTTCTCCGGCTAAGCACGCGTGTGCCGAGTGACCGTCTCAGGAGGGCCACTCGGCACGCTAGCCTCAACACATGCGGTTCGACCGGAACAACCTCACGAAGTTGCTGCGAAGCCCTCTGCTCGCGGTTGGCTGGCTGGCCTCGTGGCTCGTGCCCCGTGATACGCAATTGTGGGCGTTCGGGTCGGGCATCGGTTTTGGCGAGGGCGGCGTATCGCTGAGCTCTCGAGCCGTGGCTGCAGGAAAGCGCGTGGTCTGGCTCAGTCAGCGCCGCACGGGAATTGACGCGGCCAGGGCGGCTGGATACCCCGCCTGGCCGGTGCACTCGCTACGCGGCTGGTGGATCACACTCCGGGCGTCCACTCTCGTGGTCAGTCACGGTCTCGGTGACGTCAACCCCTACGCGCAACGCGGAGCAACGCTCGTGCAACTCTGGCATGGAGTTCCGCTCAAACACCTGCATCGGGACGCCGGTGTCACCTACTCTCTGCCGAAGTTTCCCATGTCGCACCTGGCCGAGCGGCTCCTGCGCTGGGGGAGCGAGCGCGCCTATGCCCGGATTACCCATTTCGTGGCCGCCTCCGAAGAGTCCGGGCGGCGACTGGCGAGTGCTTTCGGGCTCCGGGATGAGCAACTGCTCATCGCGGGTGATCCGCGTGACGATGTGCTGCTTTCCGAGTCAATTGCGGATCGACGCGCCGAGGCGCGGGCCATCATCGAGTCCGCGACTGGCCGGACACTCCGACGGCGAATCCTGTTGTTCGCTCCGACGTGGCGCGACGGCGAGCCCGACCCCGTAGTCCCCACCGCGAAAGAGTGGGACGACATCGCAACGTATGCCACCTCGACCGGCGTGACCTGTATTGTGCGTCCACACCCCCTGGCAATCGGGGCCTATCGCGAGACCATGGGAGACCGTGCGGACATCATCCTGCTCGATGTGGACCTCGTGCCGGACATCACCCCGGTGCTACCGGCATGCGACCTGCTCATCACGGACTACTCGTCTATCGCCTATGACTTCGCCCTTCTCGGCCGGCCGATGGTCTACCTCGCCCCAGACCTCGAGGCGTATCAGGCGAGCCGCGGCCTCTACGAGCCCATCGAACTTTTTTGCGGCGGCGCTCCACTCCGGACGTGGTCGGCGACGCTGAAGCGGCTCACCGAACTCGAGAAGCCAGAGGCCGCTCGTGCCGCCCAGGCCCATGCCGTTGCCACGGCAGCGCGCGTCCACGCCTTCCAGGACGGACGAAACGCCGATCGCGTGATGGCGGCGATTCTCGGCTCAGGAGCGGCGTGAGACGCGGGAGCGATCTACCTGGTTTCCTGCCCCGAATAGACAGCCTCGAAGAAAGCCAAGTCCCCAGGACACGTGCATGGTCGGAAAGATGAGCGTCAGCATCCCTCGCTCACGGAGCGACACGTCGCGCTGGCTCGCGATGACGGCCACGAGTGCCAGGAGGTAGCTCAACGGCGCGATGGCGAGGCCGAGACCGGGCCAACCGGGGACGCCCGGGACGGTCGCGCTGACACCCGCCCACGCGAGCGCGGCTGTCGTGGCCGCGACGAGCGCCGGGGGTGCGAAGTATCGAATCGAATTGCGGGTGGGGTGCCGACGGACGACCTCCCCGCGCCAGACTCCGGTCGCAAAAAACTGCCGTCCCACGTCGCGCCAACGCGACCGCGGCCAGTAGGTGACGACCATGCGGGGCTCGTACCAGACGAGGTGGCCCGCCTCGCGGATGCGGAGGTTGAGTTCCCAGTCTTCGCCACGTTTCAGGCTCGTGTCGTAGACGCCGACCTCGGTCAGGACCGATCGGCGAAAGACTCCCAAATAGGCTGACTCGGCCGGGCGGCCTTCGCTTCCTTCGTGGTGGTACTGTCCGCCGCCCAGGCCGAATCGCGATACGTAGGCGCGCGCGACCATGCGCTGAAAGGGTGTCTTGCCGCGCGCCATCATGACACCGCCGACGTTCGCTGCGCCCGTGCGTTCGAGAGCGGCGATGGCGAGGCTCGTGTAGTTCGGCGGGAGCTCACTGTGCGCATCGACACGGACGATGACGGGGCCGCTGCTCGCCGCGATCGCGACATTGAGGCCGGTGGGGATATCCATCGCGGGGTTATCGACCAGGCGAATGCGGGGATCGCCGGCAGCGAGACGTGCCGCGAGCTCGTTTGTGCCGTCGTTCGACGGGCCGAGAGCGAGGACGATTTCAATCGGGCCCTCGAAGTCTTGGTTCAGGATGCCCGCGAGTCCGGCCTCCAGATAGTCGACTTCGTTCAACACGGGCATGACGTAGCTCACGGCGGGGGAGCTCCCGGGCGGGATGACTGGTTCGATCGGGAGCGGCACGAGCCCAGTCTCTCACTTTCGCGAGCTGCTTCGGCG
>DATGWF010000098.1:0-12545 GCA_035299585.1 Microbacteriaceae bacterium
CGCCGATGTGTCGACGGTCCTCGAGGCGGCGCGAGCGGCAGTCGCGACCGAACCGGAGCTCGTCGTCGATTACCTCGATCTGGTCGATGCACGAAGCTGGGAGCCCGTTGGTGTGCTTCCCTGTGAGGGCGTCATCATTGCCGCCGTGCGAGCCGGCCGCACGCGTCTCTTGGACGCGGAGTGGCTCGGCTAAACTTGCCGAGACCCGAGGAGCACCCACATGACGCACGATCGCGCCGAAACCGCTGAACTGACCGCCGACGAGGTGTCGGAACAGAAGGCCATCCGGCTCGCCAAGCGCGCACGCCTCATCGCCGGGGACGTTCCCGCCGGTGGCGCCTATCCGGTGGCGCTCCCGGTCTCGCATCGCATCGCAGAACTCCGTCACGAGTTTGCCGCGCTCACCGAGCCCGACCAGGCCTCCGGTGTGAAGGTCGGCGTCGCGGGTCGAGTTGTCCACCTGCGCAACACCGGAAAGCTCTGCTTTGCAGCTCTGCAGGGCGGCGACGGCAGCCGGGTTCAGGCCATGCTCTCCCTCGCCGAGGTCGGCGAAGACGAGCTCGATCGGTTCAAGGAGTTCGTCGATCTCGGCGACCATCTGTTCGTTGCCGGCGAGGTCATCACGAGCCGCCGTGGTGAGCTCTCGGTCATGGCGACCGAGTGGAAGATGGCCGCAAAGGCCATCCTGCCCCTCCCGAACCTGCACAACGAGCTCAACGAAGAGACCCGAGTGCGCAACCGTTACCTCGACCTCATCGCCCGCGAGCAAGCGCGCACCAATGTCGTCACGCGGGCCACAACCATGGCGAGCCTTCGGGCGACCTTCGCCGAGCTCGACTTCCTCGAGGTCGAGACGCCGATGCTGCAAGTCATGCACGGTGGCGCTTCTGCACGACCGTTCGTCACCCACTCGAACGCCTTCGACACCGAGTTGTATCTCCGTATCGCGCCCGAGCTGTACCTCAAGCGCGCGGTCGTCGGTGGCATCGAGCGAGTCTTTGAAATCAACCGCAACTTCCGCAACGAGGGCGCCGATTCAACCCACAGCCCCGAGTTTGCGATGCTCGAGGCCTACCAGGCCTACGGCGATTACAACTCCATCGCCGACCTCACTCAGCTGCTCATTCAGAACGCCGCGCTCGCTACCAACGGTTCGCATGTCGTCACCTGGGCTGACGGCACCGAGTTCGACCTCGGCGGCGACTGGGCGCGGCTGTCAATGTACGAGTCGCTCTCCGCGGCGGCCGGCGTCGAAATCACTCCCGAGACCCCGATGAGCGAGCTTCGCGCGCTCGCCGATTCGGTCGGTATCGAAATCGATCACCCGCTCGCCGGCAAGTATGTCGAAGAGCTCTGGGAGCACTTCGTCAAGGGTGGACTCGAACGCCCCACCTTCGTGATGGATTTCCCGGTGGACACCAGCCCGCTGGTGCGCGAGCACCGCAGCCAGCCCGGCAAGGTGGAAAAGTGGGACCTCTACGTTCGCGGTTTCGAACTCGCCACCGGCTACTCCGAACTCGTCGACCCGGTCATTCAGCGCGAACGATTCCTCGAGCAGGCCAAACTTGCAGCGGGAGGCGATCCTGAAGCGATGCGTCTCGACGAAGAGTTCCTGCGCGCGCTCGAGTTCGCCATGCCGCCGAGTGGCGGTATGGGCATGGGTATGGACCGACTGCTCATGGCACTCACCGGCCTCGGCATTCGTGAGACCATCCTGTTCCCACTCGTCAAGTAGGCCAGCTACCGGGTCGGCTTTTCAGGCGGGGCTCAGCCCGGTGGGCGCTAGACTCGCACCGTGATTGAAAACTTCTGGCTCAATGCGCTGTGGTCAGTCACGCCGACCGTGCTGTGTGGCCTCATCTTTTGGCTCGTCATGTGGAAAGTCATGCGCGCCGACCGAGACGAACGGTCCGCATACGCCAAGCTCGAGCGGGCAGAACGCCTTCGGCGCGGACTGCCAGAGTCGGAAGAGCAGTAGCGCATGCGCTTGACGGGGGACCAAGTCACCATTCTGGTGACGGTCGCCGCACTCGTCATTGACTGGATTGTGCGCATCATCGCCATCATCGTGGTGCCGCGCAATCGCAAGCCCACGGCCGGGATGGCCTGGCTGCTCGCAATTTTCTTTATTCCCTATATCGGGATCGTGCTCTACCTCCTCATCGGCAACCCCAAGTTGCCGCGGGCCATTCGGGCCAAGCAAGCCGAGGTCAACCGGGTGCTCCGACAGGCCACCCAGGGGGTCGAGCGAGTCACCGATCGGTCGACCTGGCCGGCCTGGTTCTCGGGCCTGGTGTACATGAACTGGCGGCTCGGCGCTCTCCCCATGGTGGGCGGAAATAGCGCTCGCCTGCACTACGACTACGAGGCGACCCTCGCGGCCATGACCTCGGCGATATCGGGTGCGCAGCGCACGGTCCATCTGCAGTCGTACATCCTTGAGCTCGATTCGACGACCTCGCCGCTGTTCGAGGCGATTCGGGCAGCGGTGGCTCGCGGCGTCACCGTGCGAGTGCTCCTCGACCACGTTGCGACGGCCCGATCGTGGCGCGGACGGGCAACGGTCCGCGCGCTCAACTCGACCGGCGCAAGCTGGTCGTTCATGATGCCGTTCCAGCCGTTCAAGGGCAAGGTGCAACGACCGGACCTGCGCAATCATCGCAAAATTCTTGTCGTCGACGGCGAGGTGGCGTTCAGTGGCTCGCTCAACATCATTGACCGCAGCTACAACAAGCGGGCCAATCGCCGGCGCGGGTTGCAGTGGGTCGAACTCGTCGGTGAGTTCCGTGGGCCCATCGTGTCGGGTCTCGATGCCGTGTTCGCGACCGACTGGTATCTCGAGACGGGCGAGGTGCTCGATCGCAGCGTGGTGGAGTTCGCTCAGCCGAGCCAGTCCGAAAACCTCGACTGCCAGGTCGTTCCGAGCGGGCCAGGATTCCCGAACGAAAACAATCTCAAGCTGTTCCTTGCTCTGCTGTACGGCGCAACCGAGCAAATCATCATCACGAGCCCGTACTTCGTGCCGAACGAGGCGCTCATGTCGGCCATTTCCTCGGCGACGCAGCGCGGGGTGCGGGTGGAGCTCTTCGTCAGCGAAATCAGTGACCAAGCGCTCGTGTATCACGCCCAGCGCTCGTATTACGAGGCGCTCTTGAAGGCGGGGGTGCGCATTTGGATGTATCGCGCGCCGTTCATCCTGCACTCCAAGCACGTCACGGTCGACGGCGACATTGCCGTGATCGGCTCGAGCAATATGGACATTCGTTCCTTCGAACTCAACAAGGAGTCGTCGGTGCTGGTTCGCGGCGAACGATTCGTCCAGGACTTGCGCGAGGTCGAGCAGCGCTATCGCGATGCCTCGGTGGAGCTCGATTTGGATACCTGGCGAGCGCAGCCGCTGCGGTCGACCGTGCTCGACAACCTCGCCCGACTCACGAGCGCACTGCAGTAGTTCGTGGGAACGGCCTAGCGCGAGCGGCGCGGCTTGAGTGTCACGGTCGGGAGTCCGGGCGCCGGGAGGGGAGCGAGGTCGCCGTCTATTGTCCCGAATCGACCCCTCGGGGATTCTCCGGCGATGACCTCGCGCTGCCAGTCTTCACGGGCGCGAACAATGTCATCGGCGTCGCGACCAATGAAGTTCCACCACATCACGATGGGTTCCGGAAACGGCACCCCACCGAGCACGATTGCCCGCACCGGAGCATCCCCGGCGATGAGCGAGAGATGCTCGCTTCCCGGTTCGAGGTACCCCAATTCACGCTCTTCGAGGTCGAGTCGGGTGCGACCGTCATCGATGGTGAGCGCACCCGTGTCGATGAGCACACCGTGCTCGTGGTTGGCCCCGACGGGCAACGTGCAGTGCGCCCCCGCCGGAAGGGTTACCTCCGCACCGAAGAACTCCCAAAACGTGCTCGCCCGGGCGCTCGAGCCAGCGAAGGAGCCGAGGAAGGTGCGCACCTGAGCGGCGCCCACCCCGATGGCCGAGGTTGGGACCTGTTCGAAGAACGGCTCAATGTCCCGGTGCTCGTCGGGGAGCACCGTCCACAACTGCACGCCGTGCAGAGGCTCGCTGCGTTCGGTCGCGACCTCCGAATGCTGGATGCCGCGACCGGCCGTCATGAGATTCATGTCTCCTGGCCGAACAATCGCTCGCGACCCAACGGAGTCGCGGTGTTCGATTTCGCCGCGGAACAGCCAGCTCACGGTCTGCAACCCGGTGTGGGGATGAGGCGCGACCACCATGGTCGGATCGACGGGGGTGTCGTGTCGATAGTGGTCGATGAAGCACCACGCCCCGATGGTTGTTCGTCCCGATTGCGGGAGCGTCCGCCACACCGTCATGGCGCGAAGGCCACCGAGTGGAACAGCGCGAGGCCGCAGAATGGCGGAGCGGGATTCGCTCGCAGCCGGTCCGGCAATCGCTTCCGGTGTCGACTCGGCGTTGCTCATCTCATCAGCCTACGGCGAACAGCGCCCACAACGGCCGCTTCCGTCGTTACCCTCGAACCAAGCAACCCTTTGGAGGAGCGATGTTCGAGCGCTTTACCGACCGTGCCCGCCGGGTGGTGGTCTTGGCTCAAGAAGAAGCCAAGATGCTCAACCACAACTACATCGGCACGGAGCACATTCTGCTCGGTCTGATTCACGAGGGCGAGGGCGTCGCCGCGAAGGCGCTCGAGTCGCTCGACATTTCGCTCGACTCGGTTCGAGAGCAAGTGCAGGACATCATCGGCCAGGGCCAGCAGCAGCCGACCGGGCACATTCCGTTCACTCCTCGCGCCAAGAAGGTGCTCGAGTTGTCGCTCCGTGAGGCGCTCCAGTTGGGCCACAACTACATCGGCACGGAGCACATCCTGCTCGGTCTCATCCGCGAGGGTGAGGGTGTTGCTGCTCAGGTGCTGGTCAAGCTCGGAGCCGACCTCGGCAAGGTGCGCCAGCAGGTCATTCAGCTCCTGAGCGGTTATCAGGGCAAGGAGCAGGTGCAGGTTGGCGCGCAAGACAACGTCAACGACAAGGGTGGCTCGCAGGTCCTCGACCAGTTCGGACGCAACCTCACCCAGGCCGCCAAAGACGGCAAGCTCGACCCGGTCATCGGTCGCGAGAAGGAAATCGAGCGCGTCATGCAGATTCTGTCGCGCCGCTCGAAGAACAACCCCGTCCTCATCGGTGAACCGGGCGTCGGCAAGACCGCGGTCGTTGAGGGCCTCGCGCAGGCAATCGTTTCAGGGCTCGTTCCCGAAACCCTGAAGGACAAGCAGGTCTACGCGCTCGACCTCGGTTCACTCATCGCCGGCTCGCGCTACCGCGGTGACTTCGAGGAGCGGCTCAAGAAGGTCACCAAGGAGATCCGCACCCGCGGCGACATCATCGTCTTCATCGACGAAATCCACTCACTCGTGGGCGCTGGCGCGGCCGAGGGCGCTATCGATGCGGCGAGCATCCTGAAGCCCTTGCTTGCCCGCGGTGAACTCCAGACCATCGGTGCAACCACCCTCGACGAGTACCGCAAGCACTTCGAAAAGGACGCTGCGCTTGAGCGCCGCTTCCAGCCGGTGCAGGTTGCCGAGCCCTCGCTTCCGCACGCCATCAATATCCTCAAGGGCTTGCGCGACCGCTATGAGGCGCACCACAAGGTGTCCATCACCGACGGCGCGATTGTCGCCGCGGCCAACCTTGCCGACCGCTACATCTCCGACCGCTTCCTGCCGGACAAGGCCATCGACCTGATCGACGAGGCGGGCGCACGCTTGCGCCTCTCAATCCTGTCGAGCCCGCCGGAGCTGCGGGAAATGGACGACAAGATCGCCGTCGTTCGCGCCGCCAAGGAAGCCGCCATCGAGGACCAGGACTTCGAGAAGGCCGCGGGCCTGCGCGACGAAGAGAAGGCTCTGCAGGGCGAGCGTACGCGCCTCGAGGCCAAGTGGAAGTCGGGCGACGTCGCCACCAACTCCGTCGTCGATGAAGGACTCATCGCCGAGGTACTCGCTCAAGCAACCGGCATCCCGGTATTCAAGCTCACCGAGGAAGAGTCCGCACGTCTCGTCTTCATGGAGCAGGAGCTGCACAAGCGTGTCATCGGTCAAGACGATGCCATCGCCGCACTCTCCAAGACCATCCGTCGCACCCGTGCCGGCCTCAAGGACCCGAAGCGTCCGAGCGGTTCGTTCATCTTCGCCGGGCCGACCGGTGTGGGCAAGACGGAGCTCGCCAAGGCGCTCGCGGAGTTCCTGTTCGACGACGAGGCTGCCATGATTTCGCTCGACATGAGCGAGTACGGCGAAAAGCACACTGTGTCGCGCTTGTTCGGTGCTCCTCCCGGATTTGTCGGCTTTGAAGAGGGCGGCCAGCTCACCGAAAAGGTCCGGCGCCGGCCATTCTCAGTGGTGTTGTTCGACGAAATCGAGAAGGCCCACCCCGACATCTTCAACTCGCTCCTGCAAATCCTGGAAGAGGGTCGCTTGACCGACGGCCAGGGACGCGTTGTCGACTTCAAGAACACCGTCATCATCATGACCACCAACCTCGGCACCAAGGACATTGCCGCCGGGCCGGTGGGCTTCCAGCTCGAGGGTGATTCGCGCAACGGATACGACCTCATGCGCGGCAAGGTCAACGAGGAGCTCAAGCGCCACTTCAAGCCCGAGTTCCTGAACCGTGTCGATGACATCATCGTCTTCCCGCAGCTGTCGAAGCCGGAGTTGTTGCAGATTGTCGACCTGTTCATCACTCGCTTGGGAGCGCGCTTGCTCGACCGCGACATGACCATCGACATCACGGCGGATGCCAAAGAGCGGCTCATCGAGCTCGGCTTCGATCCCTCGCTCGGTGCTCGCCCGCTCCGTCGAGCGGTTCAGCGCGAAGTGGAAGATCGCCTCAGCGAGAAGATTCTGCACGGCGAACTGCGCGCGGGCGACCACGTCCACGTCGACTTCGTGGGCGGCGAGTTCGTCTTCACCACGACCAACTCCGGCCGTCCTTCCGAGGCTGCTGCGGCGGCGGGAACGGTCGGCACGGGTGCAGCAAGCCCCGAACTGCTCGCCGGCGAATAGTCCGGTTTGTCCCGTCGGTGACTCCTCGCGATGCGAGGTTTCACCGGCCGGTGGGGTAGCGTTGCAGAGACGGCACACGTTTTGCCGTCTGCGTCGTTGATTTCGCATCTCGGTGCCGACCCTTGGTTGGCCTCAAGTTTCTTCTCAAGCGGCGAACGGATTCGCCCTCCGGCGTCTTCGCCATTGGTTGCCATCCCACACTGTGGGCTCGGTCACCCCATGCCTGAAAGGCATCACTGTGTCTACACCTTCCTTCAGCACGCTTGGCGTGCCTAGTCCACTCGTGACCGCGTTGGCGGCCGACGGCAAAACCTCGCCATTCCCGATTCAGATCGACACCCTTCCGGATACCCTTGCGGGCCGGGACGTTCTCGGTCGCGGCCGCACCGGCTCCGGCAAAACGCTCGCGTTCGCCCTCCCGCTCGTGGCACGCATCGCGCAGATGCAACCCGGTCGTGCCCGCGGCGCAAAGCCGCTCGGGCTGGTGCTCGCACCGACTCGGGAACTGGCAAGCCAGATCACGGCGACCATCGAACCACTCGCCGCGGCATACGGTCTTCGTGTCCTGACCATCTTCGGCGGGGTCAACCAGAAGCGTCAGGTCGACGCCCTCCGCGCGGGCATCGACATCCTCGTCGCGACGCCGGGCCGACTCGAAGACCTGATGAAGCAGGGCGAGTGCTCTCTCGCAAACGTCTGCATCACCGTCCTTGACGAAGCCGACCACATGGCCGACCTTGGCTTCCTTCCGGCCGTTACCCGTATTCTCTCCGCGACGCGGTCCGATGCGCAGCGACTGCTGTTCTCGGCGACGCTCGATAACGGCGTCGACAAACTGGTCAAGCGCTTCCTGCGCAACGAGGTGTTGCACTCCGTTGATGAAGCGCACTCACCCGTCGCCGCGATGACCCACCACGTCTTTGAGGTGCCCGATGTCGATGCGAAGAACGAACTCGTCAGCGCACTCGCTCGAGGCCGCGGCCGACGCGTGTTGTTCATGCGCACCAAGCATCAGGCGCGCAAGCTCGCTAAGAAGCTCACGACCGCCGGCATTCCCGCGGTTGACCTGCACGGCAACCTCAGCCAGGCTCAACGCGACCGCAATCTGGGCGCTTTTTCGGACGGCTCGGTGAACGTTCTTGTCGCGACCGATGTCGCGGCCCGCGGCGTCCACGTGGACGATGTCGAACTCGTCGTCCATGTCGACCCGCCTGCCGAGCACAAGGCCTATCTGCACCGCTCGGGTCGCACCGCTCGAGCTGGCTCCGCGGGTGATGTGGTGACCGTCGCGCTCACGAGCCAGTTGCCGGATGTTGCGTCGCTGCTCAAGCGCGCCGAAATCCGTGTTCAGCCGCAAGCGGTCAATGCCGACTCCGCGCCCGTCCGTGCACTCGTCGGAATCCCCGCCGATTTGGTGAAGCCGGCGCCCGTCCAGCGACCGGCCTCCCGCCCGGCGCCACATCGGGCACCGGGAGGGGCTGATCAGCCCTCGTCGTCGTCCGCTCGGCGTCGGCGTCGCCGCCCTGCCCGGCCCGCATCAAGCCGCTAGTACGCTACTGGGATGAGTCGTTTCGAGGTTCGCCGGGCACGTACGTCCGACGTATCGGGCATCCTCGCTGTCGTCGACCCGTACGTGAACGAGCGAATTCTGCTCGGAAAAGAGCGCGTCGAGTTTTATGAGGCGATTCCGGAATTCCGGGTGGCCGTCGACGACAGCGGCCGCATCGTCGGCTGCGGAGCGCTCCACGTCATGTGGGAAGACCTCGGCGAGGTGCGTACGCTCGCCGTTGCCGCCGATTGGCGCGGCACGGGCGTCGGTCACGCGCTGCTCGAGGCGCTCATCGAGGACGCGCGCGGGCTCGGCCTGAGTCGACTGTTTTGCCTCACGTTTGAGACCGACTTCTTTGCGGCGCACGGCTTCGGCGAGATGGGTGCCGAGACCGTCAGCCCCGAGCTCTATGCCGAACTCTTGCGCTCGCACGATGAGGGTGTCGCAGAGTTCCTCGACCTTGCCCGGGTCAAGCAGAACACCCTCGGCAACAGTCGCATGATTCGTCACCTGTAGCGGAGGCCGCGGAATCGGTTCCATCTGGGCGTGGAGAGCGGGCATGCCCGCAGGCCCTGCGTAGGCTACTCACATGTCGCAGTCGCCCGCTCAACGCCCGGTCCCGGCATACGTCTACCGTCGTCGTCGGCTTGCCGTGTTCGGTGCCCTGTTCGTCGTGTTGGCCGTCATCGTCCTCGCTATTGCCAGGCCTTGGGCGGGTGGACCCACGCCGAAACCTTCCGGCGCCGCGAGCCCACTCCCGACCGCGGGGGCGACCCCGCTATCCAGTGATGCGCCGCCGTGTGCCCGCGAACACGTCCTCGTCACGGTCTACACCGACGCCGAATCCTACGAGCCGGGCGTCAATCCCCAGCTGACCGTGGGCGTCGAAAACACCGGACCCGCACCGTGCACACTCAACGTGGGATCGTCGAAACAGGCGTTTACGATCGCCTCGGAAACCGGTGTCCCGTGGGTCTCCACCGACTGCCAGCGTGATCTCTCCGATTATCCACTCGTCCTCCAACCCGGTGCACTCATCAAGTCGGAGCCGGTTCAGTGGGATCGCACCCAATCGAACCCCAATACCTGCGACGCGGCCACCCGTGAACCCGTCCCGGCCGGGGGTGCGGTCTACCAGTTGACGGCAAGCATCGACGGTGTAACTGCGAACCAGTCGGCGCAGTTTACGCTGAAGTAATGGCCCGAAAGCGATCGCCCAAACCTGCCCCGGCATTCCGCTCGGAGGCGCTTGCTCGCGCGCTCGAGGCACAAGACATGGCTGCCGTGGCGCTCGCCTTGCGAAACGGCAATACGGTGGTTCCGCTCATCACCCCCGGGCAACGCGACAATCCGCTCGACTCGGGCGAAGTGTGGACCTACAAGGACCCCAAGACGGGTGAGGTCGCCCTGCTGCTGTTCAGCGATGCCGTCCACAAGCCCGCCAATTTGCCGCCGGCGGTCGGCCTGCAGAGTGCGGCGTGGTTGCGGGCGTTCCTGACCCGGCACCGCGACACCATCACGACCGTGTTTCTCGACATCGCCGGCCCGCATCCCATGCAGGCGCATCCCGACGAACTTCGCGCGGCGCTCGAGGCCTAACCGTCGCGCCCTGCTCGAGTGATTCGGGCGAGGTCGAGGGCGGCCCGAACTGTCCCGACCTCGGCGTCGATGCTGTGTGTGAGTCCGAGTCGCCGGCCTTCAGACGAGCGCTGCGGTGAAGCCGAGACGGGCCGCACCTCGCCGGCGAGGCTGATTTCGCCCACCGCCATGACGGTGTGAGCGATGGCGGTGTCGCTGTGTGCTGAAGCAATCGCGAGGGCAATGGCGAGGTCAGCCGCCGGTTCGCGCAGGGTGACTCCGCCGACCGTTGCGACGTAGATGTCGTGTTCGCCGATTCCGCGTAAACCGGCTCGACGCTCGAGCACCGCGATAATCATGGCGACTCGCGACGGATCGACGCCGTTCACGACGCGTCGTGGCTGCGGGCCGCTCGCTTTCGACACGAGCGCTTGAATCTCCACCGGCAGTGCGCGCCGTCCCTCGAGCGCAATCGTGATACACGTACCTGAGACGGCGGTCTTGCCGCGAGAGAGGAACAGGCCGCTCGGGTCGGTGACCTCGGCGATGCCATCCCCGGTCATTTCGAAACAGCCCACCTCATCGGTGGGGCCGAAGCGGTTCTTCAGGCTTCGAACGAATCGCAGCGCGCTTTGCCGGTCGCCCTCAAATTGGCAGACCACATCGACGAGGTGTTCGAGCAGGCGAGGCCCGGCAATCGTGCCATCCTTCGTGACGTGGCCGACGAGAATCACCGGAATCGCTCGCTCCTTTGCGAGTCGAATGAGCGAAGCGGCGACCTCGCGCACCTGGCTCGGTTGACCCGCGATTCCGTCGATGGTGGAGCTCGAAACGGTCTGAACCGAGTCCACAATGAGCAGATCCGGGTTTACTGCGTCGATTTGGCCGAGAATGCGGCCGAGGTCGGTTTCGGCAGCCAGGTAGAGCTCATCGTGCAACGCGTTCGTGCGACTCGCGCGCAACCGCACTTGCGCGACCGATTCTTCGGCGCTCACATAGAGCGAGCGGCGGCCCGCTCGAGCGGTCTGTGCGGCGAGTTCGAGGAGCAGGGTGGACTTCCCGACACCCGGCTCGCCGCTCAACAGGATCGCTGCACCTGGGACGATTCCCCCGCCCAGTACGCGATCGAGTTCGCCGATGCCGCTGGGGAGATGGCCCACCTCGGTGGAGTCCACGAGCGTAATCGGCCGAGCCTTGGCGTGTTCGCCGGGTGAGAGTGGCACGACTCGGGCACTGACTCCAACGCGTTCGCCCGCGTCGATGACCGTTCCCCACTGCTGGCATTCGCCGCATTGGCCGACCCATTTGGTGGTTGACCACCCGCACTCGACGCATCGAAATTCGCTCACCGGCTTTGCCACGGGTTCAGCCTAGAGCCGGGCGCTGACAGTGACCGCGACCGTTCCGGAGTGGCTTCGATTGGCGCCACCGGTCGAGATTGGCTATGGTTGTCCGCGGTGACGTGTCCGAGCGGCCGAAGGTGCAACTCTCGAAAAGTTGTGTAGGGTAACCCCCTACCGTGGGTTCAAATCCCACCGTCACCGCCACGTGCTGGGCCCCGCTTCGCAAGGAGCGGGGCCCGACGCATTTCTCCGGTAGGCCGCGTGGTACGAGGTCACCTGCCCGATGTGCCCGCCCTACCCGCTGTGCCAGGATGAAACAACGGACCAAAGGAGCGCCATGTCAACGCCGACTCGTGAACTCGCCGAAACGCTTCGCACCCTCGCGAGCACACCGGACGCACTCTGTGAACGACTGACCCGACACGAGGAAATCCTCGCTGTTCCGGATTTCGACGTGCTCGACGCGTGGGCGCTCGGCACCGCCGTGCGCGACATCGCCGTGCGCGAGTCGCTCCCCATCGCCATCAGCATCGTGTTCGGCACTCAGCGCGTGTTCCACGCGGCTCTCCCCGGAGCCTCGGCGAACAACGACCTGTGGGCCGCCCGAAAGATCGCGGTCGTGCAGCTTTTCAACCAGTCTTCCTTCCTGGTGGGAGCCGATGCGAGCCGCCGCGGCAGCAGCATCTATGACCGACTCTCGCCCGCGGACTACGCCGACCACGGTGGCGCGATTCCCATCCGCACACGAGCGGGGAGCCTACTCGGGGCGCTCGCCGTGTCGGGTCTGCCGTCTGCACATGACCACGCGGTTGCGGTGACCGCTCTCGCGAAGCACCTCGGTGTCGCGCTCGAAGAGCTATAGGCCGCTCGAGCGTTCGAGCTAGCCTCGCGAGCTTCGGGCGCCGCGCCCTCGCGTGATGCCGACGAAATCTTGAACGGCCTCGGAATCGACCCGCCACGTGAGGGCAACGGGCCACTCCGGTCCGTCGACGAGCTCGACAATCGCGAGATCACGACGGTGAAAGA
>DATGWF010000099.1:0-5826 GCA_035299585.1 Microbacteriaceae bacterium
GGCGTCGTTGCGCTGATCGTTCGCCTCGCCCGCCGATAGCCTCGATTTGAGCTCCGCGCCCGCGGGAGTCAGACTAGAAGGTATGGCTGACGGCACCCGGAGCGATCTGTACGAGGCTCTCCAAGCTCGGATTCAACGCGAGGTGTTGACGGTGCACCCGCAACTTCAGCCTCTCGAAGTCGACGTGTTCTTTGCCGACGAACTGCTCTTTGCCTCAGCAACGCGTCGAAATGATGACGGCTCAGTCCGCTGGCGGAGCTCGCACGCCGCGACACCCGATTCGCACGCACTTCCACATCTGGCCGACGCGGGGGAGGACCTGCTCGCTCGCATCGTCGCCGATGCCCGCTTGTCCGCAGCGGTCGACGGAGGCGAGGGTGCCTGATTCATCGCCCATGACCGGCTCGGTGCCGCTCGCCGCAAGCAAGGACCGCCCGCTCACGGGTTGGCGGGTGCTCGTCCCTCGCGGTGGACCCTGGGGCGATACGGTTGCCGCGATGCTGCGCTCCAAGGGCGCAAGCCCGGTGGTGGCACCACTTATTAACTTTGCCGCGACCGACCAGCAGGCGCAGCTTGAAGCGGCACTCGTGAAGTTGGCCAATGGCTACTTCGACTGGTTGACCGTGACGAGTGCCACCACCGTTGACGTGTTGCGCGCCCACGGAGCTATCGTTCCCACGTCAACAAAAATCGCGGCTGTCGGTGAGACGACTGCCGCCGCGCTCGTCGCGGCGGGGTATCGAGCCGACATCAGCCCGTCCGAGAACAACACCTCCCGCGGCATGCTGGAGGAATGGCAGGCGGCAACCGGTGGAGCCCAGGGGCTTCGAGTCCTCGCCCTCCGCTCGGCCGTGGCCGAGCCCGTTTTGTCGACCGGTCTGCCGCTCCTGGGACACGAGGTGACGGCCGTCGTCGCGTACCGCACTGTCGGCATCCCGGTTGCGCCGCAGGTGCGCGAGGACTTGCTCGGCGGAGCGATTCAAGCCGTCGTCATCAGTTCGGGCAGTGTTGCGGAGCAGGTATTCCAACAGTTTGGTGTGCTTGACGAGCGAGTGGTCGTCGCGTGCATCGGCCCGCAGACTGCGCATGACGCCGAACGCGCCGGACTCCGGGTGGACTTGGTGGCGGAAGTGCAAACCATGGAGTCCCTCATCGAGGCACTCGGTGCATGCGCGCGAGCGCGAGGAATGGTTTCTCAGGCAGACTAGACGCATGGTGAGTCTGCGCGTGCATCCCGATCGCCTCGAAGTGCACTTGACGCCGGCGGAAAAGGCGCTCGCCGCGTACCCACGCGACCTCGTCGTGCCGCGAACGGCGATTCGGTCCGCAGCAATCACCCACGATCCCTGGGTGTGGCTCCGAGGAATCCGTGCGCCCGGAACCGCCATTCCCCGCACCCTCGCTCTTGGCACGTGGCGAAGCCGCGGCGCGAAAGACTTCGTGTTGATCAAGGGCTCACGCCCGGCAGTTGTCCTCGATCTCGACCCGGAGCAGGTTGGCGGATTCCATCGTCTTGTTCTCTCGTCGCACCGTGTCGCGGAACTCGTCGCCTCGCTCCGAGTGGATCCTCCGAGCGACAGCACACCCCAGGTTTAGTGCGATTCGAAAGCGCTGAGCAGCAGCACGGCGCCGAGGCCAATCATCATGACGCCGCCAATGCCGGAGAGCTTCGAGATGCGATCCGGGTCGCGGGCGAACCAGTCGCGGGCAGCTCCCGCGGAGAGTGCCCAGACGCTGTCGCTCACGAGGCCGAGCGCGAAGAAGATGAGGCCGAGTTCGAGCATTTGCCAGGTCACCGAGCCGGCACTCGGTGCGACGAACTGTGGAAGCACCGCGATAAAGAATGCGAGCGTTTTGGGGTTCGTCATGCCGACAACGAAGCCCTCTGCCATGAGCCGGATAGCCGGCTTCTGCGCGATGGAATCTGCCTTTGCCGCGGCATCATGCCGATGTCGAATCGCTTGGACGCCGAGATACACGATGTACGCGGCCCCGACAATCTTGAGCGCACCGAAGAGCACAACCGACTTCGCGACCACCAGGCCAAGTCCGAGCGACACGGCGAGGATGATCGGAATGATGCCGAGCGTATTGCCGAGAACGGAAAGGAAGCCGCCCAGTTTGCCGAGGGCGAGCGCGCGACCGACCGAGAACAGCACGCTCGGTCCGGGAATCACGATGAGAATGAGCGCCGCAATCGTGAAGCCAATGAGCTTGTCGACCGGGACCATATGGCTAGGGTAGCGACATGAGCGAGCAGAGCGGCTTCATTGCTGAGCGTCGGTTTGGCGCGGCGCTACACGTCCAACTCAATCGGCCCGCTGCCATCAACGCGCTCAACCTCGAGATGATTCGAGATATCGATCGGGCACTTGACCGTGCCGAGACCGACCCAACCATCCGTGCCGTCGTGTTTTCGGGCGCGGGGGAACGCGGTTTCTGCGCCGGCGGCGACGTCCGGCAGCTTTTCCTCGATGTTCGCGCCGGCAGGACAGACGCACCGGCCAGCTATTTCGCCACCGAGTACGCCCTCAACGCACGCATCGCCGAATTCCCGAAGCTCACCGTGTCCTGGGCGCACGGGGTCTGCATGGGTGGCGGCGTCGGACTCGCCGGGCATTGTCGGATGCGACTCGTCACGGACGATGTGCGGGTAGCGATGCCGGAGACCCGGATCGGATTCACCCCCGATGTGGGCGGGTCTTGGCTACTCGGCCGCGCTCCCAGTCGTGCGGGAGAGCGCCTCGGCCTCCACGCTCAGTCAATGACGGCAGATACGGCAGTGTGGGCCGGCTTTGCCGACGCCGTCGTTCCCGCTGATTCACTTGAGACGGTGCTTGCAATGACCGGAGGGACGTCCGAAAGCGATGACGTGCTCCCCGAGGCCCTTCGTGACCTGGGTCGGGCGATTGGAGAGCCGGAACTCGGCATTCCGCTAGCCCTCATCGACGAGGTGTACGGCCTCCCCACGGTAGGCGACATTCTCAGGGCGCTGGACCAGCGCCACCCGACATCGGCAGCGCAATTGCGTGAGCTGTCGCCGACCGCGCTCGAGGTCACGCTGCGTTCGGTGCGGTCGGCTCGCTCGCTCAGTTTGCGCGAGGCCCTTGCCCAAGAGCAGCGTTTGGCGGAATGGTTCTTCAACGAACGCGAGGACTCTTTGGAGGGAATCCGCTCCGTGCTGATTGATAAGGACCACCGGCCGATGTGGCCGCCGATTGCCTCGACGTTCCCGATCTAGCCAAAGATCATGGGGACGTCGTCGTCCTCACCGTCGAGACTCAGGTCGACCGAGACCGGGACGTGGTCACTCGGGGCGTCGCCCTTGCGTTCGTCTCGATGAATCTCGGCGCCAACCACCCGATTGGACAGCGCGGCCGACCCGAGCACGAAGTCAATCCGCATGCCTTCATTTCGGGGGAACCGGAGCTGGGTGTAATCCCAGAAGGTGAATCCCTCCGGCACAAGCGGTCGCACGACGTCGGAAACTCCCGCCGCAAGCAATGCCGCGAATGCCTCGCGTTCGGGCGCGGACACGTGGGTCGACGCACCCTCGACGAAGGACGGGTCGCCCATGTCGGCGCGAGTCGGGGCGATGTTGAAATCTCCCGTGAGAGCGAGCGGGAGGTCGGGGTCGCGCTCAAGTTCGGAGCGGGTGTAGCTCGTGAGTGCTGCGAGCCAGTCAAGTTTGTAACGATAGTGCGGATCGTCGAGACCGCGCCCGTTCGGGACGTACAGACTCCAGATTCGCTGGCCCGCAATGAGTGCACCGAGGGCGCGCGCCTCATGCGGCGCGTCCGGTCCGTCGTATCCCTTTTGGAAACCGGGCATTCCCGGGAATGCGGTGACCGGGTCTTCCAACCCAACCCGGCTCGCAATGGCGACCCCGTTCCACTGATTGAGTCCGTGAATGGCAAGCTCGTAGCCCGCAGCTTCAAATGCCTCCGCCGGGAATTGTTCGGGCTTGCACTTGATTTCCTGCATAGTCAGGACATCGACGTCTTCCCGGATGAGCCAATCGGTTACTCGTCCGACACGGGTTCGGATGGAGTTCACGTTCCAGGTAGCAATACGCATGTCTCGATTATGGTCTGGTCGAGGTGAGCGGCGGCGCGGCCGGCTTCGTTTTCGGCCGTCGCTGGTTAGGCTGAGGGCGTGACTACGGCCAAAGACCAGCTCATCGAGTTCATCGCGAACGACGCGGTGTTTCACGGAGACTTCACGCTCACGAGTGGCAAGAAGGCAACCTACTACGTCGACCTTCGACGGGTCAGTCTGGATCACCGAGTTGCCCCGCTCATCGGTCAGGTCATGCTTGACGTTATTGCCGAGTTCGACGACATCGATGCCGTCGGTGGCTTGACCATGGGTGCCGACCCGATTGCGACCGCCATTCTGCATCAGGGTGCCGCGCGCGGCCTCGCCTACGATGCGTTCGTGGTCCGCAAAGAACCCAAGGATCACGGTCGTGGCAAGCAGGTCGAAGGACCCGATCTCGCGGGAAAGCGCGTCATCGTCGTCGAGGACACGTCGACGACGGGCGGCTCGCCCGTGAAAGCAATTGAGGCGCTTCGTCACGTCGGCGCCGACGTCGTCGCCGTCGCTGTTGTGGTCGATCGCGCGACCGGAGCGCAGTCGGTCATCGAAGCCGAGGGTGTTCCCTACCGGTACGCCATCGGGTTGGATGACCTTGGTTTGGAGGCACAGTGAGCAATCCCACCGATCCCGGCGAGCAGTCTTTCCGCTGGAATCTGACACCGCAACACTCCGAGACCGAGACCGAGACGGACGCGCCCGTGGAGAGCATCGTTGAGGCGGATCCGGTCGTGAGCACGTCGTTCGATGCCGCTCAGTCAGCGCCGGATCCGGCACAACCCATCGCACCCCCGGTCGCACCCCCGGTCGCACCGGTTACCGCACCGGTTACCACACCGGCTGCCGCTCCGCGCCTTCCCGCGGGAGAGGCCGGCTTTGACGGCATCGGCACGACTCCGGCCACCACGCCCGACCGCGCGGTTTCGACCGCGCGTCTGCTGTGGTGGGTGACGGGCGGCTTGCTGGCACTTGTTGTCGTCGTCGCAGCGTTCTTTGTGGGACCGCGACTCTTCAGCGGTGCTGGCGCGACGCCGACCCCGACTCAGACGCCTGGCGCGACGCCGTCGGCACAGGCCGGTCTGGGTTCGGCCGCATGGGATGACCTCGCCGGCGGCGAGTGCCTGAGCGACTACACGACGCCGTGGGCCAACACGTTCACAGTGGTCGACTGCGCCGGTCCGCACACCGCCCAGCTCGTGTATCGCGGAACCGTTCCCGGCGATGCGACCGAGTTCCCTGGCGAGGACGCCATTGCGGCGCAGATTCCGACTCTGTGCACCCAAGCCGGTGTATTTGACCCGGCTGCGGCCAGCGCAATTCCGAACCTGCAGGTTGAGTACACCTATCCGGTCACGGCCGAGCAATGGAACGCGGGCGAGCGTTCGTTCTACTGTTTCGCCAGCCGAGCTGACGGCGAGCCGCTGAATGCCTCAATCCAGGGGCCGGGTCCGCAGTAGCTTGAGCAGCCCGTGACCGAACCTTGATTGTTCGCCACGAAACCTTGACTGATTCTCAGCACAACGCCGCGCGGATGGTGTGGAGTGGCGGCGCACACTCGTGGAATGCGACCCATCCGAGTTTCCGAGACCCACTGGAATAGCCCAGAACCTGCCCCGGGCGAGCGCCGCATTCGAGCCCTCGCCCCCCGGTTGCCCGACAACCAGTTCATCAGTCACCTGTCCGCCGCCGCACTGTGGGGCTTTCCGCTCCCAAGCCTCGGCACGGGCGACC
>DATGWF010000100.1:0-18731 GCA_035299585.1 Microbacteriaceae bacterium
GGCGGGCGGCGCTGCCGGCGCGGCTGTCACCTATGGCCTATCCACCGGCAAGAAGAGTGTTCAGGGTCTTTCCGAAGCGGTCGGACACGGCCTGATTACGGGCGCGGTCGGCGGCGCCCTCTTCGGCGGCGTGGGTAGCGCGGCCGCGGCACCATCGGCGGTGCAATGCGCGCTACATCAGCCGGCACGACGGCCGGTAGCCGTTCGACAACGGCACGGGCACGGGAAAGCTTCAGTCGAGGCGGCGAGATGAACCCCGCACCCGAGTTTCTCGAAGTCGGAGGACTCAGACCTCCTGCGGTTCCAAAGGGCTCTGTCGGCACTCCGGTACAGAGCGGAAAGGGTATGCGGTACAACATTCCCCCGGATACTCCAGGTGGGCACCGGAGAGTGACGGAAGTTCGAATCATGGCGCCGGTAGAAAATGGCCCCTACCCGTATCCGAATGGCTACGCTTCGTACATGAATGCAAGCGGGCAAACGGTACATCCAGTTACCGGCCAAACCATTTCTCGATCAGATCCCCTCGCACATATTCCGCTGCCATGATCTCGTTGTCGCACATGCTGACCTGGACGGACGAAAGATTTCGCTCTCTCGAACGCATAGACTCGAGCCCCTTCGAAGACGAATCCTTTCTCCAAGAAGCGCAGTTCACCCTTCTGCAGATGAATAGCTCTCTCGGTCAGCTAGCGATCCTGTTCGAGATGCGCCAGGCACTGAACGTTCTTCCAGGGAACACATGTGTGCTGATTGCGCGCGGCATCTACGAGTTCCACTGGGAAGCAGAAACTCGGCTGAATGACCGAGTCGCCCACTCTGTGGTCGGGATGAAAATGGACCATCAAGAAGGGCTTTTTCGAATCCAGCTTCAATGCTTTCCTAACGCATTCCTCTTTGCCCGTTCGTTATCAGCAACATTTGTGCTTGGCGATGCGCAAGGACTCTCGGCCGCGCCTCCCGACTACGTTGATTCGAGCCCTGAGCGCATCGCACGTGACACGGCCGGATGGGAATCTCGATTCGATCCCCACTCATTCGCGCAGTTTGGTTCGTAACGTCATGCTTGCCGCGCCTCGATTACATCCCGTTGAAGGCTGATATTCGCTGGCGCTCTCGACCCAAATCCGTCAGTTTTTACAAGCGAACCGTCGGAGTCAATGCGCGCCCGTTGCGCCTGCGAAATCGATAATTGGAGCGACCACGGAGGCATGTGAAATCGCCTCAACATTGAGCATGAGGGCCTGGTTGCCCCAGGCCGAAATGGCGAATTTTCGGGACGAGACTGCGATCTGAATCCAGAAATAGCGGCACGCATCCCTGGGGCGTCATCCTTCGTGTGGCGAAATCGCAGCCTCCGTCTCGACGCAACCGCATCATTCTGCAATGCGTGCACAGCTTCAAGGTGAGACT
Source organism: Microbacteriaceae bacterium (assembly GCA_035299585.1). Lineage (GTDB taxonomy): Bacteria > Actinomycetota > Actinomycetes > Actinomycetales > Microbacteriaceae > DATGWF01. The sequence continues at coordinate 1,414 of DATGWF010000100.1, forward strand.
GGTTCCTGTACTTCGTCGAACGAAGAAAGGGAGACACCGTTCTGCTTCCGCCCTGTCGCCCCCTTCGACGGGTACGGCACCAACACGCCGTCACTTCAACGAGCGATGGGTGCCGCGACGGCACGCCTTCTCGGGCAAGCGCGGGCCTGGCAGGCCGCCGGCTCCCCCACAATTCACACCCCGGCCGCGGCATCAAAGCCAACGCAGCGGCACCTGAACAGCAGGAATTGGCAAGAACCAGCATGGGTGGCTCAGGAGCGGGCACTCCCGCCCGAAGTGCAACAAGCTCATTCAGACACGGCGACAGACATTGTCGGCATCGTCGGCTCAATTCTGACGATGATTGCCCTCGTCCCGATGCCGGTCAGCCCTATCTTGGGCATCCTCGGCCTCGGCCTGAGTCTTCTTGCTCTCGGCTACGACTGCGCCAACTACCGCCGAAGGAACGAACAATGTCTCGCTGGAGCCGTAAGCATGTCCATTCCTTTTGTTGGCAAGTCATTCGGCAAAACACTCTCCGGACTGGAAAAAAGAAACGGAGCCGCAATCGTGGATGCAATTACAAAATCGGGGGAGTTTCATCTCAATGGTGTCGGAGCGGCAATCGGCGTCGGCCAACTTTTCGGAGGTTCCGACAATGATGAGTGATCGATTCTGGGATGGCGAGCGAGTTCTTCGGGGACCATCTGCGTATGCCCTGACTATGGTTCTCGCCTGGATATGGTTATGCATCGTTACCTGCTTCGGTGTGACGACAATTTGCAGAATTGCACCTCAGTTCCAGAGCGCAATGCTTCCTATGGCTATCGTGACGGCCGCTTTGTTGGCGCTGGGTTTGGCTTGCCAGCTTCTCGCAAAACGGCGAAGTAGGTCCGAGAGCGCGCTTGGCTATACGACTCTGGCAAACAACCCAAATGTTCCTCACATCGATCCCGCGACCAAGCTCATCATTCGGCTCGTCGGCGAAGCCGAGCCCACGGTCGACGAATGGGCGTCAATACAGATTCGAATCCACCATCTGAAAAAGCTGAAACGAAGAGAGCTCAAGACTCCCAGACATGTTGACGGTGTCGGTCATGTTTGATCCCCGAATACTCGAGCCCCGAGACGATGACGAGTTCGCTGAATGGACGCGGGAAGTGCACCGACTCGTTCGGGTCGACACGGAGTTCCCCGATTACCCCTTCCGCAACGACGGGTTCGTGTTTGCGTTCGATCGGGACTCGATCGTGTGCCGTGATGTGCTCTACATTCTTGAACCGCTCATTGCGCGATATGGCGACGAATTCGTCACAATTTGGGGCCTTGATCAAGGGAACGAGAACTTTCGCGGCTCCTTCGGGTATTACCCAGCCTTCCGCGTTAGCACCAAAGACGTCGCCAACCACTACGACGACGTGTTCAGGGATCCCCTGCCCAGCAACAATGGGCAACTACCCGGGTTGCGCTACGTAACAGACACCTTGACAATTGTGGGTTCCTCCGGAACATGGTCCATATGGAGCAATTGGAGCTTGGAGACCGCACTCGTCCACACGCCCGACCTCATGCTCATCACGGAACCTAAAGTTTGGCCATCGATCAAGTTCACGGAACAAACCATCCGCGACGAACTGATGCCTCCGCAGCCTTGGTGGCAGGCTCCAGAACATTTGCTCCGGGAGTTCTTCGACAACCTCCGCACCCACGGCCATCTCCCCGGATAAGCAACGCGACTAAGTATTCGTGCGCAATCACCCGTGGAGTGTGTAGCGACCCGACACGGCTTGCCCGCATCATCGAAAGCTATCGACTGTGCGCAAGGGGGAACGATGAAAAATCGAATTTTTTCATTCGTTGGCGCGGTTTCGGGACTACCGGGAAACGCTCGAGCCGTCACGTATGCGATTGTGCGGATTGCATTGACGCCGCTGTGGAGCGTGGTTTTTGGCACTCTGGTCTTCTACGACCGATCCGACAGAATTGGATACCCCGCGCAGGTCATTCCCGGCTTCCTGGTTACGCTTTTGCCCATTGTTAGCTTGCTCGCCATTTCAATCTCACTCCGCAAACCGCTGATGTACCTGCTGCCATTCACTGCATGGGCATGCGCGTTATGGGGTGGACTATTCGACAACCTGAGTCGCGGCGATGCCGCCCCGAGCGTGCACTTCTATACCCACTCCGCGCTGACCCTTATCGTGCTCGGCCTCGCCGTCGGATGTGTCTACAGCTTGGTCGTGCGCAAACCGAATCGCTACATGCACGTGTGCGTCGCGTCCACCATCACAGCGACCATCGCCTCCCTCGTTGGAGCTCCCGTCGGTGAAATCCTGGGATGGGCGACGGTCGCCGTCACCTCCGGGTTCGTCGCTTTACGGCGTAAACGAGGCGCGCCTCTGGCCGAACGGGTCGGCTTCACCACGATGTTCCGGCGAGGGCGCGGCATGTTCGCGGCCGTGAGCGCTGAATTCCCGGCCCGTTTGTCATGGGCCGGCCGACAGCTTGGATTTGCAGGGCTCGTAGTGCTCGCAGAGTTTTCAGCTGTTGGCATGTGGTCCACCGACGACCCAGCCCCCCTCTTCCTGTTCATTGGAGTGAGCTATCTCGTCGCCGTCGCGTTCATCCCGGCAGCCAAGCGGCACCCGCGACGCGAGCTATCCATTGCCCTGGCCGCCGATATCGGCCAGTCTGCGAACCTGCGTGCGCGCCTATCAGCATGGATTAAGCAGCCACTGAAGCTCGGGCATTTCGTCGTGATTGGCGCGACTGTCGCGTTCTTGCTGAGCACGCTGCCCTTAACGTTCTCTAACCCGTTTGCTGCTTTCCTATTTATGGGAACCCTCGGTTACCCGGTCATGCTGATCGGTGCCGCTGTTGGCGCGCTCGACTATGGCGCGCTCACGTTTCTTCTGCGTCGGTACACGCGCAAACACGGTGGGGCCATACAGCCCTCGACCTCGCTTCGGTTATGTCTTTTCGGGACTTTTGCCGCATTCGGCATGCCGGCCGTGCTCCTGGCGGAATCCCTATACGGAAGCCTTTCGGTTCTCGCATCGACAATTACTGTCACGCCGTTCGTCCTCGCGGGCTCGTATGGTCTTGCCTCACTCGCGATGAATCGAATTCACAGGTCAACAGGTGCTCCTCGTTCTGCGGCTGCGGAAGAAGCCCAATAGATGGAGTTGACCGCAATTGCTTCGAGCGTCGCAGTTTTCCAGCGATGTGGGCGCGTGAGCCGCGCGGCAGCGGTCCTGTTCACAATGGGCCCAGCCGTTCGAGCAACACATGATGATGCGGCTCGTGACGCCCGGCAGACTGATTCGAAGAGAGGACAGCGCATGAAGGTGCAACCACTTTGGCGCACCCTCGCCGAAATGGAGCGTGGGCTGGAGACCTTCGAACTCAGTTCCGACCGTCAGCATCCGATTTCCATCGAGCGTGTTTATCGCGTCCTCGGCATGCGACTCTGGCCCAAGCGCCTGTCGTTCTATTTCGTAGACGATTGGCGCTTCGCAAACTCCATGCCTGCAGAAATGTTCCGGATTGTAGACAACACGTAGCCTGATCACTGGACGTTCTCTTTTCACCGTCGAGGAGAAAACGAATTTGGGCCTATCGCATCCTGGGGGTATCCGGCATTCGTGGAGGATGAGAACCATATCGAGGAGATTGCTCTTGGAAAATCCCCAGGAATCCATGAGTTTATTCGCGAGTGGACTCGCGCGGAGGTTCTCGACCTCGGCCGCCACTCGGCAACGTCCGAGAAATTCAATGTGTTCACGCCGTTTGGTGTATTCGAAAACCTGTCGATCGCCACATCATCCGTGGACTCTAGACTCGCAACAATCACGTTGGAGAACGGCTTCGCACGGCTGATTCTGAACGGCAAATTCGACTACGAGCACGACGTTCACACCGATGGCCGCTACTTTCGCGGTATCGAGCGACTCGAAATGCATCGTGGGCACAACCTCGAAGATCCCGACATCGTCGAAGAAGCCACCGAGGCGGAACTCATCCTCTTGCCCACACAACCGAACCACAGCTGACACCTGCGGCGTTCCGCGCGCGGTTCAGGCGACTTCGCGCAACGAGCCCCTAAACGACGAAGTTGACGAGCTTCGGGGCGCGCACGATGACGTGCTTCGGCTCACCGTCAAGCTTCACCGCGGCCCGCGCCGCCGCCTCCAAATCAGCATCCGACACGTTCGGCGCCACATCGACACGGCCCTTGACCTTGCCGTTCACCTGAACCACCGCGGTCACCGTGTCCTCAACCAGCAGGCCCGGCTCAGCAGCCGGCCACTCCACCAGAGCCACACTCGGCTCGTGGCCCAACTTCGACCACATGTCCTCAGCCGTGTAGGGGGCAAACAGGTCCAACAGAACGGCAGTTGCCTCAGCCGCCTCGCGCACCGCCGGATCAGCCGCACCGGCACCCGAATCGACGGTCTTACGGGTGGCATTCACCAAATCCATCAGACGTGCCACGACCACGTTGAACTTGTACGACTCCACCAGACCCGGCGCATCCGCCAGAAGCTTGTGCGTCACCCGACGCAACGGCACATCACCCGAACCGAAATCGACACCCGGCGCGCTCGCGACATCGTTCGCCACACGCCAGGCACGCGCCAAGAACTTGGCCGAACCGACCGGCGACACATCCGCCCAGTCGATGTCGTCCTCCGGCGGACCCGCAAAGGCGAGCGTCAAGCGCAGGGCGTCCGCGCCGTGCTCACGTAGCTCGCTCGCGAACTCGACCAGGTTGCCCTTCGACTTCGACATCTTCGAGCCATCCATGAGCACCATGCCCTGGTTCAGAAGCGCCGTAAACGGCTCCTCGAAGGTGAGGTACTTGGCGTCGTGCAACACCTTCGTGATGAAGCGCGAATACAGCAGGTGCAAGATGGCGTGCTCGACACCACCCACATACTGGTCGACCGGACCCCACTTGGCTGCCTCGGCTGGATCGAACGCCTGCGACTCATCGGTGGCGTTCAGATAGCGCAAGTAGTACCAGGAGCTGTCCACGAAGGTGTCCATGGTGTCGCTGTCGCGCTTGGCCGCTGCGCCACAGCTCGGACAGGCCACGTTCACCCACTCCTCGGCAGCACCGAGCGGCGAGGCGCCCTTCGGCGACAGGTCGAGGCCCGCGGCCGCTGGGAGGCGCACGGGAAGCTGCTCGGCCGGCACCGGCACCTCACCACACGACTCGCAGTGGATGATCGGAATGGGCGTGCCCCAGTAGCGCTGACGCGAAATGAGCCAGTCGCGCAGGCGGTAGTTCTTAGCGGCACCGCCTCGGCCCTCGGCCGCGAGCAGTTCGATTGCCTTCGCGATGGCATCGGCCTTGCCGAGGCCGTTGAGTGGGCCCGAGTTGATGAGGGTTCCCGCGCCCGCGAGCGCGGTGCCGGCGGCGAGCAGGTCGTCGGCGGGTTCGTCACCGGCGACATCGACGACCACGCGAACGGGCAGGTCGAAGGCGCGGGCGAAGTCGAGGTCGCGCTGGTCGTGTGCTGGCACGGCCATGATGGCGCCGTGGCCGTAGTCGGCGAGCACGTAGTCAGACGCCCAGATGGGAAGACGTTCGCCGTTGACCGGGTTGATGGCGAAACGCTCGAGGAACACGCCCGTCTTGGGGCGGTCCGTGCTTTGGCGTTCGATGTCGGTCTGGAGCTGGGTTTCGGCGAGGTAGGCCGCGAAGCGCTCCTGCACCTCGGGAGACGCGTCGGCGGCGAGTTCGGCGGCGAGCGGAGCATCGGGTGCGACCACCATGAACGTGGCACCCCAGAGCGTGTCCGGGCGGGTGGTGAAGATGCTGATGGGTTCGTCGCGGCCCTCGATGTCGAAGACCACGTCGGCGCCGATGGAACGGCCAATCCAGTTGCGCTGCATCGACAGCACCTTGGCCGGCCAGGCACCCTCGAGGGTGTCGAGGTCGTCGAGGAGACGGTCGGCGTAGTCGGTCACTCGGAAGTACCACTGCGTGAGGGCCTTCTTGATGACCACGGCACCACAGCGCTCACACAGGCCGTCGACGACCTGCTCGTTGGCGAGCACGGTCTGGTCGTCGGGGCACCAGTTGACCATGCCGGCCTTGCGGTAGGCGAGACCGAGCTTGTACAGCTCGAGGAACAGCCACTGGTTCCAGCGGTAGTACTCCGGGTCGCTCGTGTGCAGCTCGCGCGACCAGTCGAACGAGGGGGCGTACTTCTTGAAGCTCGACTTCTGCTGCTCGATGTTGGCGTAGGTCCATTCGCGCGGGTCGACACCGCGCTTGATGGCGGCGTTTTCGGCGGGGAGGCCAAACGAGTCCCAGCCGATCGGGTGCAGCACGTCGAAACCGCGGTGGCGCCAATAGCGGGCGAGCACGTCGCCGAACATGAATGCTTCGGCGTGACCCATGTGCAGATCGCCGGATGGGTAGGGGAACATGTCGAGCACGTACTTGCGCGGACGGCCGGTCGAGTCGGCGTCGACGCGGAACGGGTCGAGCTCGGCCCAGACCGGAGTCCAGGTGTCCTGGATGGCGGCAAAGTCGTAGCGGTCGTCAGTGTGTTCGGCGTTCATGGGCTCGTTCTCGCTGGTGCGGGCAATAGCACGAGTTTAGTCGGCCGAGGCGATTCCGAGCGCGCGCAGCAGGGCCGCTGCTTTGAGTCGCGCCTCGAACACCTCGTCGTCGGGATCCGAGAGTGCCGTGATGCCACCGCCGGCACCGATACTCCAGCCGTCCGGCCGGATCACGATGCTGCGAATCGTCATGGCGAGGTCGATGGAGCCGTCGTTCGAGAGGTAGCCGTGCGCGCCGGAGTAGATGCCGCGCGGGCCCGACTCCAGTCGGCTGAGGTGCTGCACGGCGCGATGCTTCGGGGCGCCCGTCATTGAGCCCGCTGGGAAGGATACCGTCACCACGTCGAGCGGATGCCGCTCGGGAGCGAGTCGCGCTTCGATGGTGGACACGAGTTGGTGCACGGGCGCGTAGGTTTCCACCTCGAGCAGCGCGGGCACGCTCACCGACCCGGTCACGGCCACTCGGCCCAGGTCGTTGCGCATGAGGTCCACAATCATCACGTTCTCGGCACGCTCTTTGTCGCTCGCAAGCAGTTCGGCGGCGAGCGCGGCGTCAGCGTCGGGTTCGGCGGATCGCTTGCGGGTGCCCTTGATGGGTTTGGTGCGGATGCGGCCCGCGGGCGTGATCTCGATGAACTGCTCTGGGCTCACCGAGACGAGAGCCGTATCGCCGATGCGGATGAGACTGCCGTGGTGACTGCCGGCCACCGCCCGCAGGCGCAGAAACACGTCGAGCGGGTCGTGGAGTTGCGGGCCGGAGATGCGGCTGGTGAGGCAGAGCTGGTAGGCCTCGCCGTCGGCGATGAGGCGTTGGGCGGCGCGCACATGCTCGGCGTAGTCGGCGTCGCTGTCACGCCAACGCGCTCCCCCGGAGGCGGCGGCGTCCGCGGCGTCCGGGACGGCGTGAGCCCGCTGGAGAGCGACCTCGAGTCGACGCACGGCGACGGCATCGGGGCCGTCGACCGAGATGACCCCGGTGTCGTGGTCGAGCCGAGCCCAAGCGCCCGCTTCGAACCAGGCGGCGTCGGGATAGTCTTCGTCCTCGGTTGGCAGGTCGATGTCGAGCGTCGCGCGAGCACACTCATACCCGAACCAGCCGACCCAGCCGCCGGAGAAGCGTGGCTGCTCCTCGCCGGCTCGGTCGAGCTGCCAACGCTCCCGCAGCCGGCTGAACACGTCGCCGACGCGCGCGTTCGATTGCCTGCCGGTCTCGACGATGCGGCCAGTTCGCTCGTTTGCGACGAGTCGTTCTTCGACGGCACCGGGAACGATGAGGTAACTCGAGCCGATGGTGGCATGCGGGCCGGCGTCGAGCCAGGCGATACTGCCGGGTTCGGCCGCGACAGTGCGCGCAGCGGCGGCGAATCGCTCTGTGGGATGCACGCCACTAGCGTAGGCGACCGCCTTCAATTCGGAGCCGCCGTGCGTTGATGTCGCTCGGGAGCGTTTCATGACTCATGATGATGACCGTGCGTTCCAGGCTGAGTGCGGCGATGTCACGGAAGATTTGATCGGCCAACTCCGGGTGTACGTTCGCGGTCGGTTCGTCACAGATGAGAATCGGCGCGTCAATGAGTAGCGACCGTGCGAGAGCGATGCGTTGCGCTTGACCGCCCGATACGAGTTCGCCACGTTCTCCCACCTCAGCGTCGAGCCCGCCACGAGCCGAAACCCAATCTGCCAGTCCGACACGCTCGAGAACGCGGACGAAATCGTCGTCGCTCACCCCGGGTCGGGCAAAGCTAAGGTTTCCGCGAATCGTGGTGTGAAACAGCCACGGCTGTTGCTCGCACAGCACCACGAGGGAACGAACGTTCGCGGCGCCGAGCTCGCCCAGTTCGATGCCGCCGAGCGTGGCGCGGCCCTGCACGGTCAAGAAGCGAACGAGGGCGTGCGCGAGGCTCGACTTCCCCGAACCACTCTCGCCCGAAATCCAGACGAGTTCTCCGGGCTCAATCGAAAACGAGATGTCGGAAAGTGCGAGTTCGATTGCCCCGGGGTATCGCACCGAGACCCTATCCAAGACGATGCGCGAATGGACACCGATGGGCAAACCTGACTCGGATTCTCGAGACAGTCGCTCGTCCGGAATCTCCGAAGGGCAGTCCTCCGGCACGACCGAGGCGATGCGGTTCGCCGCCGCTTGCGCGTTGGCGCGTGCGCTGAGTGCAATGGGAAACACGCCGAGGAGGTCACCGAGGGCAATGGGAATCAAGACGATAACCGCTGCCATGGGAACCGTGAGCGAACCTCCCGCGACTTCTGTGGCGATTGCGAGCATGCCCCAGGCGCTGCTCAAGCCAACACTCACGAGCAAGATGGCGGATGCAAATCCTGAACGCCGAGCGACGCCACGCTCAATCCTGCTGAGTGCCTCTCCTGCAATCGCGACCTGACTCCTCGCGGTGCCATCGGCACCGAAAGCGCGGAGAACATCCCAGTTGCTCACGGTGTCGTAGACCGTGTCAGTCAAGGCACCACGGGCCGGCGCGATGTCGCGCGCGCTCCGGGCGCTGCGGGACCGCACGCTGAATAGCGCGAGACTCGTTCCAGCCGTCAAGATTACGGCCATCCCAAGCCCCGCAATCGGGGCGAACATGATGAGCGCGAGCACTGTCACGAGCGTCACAATGCCACTTGACCAGCACGAGGCGAGAACCCGCAGTGGGTAAAACTGCAGGTCATCAATATCGCGCACAAATCGCGACAGTGCGTCGCCTCGCTGGACGCCGGAAATCCCAAACGGGGCCCGTTCCGCGAGCCGCTCGAAGAGTCGCACCCGAAGTGCGGGAAGCCGACGGAAAACGGCGTCGTGGCCCACGAGACGCTCAATGTAACGGAAGAAGGCGCGCCCCAGGGCAAACGCGCGAACTCCCACGATGGCGAAGCTGAGCCACAGAATAGGCGGGTGTGCTGCGGCGCTGACGATGAGCCACATGCTGGTCGCGAGCAATGCAACAGCCGAACCGTTTGAGGCAACGCCGAGCGCCACGGTCGCGGTCATGCGATGCCGCTCGGGCACGCTCGAGGCGAGAATGTCGCGAGGCGTCATGGGGCACCACCGAATTCGTGCATGCGATCCGCACTTGCGGCGAGCCCACGCCGGTGAGTCGCAACAATGACACACACGCCCGCTTGCGCAAGTCGACGCAATTCGATGACGAGAGCGGCCTCATGGGCCTCATCGAGCGCGGAACTCGGCTCGTCCAAAATGAGGGTCATGACAGCCGGAACCGTCTCGAGGCGGTACAGCGCTCGGGCAATGCTGACCCGCTGCGCTTGCCCTCCGGAGAGTCCGCTCCCGCCGGCACCGAGGGCGCCGTCAAGGTCAATGTCGGAGGCTCCCGCGCGAGCGAGGCATTTGAGCGCAACGGCACGATTAGGTTCGGCAGCGCCGAGCGCGATATTCGACAGAACGCTGCCCGCCGTGAGGCTCGGACGTTGCGGACCCCACGCGATCCCAGTGTGATCGGCGGAACAGTTCCCCTCGGACGGCGCGAATCCCAAGATGCCTGCGATGAGGCTGGATTTTCCGCTGCCACTCGGACCGACGAGCGCGTGGACGCGACCGGCTTCGAAGGTTGCCGTGAGCGGTCCGATAGTGAATGCCTTCGCGCGCGCAACCGAGAAGTCACGCAGCACGATTCCGTCGGAACGGTTTGGCTCGGCGCGTTCGGCGGTGAGCCGCTCGCTCGCGTCTGCTGCCTGATCACTCGTGGAGACCGCATCGAGAAGCGCAAACAGGGCGTTTGCCGATGTCAGGCCATCCGCGGCCGCGTGAAAACTCGCACCGACCTGACGAACTGGCGCAAACACATCGGGAATCACCAGCAACACGAAGAGTCCCGCGGCGAGACCAATCTCTCCGGCAATCAGACGGGTTCCCACAAGTACAGCCACGATTGCAACCGAGAGCGTCGCGGCGAGCTCGAGGGTGAATCCACTCAAGAATGAGAGCCGAAGCACCGCCATTGTGCGACGGCGATAGGCCTCGCCCGCAGACAGAATCGCGCGCGACTGTTCGCGTTCGCGGCGAAAGATTTTGAGCGTCGCTATGCCCTCGACCACGTCGGCGAACTGTCGACCGAGCGTGGTAAGTGCACTCAGCTGGGCCGACTGCACCGATTCAGTTGCGCGGCCAATGAGCACCATAAACACCGGAATGACCGGAATCACAATCGCGACAACGAGTGCGCTCGGGCCATCGGTCAGGAGGATGGCACACCAGAGCAGTGGGGTGGCAATCAGTTCCAGCAGGAGTTGCGGGAGGAACTGGCCGAAGTACTCATCGAGTGCATCGAGCCCGCGAGTGAGGAGCAACGTGACATCGGTGCGGGAGAAGCCCTCGCGGCCGAGCGCCCCACCGGTTGCCAGCGCCCGCATCCCCGCTTCGCGCAGGTGCGCCTTCGCTCGGGCAGCACCACGAGCGGCTGACTGAGCGCCTGCCCAGACCGCGATGGCACGCAGGACGGCACCACCGATCAGTGCCCAGAGTACAACGGGCCAGTCCGGTTGTCGCCCGTCAAACCAGGCAACAATGACCGCGCTCGCCGATGCAGCGAACATCAGCATGCCGATCGCCTGCAGCAGCGCCCAGACGCACCCCCAAACGAGCAGCCACGCGACCGCGGGACTGAGCCTCACGAGGCGGGAGTCAAACGGTCTCATGGTGTCATTCTGTCGGTGGCGTACCCCGGACTTATGCGGCCTTGGTGCGCGAGAGCGAGACAGCATGACCGGGAATGTGCTCTCGACCGACGCGCTTGCGGAACACCCAGAAGGTCCACGCCTGGTAGGCGAGTACAAGGGGAATCATGAACACGGCGACCCAGGTCATCAGGGTGAGCGTTGCCTCTGAGCTCGAACCGTTGAAAATGGTGAGATTCTCTCCACCCACGGTGCTATTCACGATGAGGTTCGGGAACAGGGTGAAGTAGATGAATCCGACCGCGGCGATTACCGTAACGAGATGCCAGACGAAGGCGAACCCGTCGCGACCGCGCACCGTTGAGAGCAACGACAGAATGAGCGAGACCGCCGCGAGCGCACCAAACACGAGCACGAGCCACAGCGCTTGAGCCCCCATGTTGGCGAGCACCGTCCACACGATAAACGCGGCCGCCAGGACAAGAGTGACCAGGCCGATCTTGATGCCGAGGGCACGCGAGCGTTCGCGGACATCGCCGGTCGACTTGAGTGCCAAGTAGGTCAGTCCGTAGCTGAAGAAGAGCGCGAGGGTTGTCATCCCGGCAAGCAACGGATACACCGTGAGCAAGTCGAAGAAGTTTCCGGTGTAGGCCCATCCCCCGGTCTCCGGTTGCGCCATTGGAATGCCCTGAATCAGGTTGCCGAAGGCGACACCCCAAAGGAGTGCGGGCAGTGCCGAACCGAACACGATGAACGTGTCGAACCAGGCGGTCCAGCGTTCGTGCGTGCCCTGGTGGCGGTATTCAAACGACACTCCGCGCAGGATGAGCGCGAGGAGGATGAGGAGCAGCGCGAGGTAGAAGCCGCTGAACATGGTGGCGTACCACTCTGGGAACGAGGCGAATAGGCAGGCACCGGCGACGATGAGCCAGGTCTCGTTGAGATCCCAAACAGGTCCGATGGTGTTGATGATGACGCGGCGATCGACGTCGTCACGTCCAACGAACGGCAAGGCCATGCCCACACCGAAGTCGAATCCGTCGAGCACGAAGTAGCCGATAAGCAGGGCTCCCACGATGAGGAACCAGACGAATTGCAGGGTGTCCATGAGCGAGTCCTCCTAGTAGACCGTGGTAAGAGTGCTGGCGTCGACCGAGCCATCGGTCGTAAGCTCCAGCTCAGGCGGACCGGCCTTCGCGGCCCGGGTGATGAGCTTGAACTCAACGACCGCGAGCGCGCCGTAGACGGCGGTGAAGAGAATGAGTGAGAGCGCGACCCACAGCCCCGGAATGGGCGAAACTCCGGTCTGTGTCGTCATAAGTCCGAATACGAGCCACGGCTGGCGGCCCATCTCGGTGAAGATCCAGCCGACGAGCGATGCGAACATCGGCAGCGGGGCGGACCAGACGGCAACGCGCCACATCCACGGAGCAACGCTGCGGTTCTTCCGGGTGACCCACAGGCCAATAACGGAGACGAGTGCGGCCAAGGCTCCGAGGCCAATCATCCAGCGGAAGGCCCAGTAGGTGACCCAAATAATGGGCACGAATGAGTTGTCGGTCGGGCAGGTGAGCAATGCGTTGGCGGCATCGGGCCCGCAGTACATGTCGCTGTAAGCGTCCTGAAGGTCGTTGATGCCCTCAACGGTACCGTTGAAGTTGCCGGTGGCAAGCCACGCGGTGAGATATGGAATGCGGATCGAGAACAGTTCACTTACACCGTCCGGGGTTCCGAGCGTGAAGATTGAGAACGAAGCGTCGGCACCGGATGCGGTGTTGTACATCGCTTCGGCCGCGGCCATCTTCATGGGCTGCGCGGTGGTCATGACCTTGGCGAGCAAGTCACCCGAGACAACCGTGCCAATGAAGCCGACGAGGTTCGCCCACAGTCCAAAGCGAAGGGCAACCCGCATTTCGGCGGGATGCTGACCACGCGCGAAGTGCCAGGCTGCGGTGGCGATCATGACGGTTGCGGCAAACATGATGGCGGCAACGATGGTGTGCGGAAACTGCCCGAGGGCGACTGGGTTCGTGACGACCGCAAGGATGTCGGTGAGCTCTGCACGCTGGGTGTTCGGGTTGATACGGTAGCCGGCCGGGTTCTGCATCCAGGCGTTCGCGGCGAGGATGAAATAGGCGGAGAGGATTGTGGAAAGTGATGTGAGCCAGATGGTGAGCAGGTGCACGCGCGGCGAGAGGCGGTCCCACCCGAAAATCCAGAGTCCGACGAAGGTGGCTTCGAGGAAGAAGGCGATGAGGCCTTCCATGGCAAGCGGTGCACCGAAGATATCGCCGACGAAGCGCGAATAGTTCGACCAGTTCATCCCAAACTGAAACTCCTGCACGATGCCGGTGACAACGCCCATCGCAAAGTTGATGAGGAAGATTTTGCCGAAGAGCTTCGTGAGCTTCAGGTACTGCAGCTTGCCGGTTCGAACCCATGCGGTCTGCAAGATGGCAACAAGCAATCCCATACCGATTGTGAGCGGCACAAACAAGAAGTGGTACAGGGTGGTGAGGCCGAACTGCCACCTCGCCAGCAGGAGAGTGTCGAACACATCGTTCACGGAGCGTCCCTTCGTGTGAATTCGCTGTGAATACTTTTACTCTACAGCGCGTAGAACAAAAGGCGAACTTCGACATTGAGTACACTCAACTCATGCGGAATCTCGGGGAACTCGAGCGCTCCATAATGGGCGTGCTGTGGGAGGCTCCCACTGGGCTGCCGGTCGCCGAGGTGCGCCACCGCGTCAACGCAGATCGCACCCAACCGGCCGCACTCACGACCGTGCTCACCGTGCTGAGCCGACTCGAGTCGAAGGGGCTCATCGCCACTGAGCGTGGTGAGCGCCCGCGCCGCTACCGGGCCCTCGACGACCACGCGAGCCACACGGCGCAACTCATGCGCGACGTCCTCGGTTCGTCACAGGACCGCGAGGCTGCGCTCGCACGATTCCTCGACACGGTTCCGCGAAGCGACGTCGACACTCTGCGCAGGTTGCTCGGCTAAATGTCGTTTACGCTCGGCGCTCTCGCCGCTCTCGCTGTCGCGCTCGCCTGGCCGGTACCGATGCTCCTCGCGCGGGCACGATGGACGGAACGCTCGCCGCGTGCGGCACTCGTCATGTGGCAAGCCATCGCGCTCGGCGGCGCCCTGTCGATGTTTTCCGCGCTCCTCGACCTCGCGCTCAAACCCTCGGTTCGGGTGGCCGATCTCGCGGCCGCCGCAGTGGGAGGTCCGCTTCCCGCCGACTGGACGTTGCTGAACGCGCTCGCCTTCTCTGCCGCTGTGCTGTTCGCGGTGCTGTTGTTCGCGAACGTCACCCATGCCGCCTGGACCACCGAGCGGAAGCGTCGCCAACACCGGTTCCGAGTTGAGCTCCTCTCCGATCCGCTCGAGGGGGTGCGGGATGTGCGCCTGCTGAACCACCCCGCCCCACTCGCGTTCTGCCTGCCGGGATTGCGCAACCTCACGGTACTGTCGAGCGGGCTCATCGAGTTGTTCGACGAGGGAGAGTTCCGCGCCGTCATCGCCCACGAACGCGCCCACTTGCGTGGACAGCACCACCTGCTTCTGCTCGCCTTCCGCGCCTGGCATGCGGCGCTCCCCTGGTTCCCGATCGCCTCCCGTGCGGAGGGCGCGGTCGCGCGACTCATCGAACTCGTCGCCGACGACGATGCCGCCCGGACAGTTCCGCGGGCAGATCTCGCTCGTGCCCTCGAACGCATCGGCGGAGCGTGGGAAGACGGACTCAGCTTCGGTCAGGATCTGGGTTATGCCGTGACGAACAATGTCGAGGTGCGGGTCGGTCGGCTGCGCGCGCCGCGCAACCGCATCTCGGTTCCGGCGCGGCTGCTCGTCGCGGTGACGGCGTTTGCACTCGTCGCCGTTCCGAGCGCGCATCTCATCGACACCCTCGGCCGGAACTTCTAGGGCCGCGTGAGAGACTAGACCGATGCCCGCCACCGACCGACTGCACCGCGCTGCGCGGTTTGAAGACGTCGTGCACCGCTGGCGCGAACGAGGCGCCCGTCGCCGCGGCAAACTTCCAACCGTCGTCGCATTCACCGGCTACGGCACGGAGCGCAGCGTGCGCATTCTCGCGCGGGTGTTGTTCGTGCGTGACGAGCCGCACGCGGCAAGAGTCCGTGGATGGCGATCCTTCGTGAGCGTGCCCATCTCGAACGCTCGAGTCACCGTGCGTATCGGCGAGACCGAGACCGCGCTGGTTGCCGACCGCGGCGGGGTGATCGACGCCATGGTCGACGTGTCACTTCGGCCCGGCTGGCACACCGCGACGTTCATCACCGAAGACGGACCGGAATCGACCGCACCCGTGGTTGTCGTCGGCGATGGAGTCACCACGGGCGTCATTTCTGACGTAGACGACACCGTCATGGTGACCATGCTTCCCCGGCCCCTGCTTGCTGCATGGAACACCTTCGTGCTGAACGAGCACGCGCGCATCCCCACGGCGGGCATGGCCGTGCTGTACGAGAAGCTCCTCGCAAAACATGCCGGCGCGCCCGTGGTGTACCTCTCGACCGGGGCCTGGAATGTCGCACCGACACTGCGCCGGTTTCTCTCACGCAACCTGTTTCCGGCGGGTCCGCTCCTGCTGACCGACTGGGGGCCCACACACGACCGCTGGTTCCGTTCCGGCAAGGCTCACAAAGAAGAGAACCTGCGCCGACTCGCGGTCGAGTTCCCGAATATTCGGTGGATTCTGGTCGGTGACGACGGCCAGCACGATATCGACCTCTATTCGTATTTCGCGGCAGAGTTCCCCGATCACGTTCGGGCGATTGTCATCCGCGAGATGACCGGCGGTGAAGCCGTTCTGGCCGGGGGTCGCGCGGGGCACGATGCCGACGCTCCGGTGCCGGTCGTGTTCGGGCCGGATGGCGCCACGCTGAGTGGCAAGCTCAGCGAGCTCGGCGTTCTCTAGCCCGTTCCAGGTCGGCTAGCCGAACGTGCGGCGCTCGAGCGCCCGATTGATGCGACGCACCCACAGCGGGCCCTGGTACACGAATCCCGTGTAGCCCTGCACGAGCGTCGCACCCGCGTCGAGGCGACCGATCACGTCTTCGGGAGTCTCGACTCCACCGACCGAAATGATGACGAAATCACTCGGGACGAGCGCGCGCAACTGACGCAACACCTCGAGCGAACGCTCGCGGAGCGGTGCGCCGGAGAGCCCGCCGGCACCCGCGGCATCGACGCGCGCCCGGTCGGTGCGCAGCCCATCGCGGGCGATAGTGGTGTTGGTGGCGATAATGCCGTCGAGGCCCGCCTCGAGCACGAGTGCGGCAATGTCGCGAATGTCCTCGTCGGCGAGATCCGGTGCAATTTTCAGCAGGAGTGGAGTCGTTCCGGCAGCCCGTTTGGTTGCCGTGAGCAGTGGCCGGAGCTCGTCGACCGCCTGCAGGGAGCGCAAGCCGGGCGTGTTCGGGGAGCTCACGTTGATGACGAGATAGTCGGCGAGCGGGCCGAGCGCGGTCGCCGCGGCAACATAGTCGTCTCCGGCCTTCTCGTTCGGCGTGAGCTTGTTTTTGCCGATGTTGACGCCGATGATCGGCAGCCGTGCGCCGCTCGAGCGCAGTCGGACGAGCTCGCGGGCGGCGGCCACGACACCGTCGTTGTTGAACCCCATCCGATTGATGAGCGCGCGGTCCTCCACGAGACGGAACATGCGCGGGCGCTCGTTGCCCGGCTGTGCGAGCGGGGTGAGGGTGCCGATTTCGATGTGACCGAAGCCGAGTGCAGCGAGGCCGCGGACCGCGTGACCGTTCTTGTCGAATCCGGCGGCCAGCCCAAACGGCGACGGGAAGGTGAGCCCGAGCGCTTGAACCGCGATACCCCGAGGGCCGGTGAACTGGCACAGCAGCGAACCCACACCCAGCCAGGGCAAGCGACGAATGAACGCGAACACGAGATGGTGGGCTCGCTCCGGATCCATCCGGGCGAAGACCGTGCGGAAGATGAAGGGATACACGGCTACTCGACTGGTTTCGCGGGCAGCCGGCCGTGCTCGGCGCGGAGCCCATCAATGGCGGACTCGAAGTCGTCGAGGGATTCGAACGCTTGGTAGACGCTCGCGAAACGCAGATAGGCGA
>DATGWF010000101.1:0-15471 GCA_035299585.1 Microbacteriaceae bacterium
GAGCGAGTGGCCAGTGGGCACCAAGCTCATCTGGCTGAACAGTCCCGGAAATCCAGACGGCCGGGTCGTCGACGTCGATGGACTCCGCCGCGCAGTCGAACGGGCGCGCGAGCTCGGTGCGGTCATCGTGAACGACGAATGCTATGCCGAACTCCCTTGGACCGTCGCCGAGATCCCGTGCATCCTCGACCACCGCGTGAGCAGCGGCGACCACTCCGGCATCCTCGCCATCTACTCGCTCAGCAAGCAATCGAATATGGCGGGCTATCGTGCTGCGCTCGTGGCGGGCGATGCGGTGCTCATCGAGCGACTCACCGTCGTGCGGAAGCACGCCGGCATGATTGTCCCGGGGCCGGTGCAACACGCCATGGCGATTGCGCTCGCGGATGACACGCATGTCGGAGAGCAGCGCGAACGCTATCGGGCGCGTCGCGCGCGACTGCTTCCCGCGCTCGAGGCCGCGGGGTTCCGTATTGACTATTCGGATGCGGGACTATACCTCTGGGCCACGGAGCAGCGAGACGCGTGGGAATCTATTGCACGACTCGCGGCGCTCGGAATCCTGGCGGGACCGGGTCATTTCTACGGCGCCCACTTTCCGAACCACGTGCGCCTCTCGCTCACGGCGTCCGACGAGCGGATTGCTGCGGCGGCCGTGCGACTCACCGCGCTGTGAGTAACTTCAACGAGTGGAAGTCGCAACTGAACTAGCGTCACTGCATGAGGTGGGGACCGAAGCGTCGAGCCACTGCCATCGCGACGGCCGGGCTTGTCCTCACTGTGCTCGTCTCCATAACAACTCCGAACACCTCTGCCTCATCCGCGGCAAGCGCTGTCGTGCCCGTCGAGGTGGCTCCCGCACTCTTGGCCGAGAACCCCATCCCCGATGCGGCGAGAATCGCCATCTCGACCTCGACCGCGCGAATCGCGCTCGCCACAGCGGGCGCAATCGTGGTGCGCCCTCTCGACGTCGATGTGCGCCAAACGCTCCCGACGCCATCCTCCGCAGTTCCCAGCGCACTGACGTTTTCGTCGCAGACCGGAGCGCTGTGGTTCATTGACAACGGGACGCTTTGGCGGGGAAGTGGAACGGACACGGACTGGATAGCGCTCCCCGTGGGTGGCGACGTGGCCCTCGGTCTCGCGGCCGATCCGGTGAGCGATGACGTGTTCGTCGTTGTCCAACGTGCTCCCGACCAGGTGGCCATCCAGCGTTGGGATGCGAATGGAATGCTCGCACAAATTAATCTCGGCCACTGGCACCTCGCACTTCCGGCCAGCATTCCGCTCGCGGTCTCGCCCGACGGGACCGTCGCCGTGGTCGCACTGAACGGTGGTGAACTGTGGGCCCACAATCCGGTCCAGCCCAGTGAGCTGCGGAGCGTCAATCTCGAGACCGGCACACTTCTCGGAATCGCCGAATTCGATCCCTGGGCCAGCGCGATCACAGCCTCGCCGAACGGCGCGGCCATCGCGGTCGCGAGTGCCGCGACCGGGAGGGTCGCGGTGTATGGCGCGACAACGCTCGAGCCCATCCTGGATGAGCCCGGATTCGATCAACCCGCTCAGCTCGCGTTCACCGCGGACAGCGCCGCGCTCGCGGTGTCCCACGCCCACGGAACCGATGTCCTTCCGCTCAGCGGCTCAGAGAGCGAGCGAGCGAACGCGACCATTCACCTGAATGTCGGGACGGAATGCACAGGTGCTGCGGTTTCGAGCGAGAACGTGCTCTGGACCGGTTGCGCGGCGGATGACCCACTCAGCGCGTTCCAGCTGACACCGGCCTCGCCGGCAGTCACCGATGGAGTGGCCCCGGTGGTCGGTGCTGCACTGAGCCCCGGTTACGCCGAACTCGTCGGAACGGTAGGGGCGTCCGCGGCCTCGACCGGCTTCGAATGGATCGGGCCAGGCGAACCGAGGTATTCCATCGAGCCGGCACTGCCCTCCGGGCTCACGCTCGATCCGGCCACGGGGGCGATATCCGGAACCCTCGAAGATGCCGTTTGGGGCTGGTTTCGCGTGAGCGCGACAGACGATATCGAATCGGCGAGCCGACTCGTGCTCGTGGACGTCCATCCCCGTTTCGCTGAGGTCATGCCCGACATACTCACCACCGAGGGCATGACCGTCGATCAGCCGATTGGAGAACTGGTTGGGTTCGGTGGTCCGGTGACCGTCACGGTGTCACCCGATCTGCCGAACGACCTCATTCTCGAAGCGGACGGACGAGCTCGTGGCTTTGCCCGGTCTTCCGTTCCGACGGCGTTCTACCAGGCGTCTGTGAGCTGGTCGTACTGGACGGAATCCATCACGATGTCCGTCCTGATCAACGAGGACGGGTTGATTGACGGCGGCGGAGGAGAGGTTGTCGTCGACCCCCCACCGCTCCTCCCGGTGCCGTCGGTCACGGTCGTGATTGCTCCGCCGGATGATTCGAGCTCCACGCGGCCGACGTCGAGCCCGTCACCAGGCCCCGGAGGTTCGACCGCAGGGCCGTCGCCGAGACCGAGCGAGCGAGCCACGCTCGAGGCAGACGTGCCCCAAGCGGTTTCGCCAGATGCCATTTCCGCCCTCATCGCGGCCGGTTGGGTTCTCGGCATCTCAGTTCTCGCGGCGCTCGCCGCATTTGGCTCGCTCAGTTTCCTCGGCATCCGGCGTCGGCCGTGATGGGCATGTCAGGGCGAGCATGCTGAAGACGAGCGATTCTGGACGCCACAGGCTCCGGCCTCGTGGCGGTGGCGCTTTTCCTCGGCGCCGGCGCTCGTGTCGGAATCCTGCGGTCGCGGGTTCGACGCTGACGCACGCTTCAGCCGACTGTGGAGAATGCTGACGTCCGACGGGTGGTGGTGCGCTAGCGTCCAGCCATGAAGCGAGGACGACGGTGGGTAGGACTCGTAGGGCTGGGGCTCGGGCTCGCTCTGGGGCCAACAGGAATCTCTGGCGGCGTCGCCGGGGGTCTCGGGGGAGGCGCCCCGGCTTCGGCAACGCCAGTTTCCAGCATTGAGGTGCCGGTGACCATCATTCAGGGTCAAAACGGCATTACCCCGACCGTCCGCATTTCGCTCAACGGGTCTGAACCGTTGACCGTCCTGCTCGACAGTGGCTCGTCCGGTCTCGTACTGGGCGCCGAGGCCGTTCCCGCTACGCTCGAACCCTCGCTCACGTCGCTCAACACCCCGGTCTCCCGCACGTACACCTCGGCGTCCGTGCAAGGCGGACTGTATTCGGCCGACATGGCCCTGCTCGGCGGGGACGGTACCGCCGTTGGGACGTGGACGGCTCCACTCGCGATTGTGTCCTGCCAAGTCGCCGGCTGTGGTTGGCCGCGGGCCGGCATCGTTGGCGTCCTCGGCATCGGAAGCGGAGCGCAAATCATTGAGGGAAGCGGCGGAGAGACGGTGCTCGCGAGTCCCTTCACGACGGCCGCGAACGTCACCGGGGTCGCGTTTCATTTTGATTCATCCTCTCGCTCGGGAGCCTTCTGGGTCGGCCAACCCTATGCCGCCGGAGCCACGACGTTTCAGGCGCCGGCGAAGCAGGCCACATATTCCAACGGCCTTCCGGTGTTCTGGCATTACGTTGCGAGCTGTTGGACGATATCGAGCATCACCGCGTGCGATGCGTACACGACCTTCGACAGCGGGGCAGAGTACGGGTTTATCGCGACGAGTCAGTTTGAACCCCTCTTCGGCGAGTCGACCGGCCCACTTCCAGACGGCACCCAGATCGCGATTTCGCCGACGTCGAATGCTCCGGCGGTGGGAACAATGACGGTGAGTACACCGAACTTCCAGTTGCGAAACGATCCGGGGAAATCAAGCGAACCTCTTGCCAGCAATAGCGGAGCCGGCTTCTTGCTCGATCGGGATGTGGTCATCGACTATCAGTTGGGCACGGTCGGCATCGGCGAACTGGGCGTCAACGAGCTCGGGATCGCCGCATCGCCACCCCCGAACGCGTCGGGGAAGGTGGTCATCACCATTTGGTCGCTCGCATGGTGGGGGCTCGTTGGGGGATTTGTCGCCATCGTGGGTGTCGTTGGCGCCCTTGGGTTTTGGCTTCGCAAAACCCGTTAGGCATGCTGTACCGAGGGGCGATTCGGGGTCGATCTCGCCCGGGGTGGGTACGAATGGTGTACTGCGCTGCCTCACGACGGTGAACGACGAAACTCTCGCGAACTGTGCATAAACACCGATGCCTCTGCGACGGCTCGCCTAGCTTTTCCACATGTGGTGGGGAAAGCGCGAAACGCGCAACACAGTTCAGGCAATCGTGTCAACGACCTTGCTGGTCGCCGGGACACTTCTCGGAACGCTCGTCGGGGCGGCGCCCGCCTCTGCGCTCACGCCGATTACGACGATTTCGGATGGCATCGGAAGCAACGCGACGGTGGCGACCACGTCACCAGACGGGCAAACCCTATATGTCGGCACGAGCCAGTGGGTCAACGTCATCTCCACGGAAACGAATACCTCTGAGTTGCAAATCGTGCCACCCGATTTTGGAACCGTGGTCGGCCTCGTGACGTCGGACGACGGTACGCAACTCTTTGTTGCGTCGTATCGGGACTGGGCGCAGGAACTCACTATCACCCAATACGACACGTCTGATTACCTGAGCTACAGCGTCGTGACGACCTACCAGTTCGCCTCATACACGATTACCGGGATGGTGTATTTCGGAGCGGAGTTCGGGGGGAACCTCGCGCTTTCGGATGCGTTCGGTGACCAGATTCTGGTGATTTCGCTCGGACCAGATGGCGGTGATTTCTCGATTCTCGCCTACACCTCACCTCGAGGGATTGCGCTGGCGCCCGACGGCAACACGCTCTACTCGGTCGAGTCGGGCGATATCGAAAGCTACGTTGTGACCTACGACCTCGGCGGACTCTCGATGATCGGGCACCAGACGATTGACAGTCCGGAAGATTTCAATTACTCCGAGGTGACCGACGTTGCGATGACGGCCGATGGAAGTTCGCTTCTCGTGTCGGACTGGTACAACGACTGCGTGTACGTGTTCCACGACGTCCCGGGAAATGGTCTCAACGACATGTACACGGTGTGCGGTGTTCACGACGCTCAAAGCATCGCCATTGGTGCTCAAAACGCCTATGCCTACGTTTCGGGTTCCGATGGCGTCAGTGTGGTCGACTTCGAGACGTACGAGGTGTTGGCACTTGAATCGGCTGGAGATACTCCCTACGGAGTGGCCTTTGCGGCTCAAAGCTCTCAGCTGTATGTGACCAACAATTCAAGTAGTGGAAGCGTTGCGGTATTTCAGACGGCGGCGCTCAGCCCCCCGACGCAATCGATCACGACCACGGTCGGAGGCACCATCGCGAGCGCGGTGCTCGTCGCGACCGGTTTCCAGTCGTCCGAGCTCGCATATTCCGTGGCACCAGACCTGCCGAGCGGGTTGTCACTTGACAGTTCAACGGGCGTCGTGAGTGGAACACCCACGCAAGCATTTGTGCCCACGGACTATGCCATTACCGTCACTGGACCATCGGAATATGCGACGGCAACGCTGACGCTTGCCGTGGATCCGTTGGCGAGCCCCGCGACCGCGAGCATCGTGACGGCCGCCGGACAGTACTATCCCGGTGAGGATGCAGTCATTCAGGGCTTCAGTTGCCTACCCGAGTTCGCCGTCACGGCCGGCGCACTGCCCGATGGACTCGTTCTGTCGAGCGAAAGCGGGAGCGTTTCGGGAACGCCGAGTACCGCGAGCACCGCAAACGTCACCATCACCGCGTCGTGCGCCGGACTCAGTGCCAGCTTCCAGCAATCCATCTCCGTCGTTGGCGCCGTCAACCCCAACCCGCTGCAGGTACAGGCGTTTGTTGGACAGGTTTTTACCTCCTCGCCGGTGGAGATTGTAGGTTTGGGGTCGCCGCTCACCGCCGACGTGAGTCCGGCGCTCCCCGAAGGGGTGCATTTCCACCCCGAAACCGGAGTGTTGAGCGGCACGCCGACAGCGGTCCAACCGTCGACGAGCTATACCGTCACGGTGAGCGACGGCACGAATTCGGCCTCGTTTGAGCTCCAGCTGACGGTGGACCCGACGGTGAGTTACACCGTGCCGCAAACGGCGAATGCCGGAGTTGCGTACTCCAGCGGTCTCCCGATGCTGGTCGGGTGGGTTGGTGAGGTGGCGTTCACCTCCGACAACCTCCCGAGCGGGTTCGTAATCGATCAGGCGACGGGAGAAATCAGCGGAGAAGCGCCGACCGCGCTCGCGCCGCAATCGGTGGACATCGTGGCAACCAACGGCGAATTTACCGTGACCGCGACACTCACCTTTGCCATCGACCCGACGCTCACGCCCTCGACGTCGAGCGTCGGCGCCCAGCGCAATCTCCCCTTCACCGTGACGATGACGCCGGTCGGCTTTATTGCACCGCTGGCGTACAGCACGAGCTCGGAGCTTCCACCGGGAGTCACACTCGACCCCGACTCTGGATCGCTTTCGGGTGCCTTGACGAGCTTCACCAACTGGAGCCCGATTCTCGTGAGTGCCACCGACGGGACGTTCACAACGGCCACTGAGGTGACCATAGGTTCAGTAGACCTGTCGCCGGACTCGCAGTTCCTCAGCGGAGTACCCGGCGTTCCGATGCAGAGCGCGGTGCTGGTCGGGGTGAATGCGAGTTCACCCGAGGCCTTTACGATCTCGCCGACGATTCCGTCGTGGGCGACCTTTGACCCGGGCACGGGCCAGCTGAGTGGAACTCCGGACGCAACCTTGTCGCAAACCTTATTCACGATCACATCGACGGCCGCAAACTTCGTGGCCCGCGCTCACATCACGCTGACGGTTGACGAAACGCTTGGCTCTGGCGACCCGGAACCGACGCCGAACCCAACGCCGATCCCGACGCCAAGCCAGCCCGCACCTCAGACGCCGTTGATTATTGCGCCGTCGCCGACACCGTCGGTCACGCCCACGCCGACGGCGACTCCTACGCCATCGCCGACAGAGTCGGACGCAATTCTTGCGACCGACGACTCGAGCGGGAACCCTGGCGGGCCGGGAGTGTTGCCGCTGGTGCTCGGCGGACTTGCCATTGTCGGCATCGGAGCCGCGGTGAGCGCACTCTGGGTTCGATCGCGGCGCGGTCTCTAGTCAGCGAGGCGATCGCCTCGGGTTCGGACCGGTGCCGTTCCCGGGACGCGGTCGCATGGGGTCTGATGACAGCCTTGTTGCTCAGCCACCACAGATTGCGACTTTCATTGGCGATTACGCCAGGTGCGCCTGTCGGCCATAGGCTGTACCCATTCGCCGCGCAATGCCAGACCGGCCAGGCGAATCGCGGCGACTCGCCGCCACATCTTTTCTCTGAACCGGTGGAGGATTCGTGACCGACGCAGACGCGGCGATTTTGAATGTTGGTGGCCAGCGTGCCGAGCTTCCGGTCGTTACCGGAACGGACGGTGCTTCGGCCATTGATCTGTCCACTCTGCAGCGCCAGACCGGTCATAACGCCCTCGACTACGGCTTCGTCAACACGGCCGCTACCCGGTCGTCGATTACGTATATCGATGGCACTGAGGGCATCCTGCGATACCGCGGGTACCCGATTGAAGAGGTGGCCAAGAATTCCACCTACCTCGAGGTTGCTTGGCTCCTGATTTACGGCGAGATTCCGACCGCCGACCAGCTCGCTGATTTCGATGAGAAGATTCGTCGTCACACCCTCATTCACGAGGATCTCAAGCACTTCTTCTCGGCCCTGCCGCACACGGCCCACCCGATGTCGGTGCTCTCGAGTGCG
This sequence comes from Microbacteriaceae bacterium, assembly GCA_035299585.1. Taxonomy (GTDB): domain Bacteria; phylum Actinomycetota; class Actinomycetes; order Actinomycetales; family Microbacteriaceae; genus DATGWF01. Next base: position 7,778 of record DATGWF010000101.1, read on the forward strand.
GTCTCGGCGATGTCGACCTACTACGAGGACTCTTCCGACCCGCACAATCCCGAGCACGTCGAGCTCACGACGCTGCGTTTGCTGGCGAAGCTGCCGGTTCTCGCCGCATACGCACACAAGAAGAGCGTCGGTCACGCGTTCCTCTACCCGGACAACACGCTGAGCTTTGTTGACAACTTCCTCAAGCTCAACTTCGGCGTCAACTCGGAACCCTACGACGTCAACCCGGTGCTCTCGCGCGCACTCGACCGCCTGCTCATCCTGCACGAGGACCACGAGCAGAACGCTTCGACCTCGACCGTGCGTCTGGTTGGCTCGACCGGAGCGAACCTGTACGCCTCCGTTTCGGCCGGAATCAATGCCCTGTACGGCCCGCTGCACGGTGGCGCGAATGAAGCCGTGCTCACCATGCTCGCCCAGATTCGTGACTCCGGTGAGAGCGTCCAGCGCTTCGTCGAGCGGGTCAAGAACAAGGAAGACGGCGTGAAGCTCATGGGCTTTGGCCACCGGGTCTACAAGAACTACGACCCGCGCGCGAAGCTCGTCAAGGAAAGCGCCGACTCGGTCCTCGCGGAGCTCGGCGTACAAGACCCGTTGCTCGACCTCGCCAAGGAGCTCGAACACATCGCCCTCGAGGACGACTACTTCAAGGAACGTCGCCTCTACCCGAACGTCGACTTCTACACCGGCGTCATTTACAAGGCGATGGGCTTCCCGACCCGCATGTTCACCGTGTTGTTCGCGATCGGTCGACTTCCGGGGTGGATCGCACACTGGCGCGAAATGAACGCTGACCCGGCCACCAAGATTGGTCGCCCGCAGCAGGTGTACACCGGAGCGCCGCTCCGGCACTGGCCGAACCGTTAGGCGTGTAGCGCGCTATTGAGCGTGACGCCCTTCCCGCTCCGGGAGAGCGCCTCGATGGCTCCCGTGAGCGAGTTTCGGCGGAAGAGTAGGTTCGGCTGTCCAGACAGCTCGATGGCCTTTGCGGTTGGGTGATTGCCCGCCGCCGTCAGGCCAGCGTCGGCGAGAACAACCTTGCTGCCCGCCGTCAGGTACAGACCGGCCTCGACGATGCAGTCGTCGCCGATGGAGATACCGATGCCCGAGTTTGCGCCGAGCAGCGACCGCTCACCGATACGAACGCGTTCGGTCCCGCCGCCCGACAGGGTCCCCATGATGGATGCGCCGCCTCCCACGTCGGAGCCGTCACCAACGACCACACCCTGGGAGATGCGTCCTTCAACCATAGACGCGCCGAGTGTGCCCGCATTGAAGTTCACGAAGCCCTCGTGCATGACGGTCGTTCCGGGTGCGAGATGCGCACCGAGTCGCACGCGGGACGCATCAGCAATTCGCACCCGTTCGGGAATGACGTAGTCGAGCAGTCTCGGAAACTTGTCGAGACTGACGATTGACACCCCGGCAGCCTGCAGCTGCCCGCGCGCGGCCGCTGCCCGCTCCGGGGCCATCGGGCCATGGGTGGTCCACGCCACGTTGGGCAGCAGGCCAAAAATACCCTCGAGGGACACGGTGTTCGGTTGCACGAGGCAGGTCGAGAGAGCGTGCAGACGCAAGTAGGCATCGGGGGTAGAGGCCGGGGTCGAATCGAGATTGATTGCGACCGTCACGGGCTCGCCCGTGACGCCGCGAAGGTCGTCAACGAACGGCTCGAACGGATTCTCAGATCCGTCCGGCTCACCCCACTGGATGCGTTCGAAGCGTGCGTCGAGAACTGTGTCTTCCGCAATTGTCGCAATGCCGTGGGCCCAAATCGTGCGCGTTGCCATGCCACCAGCGTACGCCCCGGTCGAAGGGGCGCTCGTCGATAGACTGGGTGGGTGACTTCGCTCGACCTTCGCTCCGGATCGGTTGAGCTCACTCGCGCGCTGTGCGACATCGAATCCGTTTCGGGCGCCGAGGGACCCCTCGCCGATGCCATCGAAGCTGCCCTGCGCCCGTTGTCGCACCTCCAGGTCATTCGCGACGGCAACACGCTCATCGCCCGCACTCAGCTCGGTCGCCCGCAACGCATCATCATCGCCGGCCACATCGATACCGTTCCAATCAACGACAACCTGCCCACCCGGGAGGTCGAGGGAGAAGTCTGGGGTCGGGGAACCGTTGACATGAAGGCGGGCGTCGCGGTGCAACTCACGCTTGCCGCCGAACTCACCGAGCCCCGATTCGACCTCACCTGGGTCTGGTATGACAACGAAGAAGTTGCGAGCGACCTGAATGGGCTCGGTCGCGTCGCGCGAACCCGACCCGAACTCCTGTCCGCCGACTTCGGCATCCTCGGTGAGCCGAGTAACGGCATCATCGAGGGCGGGTGCAACGGCACCATTCGTGTCGAGCTTCGCACCCGCGGCACGCGAGCGCACAGCGCGCGAGCATGGATGGGGCACAACGCGATTCACGACCTGCACAGTGTGCTCGCACGGCTGGCCGCATTCGAATCTGCGACCGTGCGCGTTGATGGCCTCGACTACCGTGAGGGGCTGAATGCCGTGCGCATTCGCGGCGGTGTCGCCGGCAACGTCATCCCTGACGAGGCAGTCGTCGAGGTCAACTACCGATTTGCGCCGAACCGTCGCGCGAGCGATGCGGTTTCCGAGCTTCGCGCACTGTTCCCCGAGGTCGAACTTGACGTCGTGGACGCGTCTGAGGGAGCCCGCCCCGGACTCGATGCCCCTCTCGCCGTCGATCTCATCACCGCCGTCGGAGTGCCGGCCAGGGCCAAGTACGGCTGGACCGATGTCGCTCGGCTCAGCAGCCTCGGCATTCCCGCCGTCAATTTTGGACCCGGGAATCCCTCGCTCGCGCACGCAGACGATGAACGCGTCAGTATCGCTCAGATTCGCTCCACGGAAGAGGCGCTGCGAACGTGGTTGAGCTAGCACGCCGAATCGGGGGACTCGTGCGTGGCTCATGGCTGCTGCGCGTCACGCTCGTCTTCCTGGCCAGTCGAGTGGCCAGCATGAGCATCATGCTCGTGTTCGCGAACCTCCAGGGACCGTCGAGCTATGGTGCCGCACAGCCGGATTATGTGACCTTCGCGAACTTCTGGGACGCGCGCTGGTACGCCTACATCGCATCCGCGGGATATCCCAGCACCCTCCCGATGGACGCGGGCGGTCACGTGGTCCAAAACGCCTGGGCGTTTCTGCCGATGTATCCGCTCGTCGTCGGTGGGCTCGCGGCACTCACCGGCATCCACTGGGCGGGCGTCGCCGTGCTCGTCTCGCTCGTGTTTGGCTGGGCGTTTCTCGTCCTCGCCTATCGACTGTTCCGCACCCGGCTCAGCGACGGTGAATCACTCTGGTCGGTGGCGTTCATCGCGTGTGCACCCGCCTCGCCGGTGCTCGGCGTCGGATATGCCGAGTCGATGTTCCTCTTTCTGCTCGCCCTCACCCTCTGGCTGCTCATCCAACGCCGATACGGTCTTGTCGCGGTTGTGGTCGTCATCATGGCATTTACGCGTCCAGGCTCGCTCGCCCTCGCCCTCGCCCTCGGCCTTCTGTGGGTATGGCGGTGGTGGCGAAGGCACTCGGAGCCGTTCGTGGCGCGGGAGCGATTCGGTTTGGCCGCTGTGTCGGCGTGGTCGGCGCTCTGGGGCTTCGCTTGGCCCGCAATTGCGGGGGTTGTCACTGGCCGATGGGACGCATACCTGCAAACCGAATTGTCGTGGCGGGCACCGTACATCGGCTGGCAGGAACTCGCGCCGGGAACCGCGTGGTTCCAGTCGGCGCACTGGTGGTTCGGGCCCATTTGGACCTTTGTCCTCCCGCTCGCGGTGATTTTTGCGTTCATCGGGCTCGTCGCGCTCCCCGAAGCGCGACGGCTTGGACCGGTCCTGATGGCGTGGCCGATTGCGTACCTCACCTACCTGTTCCTGGTGTTCTTCCCGCAATCAAGCACGTTCCGAATTCTCGCCCCAATGTTTCCGTTGGCGGGGATTGCGGGCCAGGTGCGATCCCGGGCGGCGAAGTGGAGCATGCTGCTGGCGAGCATTGCCGGCCAGGTGTGGTGGGTCTGGGCGACCTGGATTGTGCTCGGTTCTGACTGGACGCCACCGTGAACGATTTCGGCTCGCGCCCGTGGTGCGGGATAATGGTGAGAGTTGTTTGAAAGGGGAACACCATGGCGGCTATGAAGCCACGAACTGGCGATGGGCCAATGGAAGCGGTCAAGGAAGGTCGACTCATCATCGTCCGAGTGCCGCTCGAGGGGGGTGGCCGCCTGGTCGTCTCGGTGAATGATGCCGAGGCCAAGGAACTGCACGACGTGCTCGCAGCCGTCGTCAACGGCTAATCTCCACGTATTCGTAGCTCACGCGTCGCTCAAGCGGCGCGTGAGCTGTTTCTGCCCGCCTTAGGCGAGCTTGACGATTTGCAACAGCCCGCCGCCCGCGGGTGAGACGGCGGTGACGACCGCCGACGATGCCTCCAGTTCAGCGACGAGCGCGCGCATGGTGGTGGCGGTCTCGCTTCGGTCGGCGGGGTTTGCGGTGCCCTGGAGGGCGCGATGCACCAACACCAGACCGCCGGGGGTGGTCAGCCGGAGTCCGTGCTCGACGTATTCGAGGGCATTCTCGGCGTCCGCGTCCACGAGCACGACGTCGTAGGCGGACTCGTTCATGCGAGGCAACACCTCTGAGGCGCGACCATTGATGAAGCGCACTCGGGTGGGCGCGATGCCGGCCTCAGCAAAGGCGTTCCGCGCTGCGGCCTGGTGCTCCGGCTCGAGGTCAATCGTGGTGAGGTGGCTGTCGGCACCTCCGGCGAGAAGGGCCAAACCCGATACGCCCGTTCCCGTCCCGATTTCGATGATGGCCTTCGCTCGGCGAGCGGCCACCAACAGGGTCAGTTGCGCGGCAATCGCTGGGGAGACCGGTTCGAGACCGTGCTCTGCTGCTGCCGTTCGGGCGCTCGTGCTTGCCGGTGTCAGCTCGACGCTCTCGTCGACAAACTTCCAGTTGCGATCGTGGTCAGACACTCTGCCTCCTCAGCGGGTACCGGCGCTAGCTTACGGCCCGCGCGCCCGGGATGGGGAGAGCCTCGCCGCGGCGTAGGCTGGAGCTGTGTTCGGATTGACCTTCGAGAAACTCCTCGTCATTGGAGTCATCGCGGCATTCATCATCGGGCCGGAGCGACTCCCAGGGGCGGCACGACGCCTCGGTACCCTCATCCGCCAGGTGCGCGGCTTCGCGCAGGGAGCGAGCGCCCGCGTGCGTGAAGAGATGGGCCCGGACTTCGATGAGGTCGACTGGAAGCGACTCGATCCGCGCCAATTCGATCCCCGCACGATTGTTCGTGATGTCCTGCAGGATGATGCGACGAACGCGGCCGGGCCGACCCGCACACCACGGTCAACGCCGCTCGAGCGTGGGGCCGTGGCTCCATTCGATCCCGACGCCACCTGAGGCATGTTCGCGCGGTGCCGCGCTCAGAGGCTCGGTGCGGAGTGTCTGGGCCTAGCGGATGCGCAGAGCCTTCAATACCCGCATTGCGAACAGCATGAGCCCGCCCAGCCGAGCAAAATCTGCCGCGCTCGACGGGAGACGCAGCACGCCGGTCGTCCATGCGATCGTGATGGGCTCGACGAATCGCAGCAGTCCCTCGGCGCCGTTGCGGCGGCCCACTCCGGACTGTTTGACGCCGCCCATCGGCGCGTCCACGGCGCTGAAGCTTGCCCGGTACCCCTCGTTGATATTGACGGTTCCCGCTTGGAGGCGCGCGGCGACGGCCCGTGCACGGGCAGTACTGCCACTCAATACGGCCGCGTTCAATCCGTAGTCACTCGCATTTGCGAGCGCGATCGCCTCGTCTTCGGAGTCCACAATGTGGAGTGCGGCGAGGGCTCCGAAGGTTTCGTCGGCGTAGCAGTGCATGTCGGGCGTCACGCCGGTGAGAATCGTGGGCTCAAACGCGTACGGGCCAAGGTCGGGCCGGCGGGAGCCGCCGACGAGGACTGAGGCGCCCTTGGAAAGCGCGTCGTCGAGGTGGGCTTGGACGCGTTCGACCTGCGCGGCACTCGTGAGCGTTCCGAAGTCGGCGTCCGGTGCGGCGCCGAGTCGCGCATCGGATGCAGCCGCGACGAGAGCCTCCTGGAATTCGTCTGCCACGTCACGGTGCACGTAGATGCGTTCGGCGGACACGCAGAGCTGTCCCATGGCGGCAAAACAGGCGTACCGGGCGTGTTCGGCCGCTCGACCCGGATCGACGTCGTTGAGCACGATTAGGGCATTCTTTCCGCCGAGTTCGAGCGACGCGCCCACGAGGCGAGAGCCCGCTTTTTGAGCGATGTGTCGGCCGGTCGCGGTCGAACCGGTGAAGCAAATGTAGTCGGCGAGGTCGGTGAGGCGTTCTCCCACGACAGCCGCGGCGCCGGCCACGACAATCCACACGTGCTCGGGCAGCCCCGCGTCGATGAACGCCCGGCGCAACGCCAGCGCGCTCCACGCGCCCTGCTCATCAATCTTTTGGACCACGGCATTGCCCGCGGCGAGCGCGGCGATGACGTCGAGGGCGGTGAGGCTGAGCGGGTAGTTCCACGGCGTGATGACACCCACCACGCCCTTCGGTTGGAATCGCACCGTGGTTCGGGTGATGAACGGCAGGCCTGCCCGACGTCGCTGCGCGCGCAGTACTCGATGTGCCGAGAGTGCGTTGTACCGGGTGCTTGATGCGGCAATGAGGACTTCTTCGAGCGCCTGACCGCGCGTTTTGCCGGTTTCGTGCCGCGCAATCTCTCCGAGCTCTTCCGCGCGTTCGAGCACGAGATCGTGGGCGCGAAGCAGCAGCGCGCGTCGCTCTGCGAACGAGCGCTGTGCCCACTCGTGTCCGGCAATGCGTGCGGCCGCGAAGGCGGCGTCGACGTCCTCGCCGGAGGATTGCGGGAGGGCGTGCAGCTCGCGCCCGTCGAGCGGTGACTGGATGGTACGCGGAGGGAGGGGAGTGCCGGCACGTCCGGCCCACACGTCAGCAACGCTCATGTCGCCAGTCTGCCATTCGGGGGAAGCCGGGACAATGCTCCGCCGGGCGCGCCGGATGTCGGGCTCGTCTCGAGGCTCGAGACCGGTGGGGCTGCTATTTGGGTGACACCGGGAGTGGTCGACCGTGCAGCGGTTCGGTGCGGACAGCGAGCTGCTCGGCGAGCGTGGCGATGACCTGTGCCGCGGGTTCGGCGGGGGAGCTGGCAACGATGGGCACGCCGGCATCGCCGCCGGCGCGGAGATCCACGCTCAGGGGGATGCGCGCCAGGAGCGGCGCACCGAGTCGTTCGGCGACCCGTTCGCCGCCGCCCGAGCCAAAGATTTCCGCGATGGACCCGTCGGGAAGCGCAAAACCGGCCATGTTTTCGATGACGCCGCGAACCCGCTGGCCGGTCTGCTCCGCCACGCGACCGCTGCGCTCCGCAACGCTCGCCGCGGCAATCTGGGGTGTGGTGACGACGAGCACCTCAGCGTGCGGGAGGAGTTGGCCAATGGAGATGGCGATGTCGCCGGTTCCGGGCGGGAGATCGAGCAGCAGGATGTCGAGGTCGCCGAAATAGACGTCGCTGAGAAACTGCGAAATCGTGCGATGCAGCATGGGACCTCGCCATGCGACCGGGGTGCCGGGATCGTCGATGAACATGCCGATGGACATCACCCGGACGTCAAAGGCAATCGGCGGAAGGATGAGATCGTC
>DATGWF010000102.1:0-10893 GCA_035299585.1 Microbacteriaceae bacterium
TGAAATAGGCGCGAGGAAACCAGCGGCGGGAGAGCTCTTTGATGGACGAGACGTCGATGCTGCGGTAGTGGAGTCGGGCATCGACCTGGGGGAGGTACCTGCTGATGAAGAGTCGGTCGGTGCCGATGGTGTTGCCGGCGAGCGGTGGGCGCTGGTCGGCGGGGATGTGGCGTTCGAGGTATTCGAGCACCCGCAGTTCTGCGTCGGCGAGGCTGACGCCGCCGGGAATTTCTTCGAGCAGTCCGGAGGTGGCGTGCATGGTGCGGACGAAATCGTTCATGCCGTCGAGTTGCTCAGGCGTGGCGTGAATCACAATGTCGATCCCGTCATCCACGGGTGCCAGGTCATAGTCCGTGATGATGACAGCGATTTCGACAAGGACGTCGTTCTCGACGTCGAGACCGGTCATTTCGCAGTCGATCCAGACGAGACGATCTTCTGAAGCAGCCATGCCGGAAGTGTATCGGCACCTGACCGGTCAACCGACGCGCGGTGTCCCGTGACCGGTCAGATGCCAATCCCGAAGATCAGGCGCGGGAGCGACGGCTCATCGCGGCAAGTGACGCCAAGCCTGCTCCAATGAGCGCAACACTCAACGCCGACCATGCGGCAATCTCAGCCGATGCACCCGCTGACGCAAGCGAAACCGTTGTAGGCGCGGGGTCGGGTTGTTCGGATTCAAGCGTCACGAGCGATGGTTCGACACTCCACTCCGGCTCCAGAAACAACAGGCCGAATTCGGCGTCGCCGCCCATGACGGCGCCGACGGTAAAGGTGAGGGAGCTGGTCTCAAGGAACCGCACGCCAACCCAATTCGACTCGTCCTGCTCCGCGCTGCCTTCACCGAGCCCGTCAGTGAAGGTGACATCGAGGCCGTCCTCGGTCGGCACGATTACCGATTCAGGTTCGCTCGAGACTTCGTATGACGACACGTCCGTGAACTGAATCGACTGACCCGCGTCGATGTCCTTGACGATAACCGCAACCTTGCGGAGTGAGACTGGCGTCGTGAAGTTCGACCCGCTCGCAAAGAAGTCCACCCGGAAGGTCGCCGAGCCGGGGCCGTCATCGGCAAGGCTATCGGCATCACCCGGCAAGTTGATTTCGATCCACATTGGACGGTCGTCCTCCCCGTCCGAAACGTCCTGTCCTTCGTCAACCTTGTCGACGTCGCCGTCCAAATTCTGGTAGTCGAGAATCTCAACTCGCGCATCAACACCGGGGAAGACGCCTTCCCAATCGAAGGTATCCCCAATCTCAGAATTGAGCCCAACGTCGTCTGAATCTCCACCTGGGCTGTCGAGATCGGTGTTGGCAAACTCGACGAGCTCGTAGTTCACGTCGATGGCGGCAACCGCCCAAGCCGAGCTCGAAACACCCAAGAGGAGCGCTACGGAAGCGCCTGCAACCGCGGACTTACGGAAAACGCCGGAAAGTACTCGACGTGTTGATGACTGAATCAAAGAATTCCCTCCAACAGAATTACATCCCTAACCTAGCGAGTCAGGGCCACGAGACGCCACACGCGGTAGCGAGTCCTCCCGAACCTCCACCACAGTCCAGCCGTACACTGGAACCGCCGCCTCCGTAGCTCAGGGGATAGAGCAGGAGCCTTCTAATCTCTTGGTCGCAGGTTCGAATCCTGCCGGGGGCACCCTTTGACGCTCGCCACCGATTCGAATCTGCGAGCAGCGCAGGTTCACGGTGTGCATGAGCGCAGGCTGCCGGGGGCACCGATTCTGTTTCCGTGGCGGCTCAATTCGATTCAAAATTGCGGCCCAATATTCTTTGAAATGGGCCTCCTCACTCCTAGACTGAGCCTGTTTGGCATTTTGGGCCAAATATCTATTTAGGGGACTACATGAAGTTCAACAAGTTCGCCATCGCAAGTGTTGGCAGCGCTTTGGTCGTCGCGTCGGTGGTTTCGCCGGCATTCGCGGCCGTTTCCACCGTGAATCTCGCGGGACGCTCCGGAGATAGCGCATTCGTTCGTAATTCCTGGGTGCAGGCCGGTTTGAAGGCAGACGGCACCTTTGGCTCAAACGAGAATGACAGCCTCCCGTCAAACTTCGAGTCGACCACGGTCGACGGTCCGACAGGGGCCCTTGGTCTGATTGCTGACGGCAACGAAGACGGCACCTTCGAACAGGGTGACTTCTTCTTGCCGGGCTCACCGTACGAGTCCTGGTCTGTGAAGGTCGGCGACGGAACTCCGACGGACGCTGACGCGCCTCCCGTGGGATCGTGGGTTTCGAGTGAGACTGATGGAGACGCTTCGGTCACGTGGGAGTCCACATCGGACGTCGACGGAATCGGCATCACCCAGAACGTCTCGGCGCCGGTTGCTGGAGACCACCTGTTCCACGTCAAGGTGACGCTGCAGAACAACTCGGGCTCTTCGAAGACCGTCTACTACATGCGCCAGGTTGACCCGGACAACGCCGTTGACCCGATGCTCCGTGACGATCCGGACGGCGAGACCGACTACAGCACGTTCAACACCGTGGTCGCAAACAGCTCGACGTCGCAAATTGTGACCGGTACGACGTACTACAACTTCTCGACCATCGGGTACCGTGCGGCCGATCCGGATGCGGTCGTTCGCATTTCAGACTGGTCGAACCCGCTCGAAGGCGAAGACGCCGACGGCAACGAAATCGTTCTGACGGCGTCCGAGCTTGACGCGAAGTATGAGGCGATGCGGGCCGAGTACAAGGCCGGCTACCAGGACTACACCGACAACACGATTGACATCGCGTTCCGGAAGGTCATCGCGGCTGGCGCCTCGGCCACGATCGACTTTGACTACATCCTCTCGCCGACCCTCGCTGATCTGCCGGCCTACGCACTCGACCTGAGCCTCGACCTCTCGGTCGGCGGTGCCTATGCAGACGCAGCTACTGCGCTTGCTGGTGGTGGCCTCATGCCGAATTCGGAGTACACCCTGACCGAGCACTCGACCCCGCGTGAGATCTTCACCGGAACGACGCTTCCGAACGGCAACTTCTACGACGAAACGGCGTTGCCGACGGATTGCCGTCCGGGCTCGCACACCCTGATCCTGACCGGCACCAGCCCGGCTGGGACTCCGGTGAGTGACTGGGTGACCTACACCGTTGACGACACCTGCACGGTGACGGCATTCGACCCGTACGCCAAGGCGAACGGCGCGCCGAACCCGGACGCGCCGGCTGCCCCGGCGGCACTCGCCAGCACCGGTTCGAACGTGTCGGCGGCCATCTCGGTCATTGCCATGTTTGCGACTCTCGGCGTTGCAGCCTTCATGATGGCTGGGCGTCGTCGTCGCGCGACACTCTAAGTCGGTAACTCAGGAACGCGCCGGTCTGTATCTGCAGGCCGGCGCGTTTTCTGTCACCCCGAAACAGTGACGATACATCATTCGCGGGTCTGCGCACATTCGCACAACATCAGCGAATGGGCGTGCTCGGAAGGCAGACGGGCGACGGTATTCTCGAAGCATGCGCGCTCGCCAAATCGAAATCATCGCTGAACTCGGTGTCGAAGCGAACATCGATCCCGGTCAGGAGGTCCGCAAGCGGGTCCAGTTCCTCAAGGACTACGCGCGTGCGAGTCATGCGGCCGGATTCGTGCTCGGGCTCAGTGGTGGCCAAGATTCGAGCCTCGCGGGGCGACTCGCGCAGCTTGCCTGTGAGGAGCTCCGCGCCGAGGGCATGTCGGCGGAGTTTGTTGCCGTTCGTTTGCCGTACCGGGTGCAACACGATGAGGCTGACGCAATCTTCGCGCTCGAATTCGTGCGACCCGATCGAACCGTTGTGTTCAACATTGAGCACGCGGTTGACGGTCTCGCGACAGATTTCCGTAACGCCACCGAGAGCGAACTGAGCGACTTCAACAAGGGCAACGTTAAGGCCCGCATGCGGATGGTCGCGCAATACGCGATCGGCGCCCAGCACGGCTTGCTCGTCCTTGGTACTGACCATGCCGCGGAGGCCGTGACGGGCTTCTTCACGAAGTACGGCGATGGGGGAGCGGATGTACTTCCGTTATCGGGATTGAGCAAGCGGCAGGGTGCGTTGCTTCTTCGTGAGCTGGGGGCAGACGAACGCATCTGGTTGAAGACTCCGACGGCCGATCTTCTCGACGAAACCCCGGGCCAGACCGATGAGGCCAACCTCGGATTGAGCTATCGGGACATCGACGATTATCTGGAGGGCCGTGACGTGCAGCACGAAATTGCTGAGCAAATCGAGCAGCGATTCTGGGCCACGCGCCATAAGCGGGCACTCCCGGTCACGCCGCTCGACCAATGGTGGCGTTGACGGGACAGCGACACGTCGCGCCCGCATGCCGTTCCCAGCGCATGAGCTAGATGAAGCAGTCGAGTGCGTCGCTGAGCGACCAAAACTCGCCGAGAAACATCGTGCGCACGCCCCCGGGGAGAATGAGGGTGGCGGCATAACGCTCGCCGTGCTTGCTGTCGACGAGCCGCACGTGCCCGAGCACGCGATCGTCGCGGCCCGAAACCCGCCAGAGTGTGGTCGTGACGGCCTTCGCCGATACCGTGAGGTGCTCGACGACTGTGCCGGTTGTGATGGTGCTGATGGTCATCTGAAATCCCTTCGTCTGTCGCAACCGGCCTTGCGATTGCAGACTAGACGGACCCGCTGACACTCAGGGAAGTCGCTCGTTTGCCGCCATCCGGGCACTGATGCCATCGGCATCGGTCGCGCCGTTTGCGCGCGCGGTTTGCGCGAGCAGAATGCCGACGAAGACGAGCGCGGCGCCAATGCCCTGCACGGGTTCGAGTCCCTCGCCGAGCCACAAGAAGGCCACCAAAAAGGCGAAGAGCACCTCCGATGAGGATGCGATTCCGGCCGCGGTCACCGGGAGGTGTTTGAGCGCGAGGAATGAGAGCAAGAACGGCATGAACGAACCCACCACGCCAATCCAAATAATGAGGAACCAAATCGGGGCGCTCGTGCCACCGAAAACGCCGCCCAGCTCGACGCTGCTGTGCAGGAGGGCCGGGTCGAGATTCCACCAGCCGGAAAAGGCGAGCCAGAACAGCCACGCAAACAGCATCGACCAGAATGCGACCGCAAGTGGCGACGTTGCCGTCACTTGGCGTTCGCCGATGACGAAGTAGACAGTGAGCGTCACCGCGGCGGTGAAGGCGTACACGACGCCGAGCGGGTCGAGCGTGCTCGCCCACACTTTGGCGACGAAGACCATGCCGGCGATGACGAGCGCGACCGCAATCCACACGCGTGAACGTACCTGCTCCCGAAACACAAACCGCGCGACGAGCGCGACGAACAGGACAGATAGATACTCGATGAGGAGAGCGATGCCGACGGGAAGCAGCGACACCGCCATGGAGTAGCTCCACTGCATGAGGGCAACGCCGACCACGCCGAGGAGCGCCATGATGGCAATTTGGCGCCGCGATATGCGGAACGCGGAGCGATTGGCGATGAGTAGCCATACGCCGGAAATGACCATGATTGACATGGTTCGAAAGAAAGTCAACTGAGCGCCGGTAATGCCTGAAGTGACGACCACCTTGGTCACTGATCCGTTCAGACCGAAGAGCGCTGCGCCAAGAAGCGCGTAGAGGTATCCCACGCGATTACTCTAGAACTATGCAGACCTACGTTTTGGCCGGTGGATGTTTCTGGTGTCTCGATGCGGTGTACCGCGTTCTCAACGGAGTAGCCGACGTCGTGTCGGGATATGCCGGTGGAACGGTTGCCCACCCGAGTTACGAGCAGGTGTGCACGGGAACCACCGGCCATGCCGAGGTCGTCGCGGTCACCTTCGACGAATCCGTTATTCCCGCATCCGTCATCTTGGACGTGTTCTTCACCCTCCACGACCCGACGCAGCTCAACCGCCAGGGCAACGACGTCGGTACGCAATACCGGTCGGCGATGTTCCCTGCCGATGACGAGCAGCGCGAGCTGTTCGCGGCCGCCATTGAGCGGGCCCGCGACTGGTGGGCACCGGGCCAGGTGGTTACGACGCTTGAACCCCTCGGCGAGTGGTATCCGGCCGAGGAGTATCACCAGGACTTCTTCGCCAAGAACCCCGGGCAGGGCTACTGCCTCGCGGTTGCGGTCCCGAAGGTGAACAAGATTCGGGCGAGTTTCGCACCCTACTTGCGCGAGGCGTAGGCCAAGATTCTGTGCGCGCCGGAGCGCCGGGCGCATTCCCAGCGAACGACTCATAGGCTGGGCAGGACGAGCTCCGAAGGGAAGACTGTGAAGCGACTGGAACGGCTGATTGCCTCGCCGATCGCGCTTCTCTTGACCCTTTTGGTGGCGATTCCACTCGCTTCCGGGCTTGTCTCCCTGGTCTTGGTGGAACTCAACCGGAACACCGACTCGGCCGGTCCGAGCCCGACCGAGACCGTCAACCCGAATGCGCCGGAACAGGTGCCGGTGTTTGTGCCCGGCGGTTCGGCCTCGCAAAACAAGCCCTGGTTCGACTACACCAACAAGAAAACCGTGGCATCCTTCGCGCCGCCGATTGGCCAGAATTTCATCGATGGTCTCGTCGCGGCAGGGTTCGACAAAACCGCGATGCTCGTCACGCCGGACACCACTGCCGCGAATCTGCAGGCCGACTCGATACAGTTCTCGGTCCAGGTGGGGGAACTGTGCCTCGTCGGCCAGTACGGAACCGGCTCGCAGGGCTACCAGTCGCGAATCTTCCCGGTGGTCCCGGGGATTGGGTGTCTCCTCGGCAAGACACGACCCATCGAGTAAGTCGCCGCCCCTAGACTGGACGGGTTATGGCTGAATTTATCTATTCCATGATCCGTGCCCGCAAAGCCGTGGGCGACAAGGTCATTCTCGATGACGTCACGATGTCGTTCTACCCGGGCGCCAAGATCGGTATGGTCGGCCCGAACGGTGCCGGTAAGTCCACGATCCTGAAAATCATGGCGGGTCTCGACACCCCCTCCAACGGTGAAGCACGACTGAGCCCCGGCTACTCCGTTGGCATCCTCATGCAGGAGCCGGAACTCGACGAATCGAAGACCGTTCTCGAGAACGTTCAGCTCGGTGTCGGGCCGATTAAGGCCAAGATTGACCGTTTCAACGAGATCTCCATGCTCATGGCCGAACCGGACGCCGACTTCGACGCCCTCCTCGCCGAAATGGGCGGGTTGCAAGAGGAAATCGACGCAGCCGACGCGTGGGACCTTGACTCGCAGCTCGAGCAGGCGATGGACGCGCTGCGCTGTCCGCCAAGCGACGAGAAGATTAGCCACCTCTCCGGTGGTGAGAAGCGCCGCGTGGCGCTGTGCAAGCTCCTCCTCGAAAAGCCCGACCTGCTTCTCCTCGACGAGCCCACCAACCACCTCGATGCTGAGAGCGTGCTCTGGCTTGAGCAGCACCTCGCGAAGTATCCCGGCGCCGTCATCGCAGTGACTCACGACCGGTACTTCCTCGATCACGTTGCCGGATGGATTGCCGAAGTCGACCGCGGCAAGCTCTACCCCTACGAGGGCAACTATTCGACCTACCTTGAGAAGAAGGCCGAGCGCCTTGATGTTCAGGGCAAGAAGGACGCCAAGCTCGCCAAGCGCCTCGCCGAAGAACTCGAGTGGGTGCGCTCGAACGCGAAAGGACGGCAGGCGAAGTCGAAGGCCCGTCTCGCGCGCTACGAGGAGATGGCAGCCCAGGCGGAGTCGATGCGCAAACTCGACTTTGAAGAGATTCAGATTCCGCCGGGACCGCGTCTCGGAAACGTCGTGCTTGAGGTGTCGAAGCTCAAGAAGGGATTCGGAGACCGCGTTCTCATCGACGACCTGAGTTTCTCGCTTCCGCGCAACGGCATCGTCGGCATCATCGGTCCGAACGGTGTCGGTAAGTCGACACTGTTCAAGACCATCGTCGGTTTCGAAGAAGCCGACGGGGGAACGGTGAAGGTCGGTGAGACGGTGCAGATCAGCTACGTCGACCAGGGTCGCTCGGGCATCGATCCGAAGAAGACCGTGTGGGAGGTCGTCTCCGACGGTCTCGATTACATCCAGGTCGGCAAGGTCGAGATTCCCTCGCGCGCCTACGTGTCAAGCTTCGGATTCAAGGGCCCGGACCAGCAAAAGCCGGCTGGCGTTCTCTCCGGTGGAGAGCGGAACCGACTCAACCTCGCTCTCACCCTCAAGCAGGGCGGCAACGTGCTGCTCCTCGATGAGCCGACCAACGACCTCGACGTCGAGACCCTGTCGAGCCTGGAGAACGCCTTGCTCGAGTTCCCGGGCTGTGCCGTGGTCATCACCCACGACCGGTGGTTCCTCGACCGCATCGCGACGCACATCCTCGCCTACGAGGGTGACGACGAGAACCCCTCGAAGTGGTATTGGTTCGAGGGCAACTTCGAAGGCTACGAGGCAAACAAGATCGAACGGCTCGGCCCGGAAGCGGCCAAGCCGCATCGCTCGGCGTACCGCAAGCTCACTCGCGACTAACGTGACAAAGCGGACCGCGCCAACCTGGCTGCTGTTCTCGCTCGCGGGAATGGTGTGGGGCTCGAGCTTCCTCCTCATCAAGGTGGGCTTGACGGCATTCAGCCCAGCCCAGGTTGCGGTCGGTCGGCTCGGTTTCGGAGCGCTCGCACTCGGAGCCATCATGCTGTCCCGGCGGGTCGCCCCCATTCGCGACTGGTCGGCCCTTCGTCACATTGCCGTTGTCGGGTTCTTCCTCGCGGGTCTCCCGCTGCTCATCTGGGCGTGGGTGGGTCAGTTCTTGCCGAGCGGTATCTCCGCGATCTTCAATGCGACGACCCCGTTGCTCACGCTCGTGCTGGCGAGCATCTTCCTCCCCAACGACCGCATGACACGTACCGGTATTGTCGGCGTACTCCTGGGCGCTTTTGGACTCACGCTCGTCGTCGGCCCGTGGCAGTATGTCGGCGAAGCCGAGCTGCGCGGCACGACCTGGGCGGCGTATGCCGGCGCCCTCGCGGCAACGAGCTGTTACGCCATCGGGTTTGTGTATCTGCGCAAGACGCTTCGGACGAGCGATTTTTCGCCGATCGCGTTCTCTTTTGCCCAGATCAGCATGGGGTTCATTGCCGTGCTGGTGCTCGCCCTGCCGAGCGGGCTGTTCGCTCAGGTGGCCTTCAACTGGACGGCGCTCGGTGCCGTTTTGGTGCTCGGCGCAATTGGCACCGGTGTTGCGTACATCTGGAACACCATGGTGGTCGGGGCCTGGGGTCCTGTTCGGGCGTCGATGGTGACCTACGTCACCCCGGTCGTCGGCGTGCTGCTCGGCATCGCTCTCCTCGGTGAACGATTCTCCTGGAATGAGCCAGTGGGAATGGTCGTACTGTTTACCGGCATCGCGCTCGCGCAGGGTGTCATCCCGGTTCGCCGCGGTCGCTAGGCGCGCCGCTTCAGGAGGATGGGGTGCGGCGAGGAACTCGCACGAGTCCCTCTTGAGCCACCGATGCAATGTGCACACCGTCGCGGGTGTAGAACCGACCGTGCGCCAAGCCTCGGCTCGAAACGGCCGACGTGGCCTCTTGAACGTAGAGCAGCCAATCGTCGACGCGGCCATCGCGGTGGAACCAGAGCACGTGATCGAGGCTGGCGATTTTCAATCCGGGGGTCGCCCACGGCACACCGAGCCCGCGCAAAATCGGTTCGAGCAAGGACAGATCGCTCGCGTAGGCGAGTGCGGCACGCTGGACCGAGAGGGAATCCGGCAGTTTCGTGTTCGCCCGCATCCACACCGCCTGGTGGGGAACTCGGTCCCCTGAGACCGAGAGGTAGATCGGTCCGCCCACGTGGCGCACATCCACCGGCCGCTCTCGGGCCCAGGTGACGTCAGCACCGTCCGGAAGACCGGCCGTCAGTTCGGCAATGGTCGGGAGCTCCTCCGGGTCAGGAATGTCCTCTGGCATGGGTGTCTGAAAGGCATCAGTGTCGTCGCGGTGCTGGAACGAGGCAATCATCGACAGAATGGGCACGCCGTCCTGGTAGGCCTGGGTCCGCCGGGTGCTAAACGATCGCCCATCGTGAATGCGATCGACCGAATAGGTCAGCGGTGCACCGGTGTCCCCGGGGCGCAAGAAGTAGGCATGCAGCGAGTGTGCGGGACGGTCGTCGTCGATGGTGTACTCGGCGGCGCGAAGCGCCTGCGCCACCACTTGACCACCGAAAATCCGACCGCTCGGCATCCAATGCGGCTGACCGGTGAACACGTCCTCGGTGGTACGTGCACCCGTCACTGCGACCGAGATTTCCTGCTCGAGAGCGGCGATTCGCTGCATGTGGTCTCCTGCCTCCCTGGACTCTTGGTAGTTTAGGCGGCGATGCCCGTGAACTTTCTCGACTCCGAATCACTCAGTGATCTTCGGCGATTCCTCGAACGTGGCGAGCGCATCGGCGCCTCGAGTGTGCGCCTGCAGGCCCTCGGAGCCGTCCTGGTGTCGACGGTACCGGTCCTCGCCCCAAAGGGCTTGGGGGATTCGACACCGCTCATTCTCGGATTGCGCACCCAGGCGATCGGTCCGGGAGAGGATCGAGACGTCGTCGTATCGATTCGGTCCGTTCGGGAACGGATTGCGCGAATGGAATCCGCTCAGGAGCTCGCGCTCGACTGGCCGCCGGTGACGCTGACCGAATCGTGGGCGGGGATGGCTCCGCCGCAACGCGGCTGGGAACGCTCCGGAACGGTCCCGGTCTCCGAGGTCGCCGAGCGCGCAGACGCGGTGCTCGCTCCACTTGCGCAATTCACCACGACTCAGCCAGAGGCAGTGCTCCAGTCGGCCCTCAGAGCCGACGCACACGCGCCGCTCGGACCGGCCGGCGTCGCCGCGGCCGCCCAAACGCTCGGCTTCCTCGTCGGTTCGGAGCCGGCGGTCCTCGCACGTGCGGCTCGATGGTCGCGGCTCAGCACC
>DATGWF010000103.1:0-2500 GCA_035299585.1 Microbacteriaceae bacterium
CTCCGCGTGCTGTTCGGTTCGGATTCCTGCCACTCCGGCACAAACACGCGCGCGGCCGCCCCCTATCGTTTCCCGCGACGCATCCGGCGAGCCTGCCGCAGCGTCGCAGTGGCCGTGCGCCTTGTGCACTTCGCTGGCTGCTCCGACGCGAACTACAGCTACGGAGCGGCCTATGGCGGTCAGTGGACGAGGGCGCGCCTCTCCGCCTATCGGCCCGGCATGACCTACCGCGAGTGGTTCGACGCTGCGGCCAAACGCATGCCGAAGAATCAGGTGCCGCTGCTCACGCTCGATCCGGAGGTTGGGTCCTTCGCCGACGAAACAGCCCTGTGATGATCACGCCCGACACCGTTGTCCAAGTCTCGCTCGCCATCGGTCTCCCGTTGGCGGGCGGTATCATCATCGCGACCTGGCGGGCCGCGAACTACCTGCGCGACATGCGCGACGAGGTCGCGGCCATTCGCAAGCAGATGGCAAGCGTCTGGACCGTCTCCGACATGGAGCGCTGGGCGGTGAAGCTCGAGCGCGCAAACCGCAATCAGGACATATCCGTGCCCGACCCGCTCGAGATCCGCAGCGAACAGCAGCCCACCTGATGCCCACCGACTCCGAGGTTGCAGAGCGCGCTATCGCGCTGCTTCCGCCCAATGCCACGGCGGCCGAGCGCTCGTTGTCGCTCTCGACTGCGCGCGCGGCGAAGCTCGCAGTCCCGCATCGCAAGACCTGGGACCCATCCACCTGCCCGCTCGACGTGCTCCCCTGGCTGGCGTGGGCGCTCTCAGTCGACGAATGGGACTCATCGTGGCCGGAGGAGAAGAAGCGCGCCGCCGTCGCCGCCTCGATCGATCTTCACCGCCGCAAGGGCACTACCGGCGCCGTCCGCAAGGCCCTCTCCGCGCTCGGCTACGAGGTGCAGATCAACGAACGCACAGGCACGCCGTACGTCTTCCGAATCGAGGTCGACGCTACGGTCAACGGCATGTCCGATTCCACCTACGCCGAGACCGAGCGGATCGCCCTACAGCAGAAGAACGCACGGTCGCACCTCGGCGGAATCGACGCCGTGCTGACCGCGCGTCCGTCGCTCGCGTTCGCCGCGTTCGAGTACGACGGGATCGACACATTTGTTTCCGAGTACTGGATGCGCCAGCTCGCGGCTGAGCTGGGCGTCCTGTATTTCGCGGCCGCAGAGCAATCGATCGACACGGTTCATCTCGCGGTCGACGCATCGGATATCGATCCCCCGCTCACCTCCTCCGGTCTCGTCGCACTCACGAATGTCGCGGATGCCGCCCTCTATGCGAAGTCCAGCACCACCACCGGCGCATGGTCCCCGATGTCGACAGTCGATTCCGGCGTGAACTGGTACGCGATGTCAAGATACGGCGAGCAGTTCGCTGCCGCCTACCTCTTGAGCGGCACCGGGACGCTGCTTCTGCGTTCCGACGGCTGGGCTGCGGTACCGATCGACGTCAGCGGCACCCCGTACCCATCACTCGGTCCCGGTGGAGTCGTGCTCATCCCGGACGGCCAAACCATTCTGCGGTACGAAGGCTCGACATCGACATCGTCGACACTCCCAACGGGATGGACCGTCGCGAAGATCGCCTACGCCTACTCGGCAACATTCGGCTACTGGTTGGCCTTCGCCAGCTCGGATGCCAGCTACCCGAACGACGTCGGGTTGTTTGTGAGTTCGGACGGCTCCGCTTGGACCTTGCAGCAGCAGCTCACGCCATCCGGTCAGAACGGTTACGGGACGGAGAGTGTTCCAGCCGTCGGCAACGGATCGGCCGCCATGACATGGACGGAGGACGGAGCCGCTCGACTGCTCGTCGCGAAGCACTCCGGGGAAGGGCTGTTCTCGTTTTCGATCGTCCAGCTGGGAACCGGCACATTCAGCGATCCATTCTTCGCGTCGGGGCACTTCGTCCTCTTCCGCATGGACGGTTCAACCGTCTATGTTCGCTTCAGCGACGATGGGCTCGTTTGGACGGACGAAGTGCTCACAAGCCTCGTCAACGACATGCCATACCGCCTCATTGCGAGTCCATCCGGTCGCTACATCGGCATCGGCTCCGGCGGCGAAGGGGATGCGAACGTGTTCTACTCCGACGATGCAATTACTTGGGAGGTCCAGGCCGAAGTGCCCGGCAGCCCGATTGGCCTCGCTTGGTGCGCCGCGCTCCCCTCCATCGTCGCCGACGGCGACATGCTATCCGACCCCGTCGAGATCGACGGCGATTACTATCTCTCGGATACGTTCCGCTTTGCCGACTACACGACCGAGACGGGCGAGCCGATCCCGACAAGCGAGAATGGCGCGCTCGGGCACACGCGCTGGTTCGCCATCACCGCGAGCGCCGACGGCACGCTCACCGCGAGCACCGCCCAGACTCCGGCCGTTGGAGCAGCGGACACTTTCCTCGCGATCTACAGCGAGCAGCTCGCCCTTCTGGCAAGCAACGACGATATCGACGTGAACGCCGGAAACTACTTG
>DATGWF010000104.1:0-6116 GCA_035299585.1 Microbacteriaceae bacterium
GGGCGGCCGCCTGGCGCGCTGCCGAAAGCTCATGAGCGAGCATGAGCACTCGCGCACGCTCGGTGACGAGTTCTTCCCGAAGGCGGGCAACACCCGCATCACTCGTGTCGATTTCGAGCAAACGACGCCCGGCCGCCTCGGCAAACTCGAGAACCGATTCGAGACCGCCCTCCGGGCCGGCGTACTTGCGCACGAGTGCCGTGAGCGCAGCGCGGCGTTCGTTCAACGCGTCAATTTCGCCAGGGCCTGCCTCCTCGAGGTTCGCCACAAACCGGGCAAGCGAGCCCGCGATCTCTCGAGCGGCAACTCCGATATCAGCGAGCTCAGTCGCGAGTGGCTCCAGTTCGGGGTCGTTCGAACGTTCGAGAGAGCGCCGAGCAGTCTCCAACAGCGCAAGCACGTCGACCCCGTCAATCGACTCCGACGAAATCGCGTCATGAGCGGTGCCGGCGGCAAGTCGAAGCGCCTCCGTATTGGCGAGGCGCTCGATACGGACCGCAAGCTCGGCATCTTCACCCGGCACCGGGTTCACCGCCTCGATTTCCCCAATCTGCGCGCGCAACAGCTCTGATTCCCGCTCGAGCGCCTCGCGGTTCGCGGCGAGAGCATCGAGCGTGTGCTGCAATTCACGAGCGCGGAGGTACGAGTCTCGATACTTCGCCCGAACGGCGATGAGCGGTTCGCCGGCAAACCGGTCGAGAGCGTCACGCTGCGCAGCGGCGGAGCGCAAGCGGATCTGTTCGCTCTGGCCATGCACCGCGACGAGATGCGTCGATAGCTCGTCGAGCACTCCGACCGGTGCGGATCGGCCGCCGACGCTCGCGCGCGAACGTCCCTCGGCGCTCACAGTCCGACTCAGAAGAAGTTCGCGGTCTTCGATGCGGCCGCCAATTTCGTCGACAATGCGTTCAATTTCGGGGCGGTCAATGACCCGAACGCTCGCGTCGATTTCAGCCTGGTCCGCGCCAGAACGCACGGCACCGGCGTCGGCACGTTCGCCAAGCACCAGGCCGAGTGCGGTCACAACCATGGTCTTGCCGGCGCCGGTTTCACCGGTGACGGCGGTGAAGCCGGGCCCTAACGGCAAAACCGCCTCAGAGATGACACCGAGGTTTCGGATGCGGACCTCTTCGATCACGATCCGCCCTCCGGCCCACGCCAGCCAGACACGGGAAGGTCGAACTTCCGCACGAGCCGATCGGCGAAGGTGTCGTCGTGGACGCGAGCCAGTCGCACCGGCTGGTCGGAACGAGTGGCCGAAACCCGCGCACGCCGATTCAACGAAAACACGCGTCGGCCATCGCAAATGAGCGTGCCTTCGGCGGCGGAGCGCTGACGAATCTCAACCGACAGGGTGGAGTCGGGCGCGACCACGAGCGGCTTGGCGAAAAGCGCGTGAGCCGAGAGCGGCACACACAACAACGCTTCGACACCCGGCCAGACAATGGGGCCGCCTGCCGAGAAGTTGTAGGCGGTCGAACCGGTTGGCGTCGCAAAGACCACACCGTCACAGCCGATGCTTGAAATGGGGCGACCATCGACCTCGAGGACCACATCGAGCATGCGTGCCGGAGCAGCCTTCTCGACGGTCACCTCATTGAGCGCCCAACCGAGGTACACCTCGCGGTCACCCTCGGTCACACGTACGTCGAGTGCGAGTCGATCTTCGATGCGGTACGTGCCAGCAAGGGCGCGATCAACCGTGTCGTCGAGGGAATCCAATTCGACCTCGGCGAGGAATCCGACGCTCCCCAAGTTGACGCCGAGAATCGGCGTTCCGGCGTCACGGACGAGTTCGGCCGCACGGAGGATGGTCCCATCACCGCCGAGAGCGAGCACCAGCGTGAGCTCCGAGGCCGAAACGTCGACGCCGAGCCGCAGCGCCTGACTGGCGATCTGCGGGGCGTGGGCCACGATGTCGTCCCATTGCTCAGCGGAGATGACAGCTCGCGCCCCGGCTTGGGAAAGCCGCGCGACCGCCCGGCGCGTGGCATCGAGGGAGTCCGGACGGGCAACGTGCGCCATCACCAGAATTGTGCTCACGCGGTCACCTCCCGAATGCGGTGACTCCATTCTGTCGGAGTCGTCCCGATTGTGCGCGACAACCAGGCGAGTACCTCAACATTTCCGTGGCCGCCGAGAAGGGGAGAACGCTCGAGCCCGGCAATGCGCAGTCCGGCATCGAACGCCGCCCACAGCACCCGTTCAACCGCTTCCGCACGTGCGGCAGAGTCGCGAACGATTCCTTCGCGAACGCCACCTCGACCCACTTCAAACTGTGGCTTGATGAGCAAGACGAGCTGAGCGTCATCGGCCGCGAGCGTGGCGAGGCCCGGAAGGACGAGCTCGAGGGAAATGAACGACAGGTCCCCCACGACCACCGTCGGCTTCTCAGAGACCCCCGAAAGTGAGGCGAGCCGCTCAGGGCTCACCTCTCGAATGTTGACCCCTTCGAGCACGGTGACGCGTTCGTCACTGCGCAAGCTCGGCGCAATCTGGGCGCGACCAACGTCGAGCGCGATGACGTGTCGAGCACCGCGCTCAAGGAGCACCTGGGTAAATCCACCGGTCGAGGCGCCCACATCGAGCGCGAGTGCGCCCTGTACCGTGAGGTCAAATGCATCGAGGCCAGCAAGCAACTTGAGTGCGGCTCGCGAGACATAGTGGTGCAGTCCGTCCACCCGCAGTTCGTCTGTTTCCGACACCGTCAGAGAGGCTTTGCGAACATTTCGCCCATTGACGAAGACGACGCCATTGGCGATAAGTTGCTGGGCGTGCGTCCGCGAACGTGCAACGCCTCGAGCCGCGAGGGCCGCGTCGAGGCGCTCGGTCATTCGACGTCAGATTGCTCGAGCTGGGAGCGCAGCTGCTCTGCCAGTTGCGCGTAGGCCTCGGCACGCTCAGGAAGCGGCTGCTCTTCGATGAGCGCCAGCTGCGTGACGAGTTCTCCCATGCTCCCAGCCTAGCGTTCGCCCAGGGCGCAGGAGCTCAATTGGACGGAGGCGGGGAAAAGGAGAACGATGTGAGTGTGGCTCAACACATCGTGCTGTCAAATCTTGGTGAAAGTGCTGTTTCCGCCGAGGAGTTCAAGGGCGCATTCCGTCGGCATGCGGCGGGCGTCGCAATCATCAGTGGCGATGACGGTTCTGGACCGGTTTCCATCACGGTGAGTTCGGTGTTTTCGGTGAGTGCTGAGCCTCCCGCGCTCGTGTTTTCGCTGTCATCCACGGCTTCCGCGACGCCGCACCTGTTGAAGGCGGGCCGGGTTGTCGTCCACTTGCTGACCCCGAACAATCTTGCTCTCGCGAAGCTCGCGGCGGCCCACGGCGCCGATCGCTTCGGTGCGGACGTCAGCTGGCATCGGCTACCGAGCGGCGAACCGGTGTATTCGGATGTCGAGTGCTGGCTTCGGGGTGACATCGTTGAAGAGATCCAAGTGGGCGGGTCTACGCTCGTCGTCGTGCACGTCCTCGAAGTGCGCGTTCCGGGCAGTGAGACCCCGAACGACGCGCTGCTCTATCACGACCGCACATGGGCCAGACTTTCCGCGGAGAGCTACATCACCGACTGAACGCCGCGTTTCCAACGGCCGCCTCGGCCTGCGCGCACTAGGCACCAAGAACGAGGCTCGTTGCGACGCTCAACATAATGACCGCGACAATCGCATCAAAAATGCGCCAGGTCACGGGGCGGGCAAACAGCGGCCGGAGTGCTCGAGCGCCAAAAGCAATCGCGACGAACCAGACCACACTCGCGACCATCGCCCCCGAGGCCCACAGCCATGGCTCAGCGTGCTGGTTGGCGATCCCCCCAACGAGCATCAACGTATCGATATAGACGCCGGGATTGAGGAAGGTGAATCCGGCCGCCACGAGGAGGAGCTTTCGAAGCGGCTCAGTCTCGGCATCTGAGGAGTCCGCAACGATGAGCGCCTCGGTGCGGAACACACGACGGACTGCCTGGACGCCAAACCACGCGATGAACGCGGCACCGGCATAACGAATAATCCACATCAGAACCGGCAGGCTCGCAATGATTGCTCCCATACCGGCGACACCAACGGCAATGAATGCAACGTCCGCGGCCGCACAGAACGCGACGAGCAGTGCGACGATGCGCTTGGGCGAAATGAGACCCTGTCGGAGCAGGAAGGTGTTTTGCGGACCGACCGCGACAATGAGGCCTGCCATTGTCCCGAGGCCCGAGAGAAACGTCAACAACATCAGGCGTAGATTTTCTCCGGTACGCGCAACGCATGGATCGCGTGCGGGCTCGCCCAAATTGCGGCACACGCTGCCCGCAACAGGTTGAGTGGGGCATCGCCGGTGGCGACGATGCGCACGTCAATGCCTTCGATTCGCACCCGCGCGGCCCCGCACTCCCAAACGCCTCGGCGTTCGACCGGCACCGGGTACGGCTCGAACAGCTCGTCGAGCCCGCCGAGAATCATGTCGGGGCGCTCATGTTCCCGAGCCGCGAGGACCTGTTTCGCCTGATCAATACCGGTGAGGACGAGCGCGGAGGCCATCCCTGCCGAGCGCGCCCCGGCAATGTCGGTGTCGAGACGGTCGCCTACCATGAGTGGACGCGTCGATGCGAAACGCTCACGGGCAAGCTCGAAAATGGGGGTGTGCGGCTTGCCTGCGACCGCGTCCGGCATACGTCCGGCAGCGGTGTGAACCGCTGAGACGAGCGTGCCATTTCCAGGTGCGATCCCGCGCTCTTGCGGAATAGTCCAGTCCATATTGGTGGCAATCCACGGGACCGCGGTACCGCGCAAGGCATATGCGGCTTCCGCAAGGTCCGCCCACCCGAGCGTCGGACTAAATCCCTGCACGACTGCAGCGGGCGAATCCGTGGCGGAGGCAACAACCTCGTAGCCGACCTCAGAAAGCACGGCACGCAAGCCGTCACCACCAACAACAAGGATGCGAGCGCCTTGGGAAACGCGTTCGGCGAGGAGTCGAACCGTTGCCTGCGGTGAGCTGACGACCTGTTCGGCTGTGACGTTCAGACCGAGTTCACGAAGGTGGCCGGCGACCTGCTCGGTCGTCCGCGACGCATTGTTCGTGATGAATCCCACGGGGACACGTTCCGTTGCACGATTGATGGCGTCGACTGCGCCCGGTATCGCGTTTGGCCCGGCATAGACTACCCCGTCGAGATCCAGCAGAACGGTGTCAAACGAATCGATGGGAGCTATGCCCACCGCCCGCTTTCGACCCATCATGACGACGCGCGCCCGTCGGCCCCGGCCTCAGCCTCGACACCAGCCTCAGCCTCGACACCAGCCTCAGCCTGGACACCAACCTCAGCCTCAGCCTCAGCCTCATCGTCAAACTCGACCTCGAACACTTCTATGACGTCATTCCCGTACGCCTCGTCGAGAGCGGCCTGCGCCACCTCGGCTCGGGTTCGCCAATCAGCCGACTCCTTCGCGCGCCCGAGCTCCTCCAGCACTTCCGCGTAGGCGTGGAACAGGGCCGGACTGTAGCTGAACGCGCGGTCGGCCTGCAGTTCTGGAATTTCGAGCTCACCGAGTGCAAGCTCGGGTTGCCCGAGGTCGAGGCGCGCACCCGACATGGCAATCGCCAGCGCAACCCGCGATTCCACTGGAATACGCGAACGGTCAACCCCACGGCCCTCTTCGAGTCCCTTTTCGGGACGTCCGAGGCCTCGCTCAGAATCAACAATGAGCGCGATGTGGTCGTTACTTCCTGAAAGCCGGCGGTAGGTGCGCAGCTCACGAAGCGCGAGCGCAAAGTCACCCGTCTCGTAGGCGGTGATGGCGACCGTTTCGCGCACCACCGCAACGCGGCCGGCCGTGCGAGCAGCTGCAAGCGCATGAGCGTGCGCGAGATTGGGGTCCGATTCAAGCATCATCGCCGATGCGACGAGGTGCAATGCCACCCGCTCCGCGTTCTCCTTACTCAAGCCCTTCAGCTCAACGTATGCAGCGCGGTCCAAGTCGCTCGCCCGAATGCCGCCGGGCAGCTCAGGGTCGTTGTGGCGCGGCTTGTCATCAAACGGACGCGGGCCACGATCGTCGAACTGACGAGGGCCACGATCGTCGAACTGACGAGGGCCACGATCGTCGAACTGACGAGGGCCACGAT
>DATGWF010000105.1:0-8579 GCA_035299585.1 Microbacteriaceae bacterium
CGCGCCCGCCCTCGAGCCGCAACAGCTCAGGGGAGTGGTACTGGCTGGCGGGCTCTACGATGTCGCCGCCGCGGCCGCGATGACGGGCCTTCCCGGGTGGGCAACCGGCGTGGAGTTGCGAGCACTCACCGGCTCCCAAACACCGCTCAACACGGCCAACGTCGAGACGATTTCGACGATTCGAGCGATCACAGCTGACTTCCCACCGACGTGGATCACCGCAGCAGATGGCGACCCGCTCACGCACAGCCAGGCCATTCCGTTCGCTGACGCTCTCACGCGCGCCGGCGTTCCGGTCTCGGCGAGTTTCCCGTCGCGCGGAGCGCAGTTACCGCAGGATTACCAGTTCTTGCTGACGCTCGACGAGTCCAAGCGAGCGTTTGCGTCACTCATCAACTTTGCAGAAGCCGTGAGTCGCTAGTCGGTTCCTGTGTCGTCTGGACGCCCGTGCGCGCCGTGAGTGCCGGTCGGAGAGTGGAGGCGCTGAGTCATCCATCATCCGCCATAAACGTCCTGACATAATAGACATTATCGGAGAATGTCCGGGAGTGGGTCTACTCCGTCGGAGGGCCATTCTGGGCCGCGGCCGAATCCATCCAGAGGAATTCCAGGACGTTGCCGTCCGGGTCTTGGATTTGACGCGAGTACATGAAGCCCATGTCGACCGGTCGTTGCGCGTCAATGCCACCAGCGGCAACGCCGGCGTCCGCCACAGCATCGACGTCCTCGCGGCTCTCGACCGAAACGGCACTGATCGCCCCGACTGCCGCGGTGGTGTCGGCGACCGGGCGCTCCAGGAAGCTCTGGAAGAATTCACGGTGCAACAACATGAAGTACACGTTGTCGTTCAGAACGATGCAACTGGCTTTCTCGTCACTGAACATCGGGTTGAGCGAGCCGCCGATGGCCTCGTAGAAGCGCGTCGCTCTCCCAACGTCCGCCACGGGCAGGTTGACGAAAATGGCCGTGAATCGGATTGTTTCTGACATAACGTGAAATCCTTTCGTGTGACCCATGCTTTCAGGCCATTACTCGACGCGCAACGGTTTGTGGCCCACTCCAGAGGTGCTCAGTGCACGTTCGCGAGATAGCGCGCCAGGTGTTCGCCGGTGAGCGTCGCACGTGAGGCGACGAGGTCGGCGGGAGTCCCCTGGAAGACCACCTCTCCCCCGTCGTGTCCAGCGCCTGGACCGACATCGATGATCCAGTCCGCGTGCGCCATGACGGCTTGGTGGTGTTCGATGACGATGACTGACTTTCCCCGGTCGACGAGGCGGTCGAGCAACGCAAGGAGATGTTCGACGTCGGCAAGGTGCAGGCCGGCGGTGGGCTCGTCCAGCAGGTACACATCGCCGCTCTCGGCCATACTGACGGCGAGTTTCACGCGTTGACGTTCGCCGCCGGACAGCGTCGAGAGCGGTTGCCCGAGCGTGATGTAGCCGAGCCCCACGTCAACGAGCCGTTCGAGAATTGCGGTTGCGGCCGGGATTCGGGCCTCTCCCGCAGCAAAGAAATCGAGTGCCTCGGCTGCGGGCAACGCCAACACCTCGACGATGTTCTTTTCGCCGAGCCGGTATTGCAGTACGGATTGGTCAAAACCGTTGCCCTCGCAGGTGTCGCACGTCGTACTCGCCGTGTTCATGAATCCCAGGTCGACGTCGATGGTGCCATTGCCGCCGCACGAGGCGCATGCGCCCTCTGAGTTTGAACTAAACAGGCCCGGCTTCACACCGTTCGCTTTCGCGAAGGCCTTGCGAATCGGTTCGAGCAGGCCGGTGTAGGTCGCCGGGCTACTGCGCCGATTGCCCCGAATGGCGCTCTGGTCGATGTCGACGACATCGAACTCTCGCGGAATCGAGTGGTGCATGAGCGAGCTCTTACCGGAGCCGGCCACGCCGGTGACCGCAACGAGCACGCCCAGCGGAACATCGATGGAAACCGACTTGAGATTGTGTGTCGACGCGTTCCGAATGGGGATACTCCCACGATGCTCGCGCACGCTTGACTTGAGTGGGGTCCGATCGCCGAAATGCCGGCCGGTCAGTGTGTCGGCCGCTCGCAACTCTGCGACGGTGCCAGTGAAGCACACCGTACCGCCGGCGCTACCCGCTCCGGGGCCGAGATCGACCACGTGGTCGGCAATCTCAATCACCTCCGGCTTGTGTTCCACCACGAGTACGGTGTTGCCCTTGTCACGCAGTCGGAGCAGCAGGCGATTCATTCGCTCAATATCGTGCGGGTGTAGGCCGGTTGACGGTTCGTCAAAGACGTAGGTGACATCGGTCAGCGAACTCCCGAGGTGCCGAATCATTCGGGTGCGCTGGGCTTCTCCCCCGGACAGGGTTCCGGTCGGCCGGTCGAGTGAGAGATAGCCGAGTCCGATTTCGACGAAGGCGTCCAGCAGATGCTCGAGCCCTGCGCGCAGCGGCGACACGCCGATATCATCAATGGTCCGAACCCACTCGGCGAGATCACTGAGCTGCATGGCACAGACATCGGCGATGCTCTTGCCCGCAATGAGTGCTGCACGGGCGGGCGCTGCGAGTCGGGTGCCCAGGCACTCCGGGCAGCTTTGGTACGTGACCGCGCGATCGACAAAGGCGCGAATGTGCGGTTGCATTGATTCACGATCCTTGGACAGCATCGACTTCTGGAGCTTCGGAACGAGACCCTCGTAGGTCATGTTCATGTTGTTGGCGCGGATTTTCGTGGGTTCCTTGTAGAGGAAATCGAAGCGTTCGCGCTCGGTGAAGTCCTTGATGGGTTTGGCGCCGTCGAGGAAGCCTGACTCGATGAAAATGCGAACCATCCAGCCGTCCGCGGTGTAACCGGGCACACGAATAGCGCCTTCGGCGAGCGATTTCGAATCGTCGAACACTTCGGAGAGGTCAATATCGGTGACGTTCCCCATGCCTTCACAGCGTGGACACATTCCGCCGACGCGGTTGAAGGTTGCCACCTGTGCTCGAGCGTGCTCTGATCGTTCCACCGTGATGGCGCCCGAACTTGAGACCGACGGCACGTTGAATGAATACGCGTTCGGGCCGCCGGCGTTGGGCTCGGCGAGCCGGCTGAAGAGCACTCGGAGCATCGCGTTTGCGTCGGTCGCGGTGCCGACCGTCGACCGCGCGTTCGCCCCCATCCGCTCTTGGTCGACGATAATCGCCGGCGTGATTCCCTCGAGCAGGTCGACGTCGGGTCGGGCAAGCGACGGCATGAAGGCCTGCACGAATGCCGGATAGGTCTCGTTGATCATGCGCTGTGATTCCGCCGCGATGGTCGCGAAGACGAGCGAACTCTTTCCCGAACCGGACACGCCGGTGAACACCGTGAGCTGGCGCTTCGGCAACTCGAGCGAGACGTCCTTGAGGTTGTTCTCGCGGGCCCCCACCACGCGAATCGAATCGTGGCTGGCCGGGTTCATGCGACTACTCCCCCGCGAAATCGCTCGTGTCGCCGATGAGACGCGTGTGGTCGGCCGGAATGGGTTCGACCGCGGCCCGCGCGATTTCGGCGGCAAACTCAGAGACGTTGTAGAGCTTTCCAGCGCCTTCACGGCGTGCCTCGATGGCACCAGGATTTGCCCGCTCGAGCAGAGTGGCCGTGATGGTGCCCTCAATCATGTCGCCGGACACCACGACGAACTCGACACCGGCAGCATCAAAGTCGGAAATTCGGGCACGAAGCGCATCCTCGCCGGCACGCTTCGACAGCGCTACGGGCTCGTACTCGGGCATCGTCGGAGTCGTGCGAATGAAGTGCGCCTGGTGGCTCGTGATGAAGACGATTCGGCCGCCAGTGCGCATCGCGGGGAGGGTCTGCTCGACGACGTTCAGTTGCGCATCTCGATTGAGCTTGAGGGCGTAATCCTCCCCCATTCCGGCTTCCATGCCGCCCGATGCGTTCAACACGAGAATGTCGATGCCGCCGAACGTTGCGACCGCCTGTGCAACCAAATCGCGAACCGAATCGGCATCCGTCAGGTCTGCGCCGACCGCGATGGCGTTGCCGCCGTCCGCTTCAATCTCCGCGACAATCTTTTCGGCACGAACAGCCTTGTTGCGATAGTTCACCACCACGTTGGCGCCAGCGGCGGCAAAGTAGCGGACAGTGTCGGCGCCAATGCCGCGCGAGCTGCCGGTGACGAGGGCGGTCTTGCCGGCGAGCTGGCCGGGAGCGAGAGGAAGATTCACCCCTCGACTGTACCGTGCCGCCCGCGTCCGTCCCGATAGGCGGCGTGTAGATTCGGGGTGTGCCGACCGCCCCTTCCCGTCCGCCCCGCGTGCTGGCTCACCGCGGACTCGCGACCGAGACACTCGAGAACTCGCTCGCAGCGTTCCGAGCGGCCGCCGCACTCGGTGTCGAGGTCATCGAGACCGACGCGCACGAGACCGCCGACGGAGTGGCCGTACTGTGGCACGATCCCGACCTTCGGCGATTCAACGGTCACCCCACTCGCGTTCGTGATCTCACCTGGCTGGAGCTCTCCGAGCTCGAAGCGGACGGCGAACGCATCCCCTCGCTTGCCGAGGCGCTCTACGCCCTGCCCAACGCTCGATTCAATATCGACCTCAAGACGTGGGATGTCGTGGAGCCGGTGCTCTCGGCGATTCGTGCGGCAGGTGCAATCGAACGGGTCCGGTTGGCCTCGTTCTCGAACCGGCGCCGGCTGCGGGCCCGTGCACTCCTTCCCGGTGTCGCTACCTCCCCCGGAATGAGCGCAGTGCTTCTCCTCGTGCTCTCTCGCAGCCTTCCGCGACGTTTTCGGAACGCGCTCTGGCGCCGCGCGCTCGCCGGTGCCGATGCGATTCAAGTCCCGGAACGCGGGTACGGCATCCACATCGTGACGGAGGCGATGATTCGCACCGCCCACGAGCTGGGAGTCGAGCTGCACGTGTGGACCGTAAACGCCCCGGGCGACATTCGCCGACTCCTCGCGCTCGGGGTTGATGGGATTGTCACGGATCGATCTGACATCGCATGCGCCGTCGTCGCTGGATGGGGTTCTCCACAACTGTGAGCCTTCTGACAGCCGTCTCTCGGGGGAAACGCCTAGCCTGAACCGTATCCACGCGAGTGGGCGCAACGCGACGGGAGGCATCATGGCGGAACGGCACCTTCGCGGAGCGCGAATCGGGAATTCGAGCCTGCAGCGCGAGGACGGAATTGCGCTGTCGGCACGTCAAGAGATCGCGTTCCGCTGCGTTGCGTGCGGCAACACAACCATCCTGGTCTTCGCCATCGACGCGGAACTCCCGGACAGTTGGGAATGCCGCACCTGCGGGAAGCCCGCGGCCCGGCTCGACGATGACGACCAACCCGTCGCCATCGCGGAAAGCGAGGAGCCGACCGTCGGCCGCACCCCCTGGGAGATGTTGCTCGAACGACGCAGCATCCCCGAGCTCGAAATCATCCTTCAGGAGCGGCTGGACTGGCTGCGCTCACGACGCGGTGAACTGCTCGACGACCAGTAACCACGGACCCGACACCACAGGAGCGCCGCGACAACGAGCGGTGCGAATGCCGACGCCGCGACACTCAGCCAAGGGGTAATGAGGGTTGCGAGCGTGGGTGTTTGCGCGAGCGGGACGTCTGCGACGAGTGACCCCGGCTCCCACGTTGGCACCGCCACCTCGGTTGAGCCATCCGGGCGAATGATGGCGCTCGAGCCGACCGTCGAAATGTTGACGACGGTGCGACCGGTCTCGATTGCCCGCATCCGCGCGATTGCGAGTTGCTGGATGCTCTCGTCGGTCCGGCCAAAGTCCGCATTGTTGGTTTGCGCCAGAATGAGCTCCGCCCGTCCCGCCATCATGTCGGCGATGAGGTCGTCGTACGCGATGTCGAAGCAGATGGCGACGCCACCGCGCGCGTCGGGGAGATCGAGCACGTTCGCCCGCGTTCCGGCCTGGTAGTCGCGGTTGATGAGGTCGATGAGGTCCGGCGCAAACGGGCGCCAGAACGCCCGATCGGGCATGTATTCCGCGAAGGGCACCGGATGCGCCTTGTCATAGAGCGCGGTGACTCCAGCCTCGGGGGTCCAGAGCAGGGAACTGTTGTAGAAGGCACCGTCGCGTTCGTTCACCGCCCCGACGAGGAAGGGAACCTCGAATCGTTGTGCAAGTTGATCGAGCGCGGCCGCGGCCGCGGCAGATTCAAGCGGGTCAATGTCGGCCGCGTTCTCGGGCCATACGACGAGCTCGGGGGCGCTTGCCTCGGAGGCGAGGGTTTGCTCGATGTGCGCGTTGAACACGGTTCCACGCGGAAGTGCCGTGAATAGGCTTGCGTCGGCACCGCCCTGGACCGCGAGTACCCGAATGGAACCGCTCGTTGCGACGGGCCAGACCGGGAGTGAGCCGAGGACCGCGATAGCGAGCGCCCAACGGAGTGTGAGGTCTCGAAGTCGCGAGGCGGGAGGCCGTTCACTCGTGAGCACGATCGCGGCGAAGGCGGAAATCGCGGCAATCGCCCAACCGAGGCCGCTCGCGCCCCACCATGAGAGCGCGGGAGCGAACCAGCCCTCCGACTGTGACATGGCAATCCGCCCCCAGGAGAATCCGCCGTACGGCCAACTTGCGGCCAACCATTCGCGTCCGATCCAGGCGCTCGAGAGCGATGCAGTGAGCAGGGCGGTCCGGGCCGAACCTGGCGGCAGGATCCGCTCAGTCCATCGCCACAGCCAGGCGATGAAGCCGCCGCCGATCGCCATGTAGAGGGCCATGAGGGAACCGAGTGCGATCCACGGCAGTGGGCCGAGGTAGAGCGCGGTCCAATTCACCAGACTGAGCCAAAACGCGAGACCGCCGATGAGCGACAGACCAAAGCCGGACCAGAAGCCGCGTCCTGCGAGAGCGACGAGCCACAGCGTGAGGGCGAGCGGCGCAGTCCACCACAGTCCGGGGGCTGGAAATGCCAGACGGAACGCGAGACCGGCGACCGAAACCGCGATGATCGCACTCCCCCACCCCAGGGGCCGAATGAACGGTCCACTAATACGCAATCACTCCTCGGCGAATCGAGTCGACCGCGTTCCGGGCAGTTGCGCTGAGGTCGGGAATGCCGAGCCCGCCAATCTGGTCGAGCAAGTCGATGGTTTGCTTGGTCCATCGCACGAAATCGCCCGCGGCGAGATCCGCCTCGGACAACACCGTGGCAAGGCTCGAACCACGCGCCCACAAGTGCATCGCCGTCGAGAGACCCGTCGCGAGTCCGTCGGTCCGCGGAAGTGCGAGCTCCTCTTCGAGCTCGTCGAGTTCGACCCAGACGTCTTCGGTTGCGTGCAGGGCCGTGCGGAAGAAGCCCGGCGGCAGCGTGCGGTCCGCCGTGCGACGTTCTTCCCGACGCGGCTCGTAGACGAGTGCGGCGGCCAAGGCGGCGAAACTCGGCGCATCGATGCCCTCCCAGACGCCTCGGCGCACACACTCCGAGACCAATAGATCACGTTCGCCGTAGATCCGACCGAGTTGCACGCCGCTCTCGCTCAGTCGGTCCTGCTCGTCGAGGTACCCGAGTTGTACGAGCAGCCGTAGAATGCGTTCGAACACGCGGGACACCGTTCCGGTTCGCGTGCGTACCTGGCGCTGGAGTGCGTCGGTGTCTCGCCGAAGCCGCCACCACCGTTCTGCCCAGCGAGCATGCGCTTCTCGATCGTTGCAGCCGTGGCACGCGTGTCGCTTGAGGTCGGCTCGAACGCGTGCGAGCTCTTGGGCTCGCGCGTCGCGTTCGCGATGGCTCTGGCCGACTGGGCGCCGTTCGATATCGCTGAGTGTGCGTCTCAATCGGGCGTATTCGGAGAAATCGCCGAGGTGGCAGGTCATCGCCTGGGCGTAGCCGGCGAGCGATTCCTCGTTGGTGCGGATTTTCTGAGCAATCGTGACGACGGCCCGATCGGCCTGGAACTGGGCAAAAGACGACTCCAGCAGTTCCCGAGTGCGCTCGCGACCGAACTGATGCATGAGATTCACGGCCATGTTGTAGCTCGGTCGGAAGCTCGAATTCAGCGGGTACGAGCGGCGGCTCGCGAGTGCGGCTACCGACTGAGGATCGAGGCCGTCGCTCCACTGCACGACGGAGTGCCCCTCGACGTCGATTCCGCGCCGACCGGCCCGGCCGGTGAGCTGGGTGTATTCGCCCGGTGTGATGGGAACGCGCGACTCACCGTTGAACTTTTCGAGTTGTTCCAGTACGACCGTGCGCGCGGGCATATTGATGCCGAGTGCGAGCGTTTCGGTGGCAAACACGACCTTCAAGAGTCGATGCTGGTAAAGCTCCTCGACGACCTCTTTGAAAATGGGCAGCATTCCGGCGTGGTGAGCCGCGATACCGCGTTGGAGCGCTTCCGTCCACTCCCAATATCCGAGAACGGCGAGGTCTTCGTCGGGGATGGCGAGGAGGCGCTCGTCGACAATTTCCCGAATCTCGGCGCGCTCCTCGGGGGTCGTGAGTCGGACTCCGGAGCGCATGACCTGGGCGACCGCAGCCTCGCAACCGGCTCGCGAAAAGATGAAGAAGATGGCCGGGAGCAGGTGGTGGGTGTCGAGAAGCTCGATAACGGCGGGGCGGCCGAGCTTGAGTGCATC
>DATGWF010000106.1:0-9468 GCA_035299585.1 Microbacteriaceae bacterium
TCCGGCTCCCGCTGCTGCCCCGGCTCCCGCTGCTGCCCCGGCTCCCGCTGCCGCTCCGGCTCCCGCTGCCGCTCCGGCTCCCGCTGCTGCCCCGGCTCCCGTGGCAACTCCCGCTGCCGCCCCGGCACCGACCGCAGGTTCGCACGCCGGCGCCGGGTATGTGACGCCGATTGTGCGCAAGCTTGCCGTGAGCCAGGGCGTCGACCTCAACGCTGTCGTTGGCACTGGCGTTGGCGGCCGCATCCGCAAGCAAGACGTCCTGAACGCCGTGACCGGATCCTCCACCACCGCTCCGGCGGCCCCCGTCCGCACGCCGCTCGAGGTGTCGCCGTTGCGTGGAACCACCCAGCCGATGAGCCGTCTGCGGAAGGTTGTCGCGGAGCGTGCCGTCGCATCGATGGTGTCGACCGCCCAACTCACGAGCGTGGTCGAGGTTGACGTGACCAACATCGCGAACCTTCGTGACCGCGTTAAGGGCGCCTTCCAAGCCAAGACGGGCTCGAAGCTGAGTTTCCTGCCGTTCTTCGCCCTTGCCACCGTCGAGGCGCTCCAGGCGTTCCCCATCATCAACTCGACGGTTGACGGCGAGAACATCGTCTACCCGGGCACTGAGAACCTCTCGATTGCTGTCGACACCGAGCGCGGCCTGCTCACGCCGGTCATCCACAACGCAGCGGCCTACGATATCGCTGGCCTCGCCGCGCAGATTGCCGACCTGGCCGATCGCACGCGCAACAACCAGCTGAAGCCCGACGAACTCGCAGGTGGCACGTTCACGCTCACCAACACGGGTTCGCGCGGTGCGCTGTTTGACACGCCGGTCGTGTTCCTGCCGCAAAGCGCCATCCTCGGCACGGGCATCGTTGTGAAGAAGCCGGTCGTCATCTCGAACGGTGGCGTTGATTCCATCGCCATTCGCTCCATGGTGTACCTCGCGCTCTCATACGACCACCGCACCATCGATGGCGCCGACGCCGCCCGCTTCCTGACCGCGGTCAAGGAGCGCCTCGAAGAGGGCGCATTTGAGGGAAACCTCGGTCTCTAGCCGAACACGTCTCGAAGACGCCACGCCGCCTCGGTCTGCACCAGCAGCACCGAGGCGGCGTTCGTTTCGCTGCGGAGCTCGACGAGGACAGCTCCGCCCATATCGCTGACGAGCCGACTCCCGCCGATCGGCGCGAAGCCGGCTCGGGGTAGCTCACCCGTGCTGTCACGAGAGACGTCTTCGGCGAGTAACGCTGAGCCCGGCTCGTCAACCTCCGCAAAACATGCTGCTCCGAGCCCGCGGCAGCTCGCACGTTGTTCAAACAGGACCCGCGCAGCTTCGACGGGGTCCGCCGGAATCGCAACGGGACGAACACGTGAAGCCGAGGTTTCAACGGTGCTGGGTTCGCTCGACTGGTGCGCGTTGACACCAGTATCGTCAATCGGTGGTGATGGCGTCAGCAGTGCGAGCCCGACAACGGTGACAACTGCGGCGAGTACGATCGCGAATCCGACGAGCCGGCTTCGTGGCCGCCGGGCTTGACTCCCCCATCGAGTGGCAATGGCGGAGCGGATCCGTTGCGCAACCGCGCGGAGTGGCGACCCCTCTTCACGTTCGGACGCGCCCTGTTCGGGGGGACCGGTTTCGAAATCGATGCGTCCAGGTCCGACGAGTCGGGGCGAGAGCTCCGCGGAACCGATTGGTTCGGGAACGAAGCTTTGCCGCACCCAGTCACGAATGCCGGACAGTGAGGACGGCGTCAACTCGGCCGGAGCGAGCCGATCTTCCAGGCCGGGCAGGAACGGAGCCAATGCGCGAAGGCTGGTGCGGAATCGTTCAAGGGCATCTCCGACTTCCGCGGTATCGCTCGCCCACACCCACCCGCAAGCGCGGCTGATTTCGATGGCTCCGCCGGAGCCAACGACACATCGATTCAGCGTCAAGTCTCGTGGGAAACCACCACGCGCCCACGAATCCGTGGCGCAATCGAGCAGGGTGAGCGAAATGTACGCCGCCTCCGCTTGGGAGAGATTTCGTGTGGCCATCTCTCGAGTGAGCGCACCTCGTTCAGCGAAGGCTTCCGCGACGACGATGCGGTCCCGAGGGGTCGTGAGCACATCCAGCAATTCGCACAGAGACGGCACCGGTTCCACGCAGGGCTCGGTTGCCACAGCCGACTCAGCCGGTTCCACCACGCGCACCACTGCCGGGCGGGCATCGTGCTCGCGCACCGCCAACCATGGACCGCTCCCCGCACTGGAGAGAGGGCGGAGCAAGCGGTAGCCCGCTCGCGTGAGCTCGGTAGCTTCTTCGACGTCCAACATAGGCGCATTGTGCGTGTGCTCCCCGCGGGTTCGGGCGCATCCACCACAAGCGTCCCGCTCTCCGCGAACATGGTGTTCCACGTTGACCGGCAACCTAGGATGGAGGCATGTGGTCGATCGAGAACCTCGGCGTTGGGTCGCACCTCCAGCCATACCTCGACATGTGGGAGACCCAGCGACGCATCCACGCGGAGGTCGTCGCTCGGACCCGGCCAGATACGCTTTTGCTCCTCGAGCACGAGGCGGTCTACACGGCCGGCAAGCGCACCGAGCTGGAGGAACGTCCCGTCGACGGAACGCCCGTGATTGACGTTGACCGCGGCGGCAAAATCACCTGGCACGGACCCGGTCAGCTCGTCGGCTACCCAATCGTGCGCCTCCCCGACCCAATCGACGTGGTCGCGCACGTCCGTGCGCTCGAAGGGCTTCTTATCGACGTCATCGCCGAGTTCGGTGTGCACGGGCGTCGCGTCGAGGGTCGCAGTGGCGTGTGGGTCGGCACACCTGGCTTCGAGAACAAAATTGCCGCGATTGGCATCCGCGTATCCGAAGGCGTCACCATGCACGGATTCGCACTGAACTGCTCGAACTCCCTGAGCGCCTACGATGGAATCATCGCGTGCGGTATCCGCGACGCCGGCGTCACAACGCTGAGTCGCGAGACCGGTCGCGACATTCCGCCGAGCACCGTCATCCCCGTGCTCATCGCACGACTCGCTCAGGACAAAGGACTTGCCGCATGACGCAATCCCCCGAGGGCCGCAAGCTCCTTCGCATCGAGGTCCGCAACGCGCAAACCCCCATCGAGCGCAAACCCGAATGGATCAAGACCACCGCGAAGATGGGTCCCGAGTATCGGGCGTTGACCTCGCTGGTCAAGACCGAAGATCTCCACACGGTGTGCCAAGAAGCCGGTTGCCCGAACATCTTCGAATGCTGGGAGGACCGCGAAGCGACCTTCCTCATTGGCGGATCGCAGTGCACGCGTCGCTGCGACTTTTGCCAAATCGATACCGGAAAGCCTGACGCCTACGACACCGACGAACCCCGGCGCGTCGCCGAATCGGTCGTCAAGATGAACCTGCGCTACGCGACCGTGACGGGTGTGGCGCGCGACGACCTTCCCGACGAGGGTGCATGGCTGTACGCCGAAACGATCCGCCAGATTCACACGCAGTCCCCCGGCACGGGTGTGGAGATTCTCGTTCCCGACTTCTCGGGCAAGCCGGACCTCCTCGGCGAAGTGTTCTCCGCTCGCCCAGAGGTGTTCGCCCACAACGTCGAGACCGTTCCGCGCGTGTTCAAGCGCATTCGGCCGGCGTTCCGTTACGACCGCTCGCTCGATGTGATTTCCCAGGGACGCGCGGCCGGCCTGATTACCAAGTCGAATCTCATCCTCGGTATGGGTGAGACTCGCGAAGAAGTGTCTCAGGCGCTCCGCGATCTGCACGATGCCGGAACCGACATCATCACCATCACGCAGTACCTCCGACCGAGCCCGCGCCACCACCCGGTGGAACGTTGGGTCAAGCCAGAAGAGTTTGTCGAGCTCAAGGCCGAAGCGGAAGAAATCGGATTTCTCGGGGTCCTCTCCGGCCCGTTGGTACGATCGTCCTATCGAGCCGGTCGACTCTGGGCCCAATCGATGGTTCGATCGGGTCGAACGATTCCCGATGAACTCGCCCACCTCGCCAACACCCAGCTCGAATTCACTCAAGCCGTCTAACCCAGGAACACACAGCCATGCCGCGTAACGCCGACTCCGCCAAGCCGAAGACCCCGAACCGTTTCGGACAGATGTGGCAGGTCTTCACCATGACCCGCCGTTCCGACCGCGCCCTCGTGCCACTCATGGCGCTCGCTCTCCTGGGCCCGATTGCGGCGGGAATCGTGCTGGGTAACGTGCTCGGAGGCGACTGGCTCACGCTCACACTGTGGATTGTTCTCGGCGTCATGACCGGTGTTTTGGTCGGCCTCATCGTTCTAGGCCGTCGTGCCGAAAAAACGGCGTACGCCCAGATCGAGGGTCAGCCTGGCGCCGTCGGCGCAGTGCTTCGGAGCGGGATTCGTGGTGGATGGATCAGCCAAGAGATGCCCGTCGGTGTCACCAAGCAGCAGGATGCTGTCTACCGCGTCGTCGGTCGCGGGGGCATCGTCGTCATCGCCGAAGGCGACAAAACGCGCACGGCCAAGCTCATCTCAGACGAGGAAAAGCGCGCTGCCAAGCTCGCTGCTAACGTTCCGGTTCGCATCGTTCACGTCGGCCTTGAAGCTGGGGATGTCCGGCTCGCTCAACTGACGAGCCACATTCGACGCACCCGCAACGTCCTCACGAAAGCTGAAGTGAGTGCCGTGAACAACCGACTTTCGTCAATGCAGGGCAGCCTGCCGATCCCCAAGGGCATCGACCCGACGAAAGCGCGTATGCCGCGCGGCAAGATGCGCTAGCGAACGACGGTCAAAACCGTTCCCGCAACCTTGTCGTGAAAGCCCCGCTGGTCTGAGTCCCAGACCAACGCAGGTATCACCACGACAAGCAGCAGACTTCGAAGCAACGCCTTGCGAAAGCCGACCGGTGTGCCGTCGATGGCGAGCAGCCGCATGCCGAACAAGCGGTGTCCGGCCCCTCCTCCGATGAACAGAATGCCGAGCACCTGCATGAAGACGAAGAGCGCGAGCGTGAGTAGCGAGTTCGCGGAAGACGAATAGGGCAAGA
Organism: Microbacteriaceae bacterium; assembly: GCA_035299585.1. Taxonomy (GTDB): domain Bacteria; phylum Actinomycetota; class Actinomycetes; order Actinomycetales; family Microbacteriaceae; genus DATGWF01. The sequence goes on from DATGWF010000106.1 coordinate 5,027, forward strand.
ACACGTTCGCCACCGCCAGCGCGAGGACGTAGTCAACGACCAGGGCGCCAATGCGACGGCCGAATCGCCCAACCGAGCCGATGCCGGTTTCGGGCATTCCCAGCCGCTCACCCGGGTACTGGCTGGGGTCAAGATCACCGAAGGTTCGAGGAGTACTCACACCTTGAGCCTAGTGGGCAACCTTCAAGCTCTTGTTGAAGGTGTGTAACCCCCTGGAAACATTCGTGTCATGGCGCGGCAACGGCACCGCCCTAGGCTGACGATGTCGGCAGCGCCGGCCATTGCCACGCCATTGGGAGACCACATGTTCAGTGATTCATCTGAAGTTCTCAAGTTCATCAAAGACACCGACGTCAAGTTCCTTGACATCCGGTTCACCGACCTCCCGGGTGTGCAGCAGCACTTCAACATCCCGGCGTCGGCGGTTGACGAAGAATTCTTCACCGTCGGTCAGCTCTTCGACGGTTCATCGATTCGCGGCTTCGCGAACATCCACGAGTCGGACATGCAGCTCATCCCGGACGTGACCACCGCCTACATCGACCCGTTCCGCGTCGAGCGCACGCTCATCATGGTGTTCGACATCTACAACCCGCGCAACGGTGAGATCTACGCGAAGGACCCGCGCCAGGTCGCCAAGAAGGCCGAGAAGTACCTGGCCTCGACCGGTATCGCCGACACCGCGTACTTCGCCCCCGAAGCGGAATTCTTCATCTTCGACGAGGTCCGCTACGAGGTCACCCAGAACCGCGCCTTCCACATGGTTGACTCCGAAGAGGCAGCGTGGAACTCGGGCCGCGAAGAAGAGGGCGGAAACCTCGGCAACAAGACCCCGTACAAGGGCGGCTACTTCCCCGTGAGCCCGGTCGACAAGCAGGCCGATTTGCGTGACGACATCTCGCTCAAGCTCATCGACGCGGGACTCATCCTTGAGCGCGCACACCACGAGGTGGGCACCGCCGGTCAGGCCGAGATCAACTACCGCTTCGACACCATGGTGCACGCGGCAGACGACATCCTGAAGTTCAAGTACATCGTCAAGAACACCGCCGAGCAGTGGGGCAAGACCGCAACCTTCATGCCGAAGCCGCTCTTCGGCGACAACGGCTCGGGTATGCACACCCACCAGTCGCTCTGGAACAACGGCAAGCCGCTGTTCTACGACGAGGCGGGCTACGGCGGGCTGAGCGACATCGCACGTTGGTACATCGGCGGCCTGCTCAAGCACGCTCCGGCGGTGCTCGCGTTCACCAACCCGACGGTCAACTCATACCACCGCCTGGTCCCGGGCTTTGAAGCTCCGGTCAACCTGGTGTACTCGGCCGGAAACCGTTCTGCCGCCATCCGCATCCCCATCACGGGAACGAACCCGAAGGCGAAGCGCATCGAGTTCCGCGCACCGGACGCATCGGGCAACCCGTACCTCGCCTTCGCCGCTCAGCTCATGGCTGGTCTCGACGGCATCAAGAACAAGATCGAGCCGCACGAGCCGGTCGACAAGGACCTGTACGAGCTTCCGCCCGAGGAGGCCAAGCTCATCCCGCAGGTTCCGGGTTCGCTCGGCGAGGTGCTCAACGCACTCGAGGCTGACCACGACTTCCTCCTCGAGGGCGGCGTGTTCACCAAGGAGCTCATCGAGACCTGGATCGAGTACAAGCGCGAGTACGAGCTCAAGCCGCTCGCTCAGCGCCCGCACCCGTTCGAGTTCGAGCTGTACTACGGGGTCTAGTGCCGCCTGAAACGGGGCCGTCTTCTTCGGAAGGCGGCCCCGTTTCCGTCTGACGGCGCGGAGTTACAGGCTTCGATATCGCGCGACCACATGGCACTCAAACGGGTCGCGTGCGGAGAGGCCCACCCGGTTCAGGTATCGAACCACGATTCCGTAGGAACGCCAGAGGCTTTCCTCGGTGTAGGGAACGGACACGCGCTCGCAATACTCGCGCACAATCGTGCGAGCACGAGCGAGCTGCGGCCTCGGCATGTTCGGAAACAAGTGGTGTTCGATCTGGAAATTCAGGCCGCCGAAGAGCACGGTCGCCCACCAGCCGCCCCGAATGTTCCGAGACGTCCGCACCTGTTTCGTGAAGAAGTCGACCCGGGCGTCGGGGGCCAAGATCGGCATTCCCTTGTGGTTCGGCGCAAACGAGGCTCCCATGTAGAGCCCGAATACGGCAAGCTGCACACCGATGAACGCACAGGCCATGCCGAATGGAAGGAATATGAAGACCGGGGCGAGAAACACCGTAAAGCGGATGGTCAGCAGCACGATTTCAAGCGCGCGACGCGGGGTGGCACGTCGAGACAAAATATGGCGCACGCTCAGCACGTGCAGATTGATTCCCTCCGCCATGAGCAGGGGAAAGAACAGCCAGCCTTGCCTTCGGGTAATCCAGCCGCGCACACCCCGAGCCTCCACCGCGTCTTCCTCGACAAACGAAATCGTGTCGACCGCGATGTCGGGGTCTTTGCCGATCTGGTTCGGGTTTCCATGGTGTCGAGAATGCTTGGAGTTCCACCACGAAAAGCTCATGCCCACGACGCCGACCGCGAGGAACCGTGCCAGTCGCTCGCCGGCCGGACCGGTGGCGAGTATTGCGCGATGGCCAGCTTCGTGTGCCACGAAGGCCACTTGAGTGAGCAGGATGCCAAGCCCCGCAGCCACGAGAAGCTGCCACCAGGTCGGACCGAGGAGTATCGACAGGACGAACAAGGCAGCGAAGCCGAGCACCAATGCGACTCCGACACAGACGTAAAACACCGGGCTTCGTCGCAGCAACCCGAGTTCGCGAATAACGGCAGAAAGCTCCGTATAGCTTCGGGTCATGTGCGGAAATGTTCGGACAGTTGTCGATACTCTGCGAACCGGACCGAGGTGATTCCGGAGGGTTGTGCCCGTCATGAGGCCCCTTGCTGATTGAATCGCGCGGAGCGATAGTGGAGCCAGGGATACACACCCGTGCTGTTTCGACTCTAGGCGCAATGCGCAGCCTGAACGTGTGCGTGTGCTGGGAATACCTGATGCGGGTTATCCGGGACCGTAGAAGCCACGCTCGAACGCGGCGCGGGCTCGCCGCGTGGTCGCAAGGTACTCTTCCTCAAGCTGCGACGCCGAACGGGCGGGGAACGCCATGAGCCGGGCAATACCCTCCAGGTCGTTCCGGTCACGCGGCAACACATCCGTGGTTTTGTTGAGCCACAGTGTCAGGGCCGTGCGCACACGTGAAGCCAGAACCCAGCCGTCGGCGAGCACATCCGCGTCCGCTTGAGCCACGAGGCCCGCCTCGACCGCCGCGGCAAGCGCATCGAGCGTCGACGTGGTTCGGAGGCCTGGAACGGCTCGGCCGTATTCGAGTTGAAGCAATTGGACGAACCATTCGACGTCGCTGAGCGAGCCGCGGCCAAGCTTGAGGTGCCGAGCTGGGTCTGCGCCTTGAGGGAGTCGTTCGTTCTCGACGCGTGCTTTGATGCGTCGCACTTCGCGCTTCTCGTCTTCCGCGAATGCCTTCGGGTAGCGGATCTCGTTGGCGAGAGCTTCGAAATCTGCCGCGAGAGCCTCGTCACCGGCAACCGGACGGGCTCGCAAGAGGGCCTGCGCCTCCCACGTAAGTGACCATCGGGCATAGTAGGCGCGATAGGCGTCGAGGGTGCGAGCAACCACGCCGTTTTTGCCTTCGGGGCGAAGCCCCGGGTCGAGGTCGAACGGGAGTCGAGGGTCGGTACTCAAGCGATTCAGTTCAGAAACAATCCGGAGCGCGCGAGTCGCAGCGCCATCGTCCGCTTCGCTCGAGCGATAGACATACATGACGTCGACGTCCGAGCCCATTCCGAGCTCACTGCCACCGAACCGACCCATGCCGATGACCGCGAATTCGAACGCCGCGGGTTCGTCGTCGGTTCGAATGAGCTGAACGAGGGCCTCGATGTGGCTCTCCGTCACCGCGGTCAGTCCGAGCGCGAGCTCCTTGATGCTGCACGTGTCGAGGATGGCCGCCATCGCGAGCCTGAGGACTTCGCGGCGACGCATCGAACGCAGCACTGCCGCGGCATCTTCACGGTCGTCGTGTCGGGCCAGAACGGCCGCGGACTCCTCTGCAAGCTGCTCGCGTGTTCGCGGGTGCAGATCGCTATCGTCTTCGAGCCACGCGACCGATTCGGGGATGAGATCGAGGAGCTCAGAAGCAAAACGTGACCCCGAAAGAGTTTTGGTGAGTCGGTATGCCGCGGCCGAAGAATCGCGAAGCAGTCGCAGGTACCAGTGCGTTTCACCGAGGGCTTCACTGAGCCGACGGAACATGAGCAGGCCGTAATCGGGGTCGGCGCCCTCCGCGAGCCACTGGATCAGTACAGGGAGCAGCGCGCGGTGGATGGCCGCGCGACGGGATACACCGGAGGCGAGGGCGCTCAGATGGGCAAGCGCTCCCCTGGTGTCGCGGAAGCCGATC
>DATGWF010000107.1:0-8223 GCA_035299585.1 Microbacteriaceae bacterium
GGTCCGGCCGTCCCCTGAGAACCCGTCGCACCCTGAGAGCCCGTCGCACCACTTGCTCCCTGTGGCCCAGCTGGGCCGGAACTTCCTTGAGCGCCCTGGGCGCCGGTTCCTCCGGCCACACCTGAGGCACCCTGAGCGCCCTGGGCGCCTTGGGGACCCGCCATCCCCTGCGGACCAATCTCGCCCGCCGCGCCCTGCGGGCCGATTTCTCCCGCAGCGCCTTGTGGTCCGTCTGCGCCCGCCGCGCCCTGCGGGCCGTCTGCGCCCTGCGGCCCCATGACACCTTGCGGACCGGTCACCCCGTCGGACCCCTGGGCTCCCTGGGCTCCCTGGGCACCCTGGGCACCCTGGGCACCAGAGTCGCCAGTCGCACCCTGCGGTCCGGTCGCGCCATCGGCGCCCTGGGGACCCTCAACGCCCTCAACGATTGTCGCGCTGGTCGAACCCACGAAGTCTCCGGTGACCCCGGACCCATCGGACGAGACCGCACCGTCCGGTCCCAGAGCGCGCACGAACATTCCCTGCGGGCCAGCCCCCGTATACGAGGAGATCGAATCTACGAAGCCGATTGCCCCGTCTGGCAGCTTGAATCCGGAATCAGATGCGAGCACCGTTTCGAAGTTCTGGCTTTGCCAGCCCGTTGGACCGAGGGCAAGCCCACACCCCGCACACTCAACGGCGCTCCGTGGCCGAAACGTTGCCGCGTTCGCCGCCGCGACCGCCGGCGCGCTGTTGCCCACGACGACCGCGAGCAACATGCCAGACAGGGCGGATTGGTAATTTCGCATGAGCTCCCCTAGTTGCCCATTCCCACAACACTGAGCGCAAGCTCGACCCGGGAATGGACGTTGTACTTCGACATTGCGCGAGCGGCATAGGTCTTGACCGACTCCGAACTGATCCCCAGTGTCTGAGCAATCTCACTGGACGACTTCCCCTGGGCTACGAGTTGCGCCACTTCCCGCTCGCGGACGGAGAGATCAACGATTGGGCGAGACTCGGGCTCACTGTGGCGCGACAGGCCGGCAAACCAGTCAGCGATGCCCGACTTGGCGCGCACCTCAACCCCGAAAACGGCGACCGCCTCCTCGAGTTGCTCGGTCGGCGCGATGGTCATGAGCGTGAGATCGATCTGCGGGGCACGCCGGGCAATGAATTCGGCGAGGTGAACTCCGCTCCGCCCAGGTAAGCGCACTTCCGCGAGGATGAGATCTGGTTGGAGTCGGTCGAGCGCGGTGCGCGCGCCGTCGAGTGTGCCCACAGCTCCGACGAGTTGCACGGCAGGCTGTCGCGCTGCGAGAAGCGACACTCCTCCCACGGCAAGCGGGTCTGGTTCTACCAGAAGCAACCGCTGTGCTCGACCTCGATATTCCTTGTCCATGTAGCACCTCCCCTGCCCCAACGGCCCCCGCCGTTTTGCGGCGACGATATTGCAGAGCCGTGACGGCTGGTTGGGGTTATTCACAGGGTTGGCAAACGCTGCGCAAACGCTGCATCCGTGTGAGTCGCATCCCGCGGATCGTCGCGATCCTCTGGACGGAAACCGGAGACGAGCACCGGCCCGCCGTTAATCGGTGCGCTCGGCTTGAGCGCAATCAAAATCGCCTCGACATAGGAGATGTTGACCTGCTCATGCCAGAGCGTGGGAAAGTAAGTCCGGACGCGCGATGCCTGAAACCGCGCCGTGAGCGTCGGGACGTACCGGCAATACTGCTCGTCGGTGAGGTACCAGAACGAATTCTCGTTATAGAACGCCACATGAGTGGGATCCTGGAACGCGCCTCTGCCGTCGGTACTCGGTGTCCTCGAAATGAGAATCCCACCTGGCGCCAACAGGCGATGTATCTCGTTCATCACCGCGACCTTGTCAGCGACATGCTCGAGGAAATCACACGCGCGAATCACGCCTACGGAGTTGTCCGGTAGCGGCAGCTTCGCGGGAAGTTCCGCGACGATATCAACCCCGGGCCCGGGATACTGATCGACCCCGAGGTATCCGTCCGGTTTCGCGTGTGCTGCCCCGAAATCGAGAGCGAGGAGTTCACTTCGCCGGGCCCACGCAAGCGCATTCGGTTCGATTTCCCATTCGAACAGTTCGACGGTCCGGCGCTGAATTTCGGCATTGAGTGCCGGATCACGCTGCGTGTTTCCGTCGTGCATGCGCTGAAAGTAGAGCGGTTCGGCGAGTTGGACAAACGGTCCCCACCGGTAGAGGCGCGCCATGAGTTCTTGATCATCGAGTACCCGGAGCGACGCGTCATACCCTCCGACCTGCTCGTATGCACGGCGTTGAAACGCTCGCACGTGATTCGGCGCGAACCAAATCAGCGAGACATTGTGTGGCGTCGGTTCAAAGGTCAACGGATACGTCACCGTGCGTCCGCCGCGCGCGAACTCGGCGTGGCGCCAGCCAAGCGACTCGCTGTAGCGCACGTCAATCAGGCATCCGCTTGCATCAATCCCAACACAGTCGGAATAGACCAGGCTGGCGTCGGGGTTGTCGGCAAAGGCCGACACTATCCGTTCGAGCGCCTCCGGGAACAAGACATCGTCGTGGTCAAGCTCCACAATGATGTGCCCGACTGCACGGCTTGCCGCAATCCGCTTGGCATGGCCGACGCCATTGACCAGCGGGACCGACTCGATCACGACCCGTTTGTCATCGGGTGCCGACCACTCCGCACCAGCATTCAAAAGGACGAGCCACTCCCAGTTGTCGTAGCTTTGGCGCCGGAGCGATTCCCAGGCGTCGCCAAGAAACCGCGGGTCATGGCTCGGAGTAATGACCGAGACGAGCGGTCGGACTCCCGAAGGCATCGTCCAAACTCCTAATTTCCGCCCAGGCTTGGGTCGAGAGAAATAGCTTGGTTTCGTGCCTCCGTTGCCAGTTCGGTCTCACCCGCTGCTTCGTAGAGGTTGGCGAGTCGGAAGTAGGCCGTCGCCGCTTTGGGATTGATGGCCACGATTCGCTTGTAGAGCTCGATCGCACCTTGCTGATCGGTCGCTTCAAGGATGATTGCCCGGTTGTACATTGCCGGGGTGAAGTTCGGGTTGCTTGCCAGCGCAGCAACGTAGTAGCTCAGCGCCCCCTGATTGTCGGACCGACCCTGGGCAATCACGCCAAGGTTGTAGTTGGCGAGGACGTTGCCGGGATCGAGCGCGAGCACATTCTGGAATGTCACCTTCGCGGCATCGACTTGTCCGGCATTGGCTTGATCGATCCCCGACTGCAACAGGCTGTCGACCGCTGGGGACTGCGATGTGGCCGCCGAGCCGCCGAGCTGCGACTGCAGGAGCATCCATCCACCGACACCAACCCCCGCGCCGACCGCAATCGAAAGCACGACAATGAGAACGGTTCGAACACCTCGCCGCGCGCGCAATTTGCGAGGAACGAGAAGCGTGGCGCTCCCATTGTCCACGGGTACGTCGTCCAAATGGGCGTTCTCACTTCGCTTTCGGGTGACGCTTGGCTTCGGCGCGGTTAGTTCAATATCGACCATGACACTCACTCCCTTCGAGTCCCCGCACGTCGTCGGAAACCGGCTCTCTGTGGAGTCTTTCGAGTGCTCGGTGCCCGAGACCGGCCGTGTGGCCGGAATGGGGACGCGAATGGGCATCCGGCGTGGTGCGGCCGGATTTTTCCTCGCTACTGCTGCGCGGCGGTGTGGTGGCGAATCACTTCGGCAACGACGAAGTTGAACCATTTCTCGGCGAACGCCGGATCGAGGTGGGCGTCTTCGGCGAGGGAACGAAGCCGTTCAACCTGTCGGGACTCTCGCTCCGGGTCACTCGGCGGCAGTCCGTGTTCGGCCTTGAGTGCTCCGACGGACTGAGTGAACTTGAACCGTTCGGCGAGCAGGTGAATGAGGGCGGCGTCGATGTTGTCGATACTGCGCCGTGCGCTCTCGAGCTGGGCGCGGACGTTCTCATCCATGGCGACAGCCTAGCGGGACGAGAAAGGGCGGGCGCCATTGGCGCCCGCCCCTCGACCACCCCTGGTCGATTTAGTGGTTCACTGCCTTCTCGGCACCGAGGCCGGTGAGCGAACGCACTTCCATTTCCGACTGCTTCTTCGGGTCTTCGGTGTTCTTGCCGATAACCGACCCGAGCCAACCGAGGAGGAAGGCGAGCGGAATCGAGATGAGTCCCGGGTTCGAGAGCGGGAAGACGGCCCAGCCGCCCACCTCGCCCTCCGCGGTCGGGAACATCGAGTCGGGCTTGCCCGAGACCACCGGCGAGAACCAGATGAGCACGATGGCGGTTGCGAGACCGCCGTACATGCTCCACAGGGCACCGCGCGTGGTGAAGCCCTTCCAGAACAGCGAGTAGATGATGGTCGGCAGGTTCGCCGAGGCTGCGACCGCGAACGCGAGCGCAACCAAGAAGGCGATGTTCTGTCCGTTGGCGTAGATGCCACCCAGGATGGCAAGCACACCGATGGCAACGACGGTGATTCGCGCCACGCGAACCTCCTCACCCGGCTTCGGGTTGCCCTTGCGGACGACCGATGCCCAGATGTCGTGCGAGAAGGATGCCGCAGCGGTGATGGTCAGACCGGCCACCACGGCGAGGATCGTCGCAAACGCGACCGCCGAGATGATGCCGAGCAGGACCGAGCCGCCGAGGTGGTAGGCGAGCAGCGGGGCGGCCGCGTTGGCCTTGCCCGGTGCCGCCTTGATGGCGTCGGCGCCGATGAGGGCCATCGCGCCGTAGCCGAGCACGAGGGTGAACACGTAGAACGCTCCGATGAGCCAGATCGACCAGACCACACTCTTGCGGGCTTCCTTGGCGGTCGGAACCGTGTAGAAACGCATGAGCACGTGCGGAAGGGCCGCGGTACCGAGCACGAGGGCGAGACCGAGCGAGACGAAGTCAAGCTTGGTGAGATCGCTCTTGCCGTACTTGAGGCCCGGCTCGAGCACCGCCGGGTTGCCGGCGGTCTGGACAGCGGCGTCGAGCAGGTGCGAGAAGTTGAAGCCGTTGAGCGCGAGCACCCAAACGGTCATCACGGCGGCACCACCGATGAGCAGTCCAGCCTTGATGATCTGCACCCAGGTGGTGCCCTTCATGCCACCGATGAGCACGTACAGAATCATGAGGCCACCGACGATGGCGATCACGACCGACTGTGCGGTGCGCTCACTCAGGCCAAGCAGCAGTGACACGAGGCCACCCGCACCGGCCATCTGCGCGAGCAAGTAGAAGAACGACACCACGAGCGTGGTGGTCGCGGCGGCAATGCGCACCGGGCGCTGCTTCAGGCGGAACGCCAACACGTCACCCATGGTGAACTTGCCGGTGTTGCGCAGCAGCTCCGCGACCAAGAGCAGGGCGACAAGCCATGCCACGAGGAAGCCGATCGAGTACAGGAATCCGTCGTATCCCGAGAGCGCAATCGCGCCGGTGATACCGAGGAACGACGCGGCCGACAGGTAGTCACCCGCGATAGCCATACCGTTCTGACCACCGGTGAAGGAACGTCCGGCCGCGTAGTAGTCGGCTGCCGACTTGTTGTTGCGCGAAGCGCGAATCACGACAAACATCGTGACCGCGACGAACAGACCGAAGATGGTCATGTTCAGGATGGGGTCACCGATTTTTTCGGGAGCCTTTGCGGCCTCTCCCGCGAGAATCAAACCGTGCAACATTACTTGACCTCCTTGCCGGCCTCGATCGAGTCACGAATCTCGGCCGCGATGGGGTCGAGCTCGCGGTTCGCGAAGCTCACGTACCACATCGTCACCGCAAAGGTCGTGACCACCTGAAGCAGGCCGAGCAGCAGGCCCACGTTGAACGAACCAATGAGCGGCGTGCCCATGAAGTCCTTGGCATAGGCGGCAAGCAGCACGTAGCCGAAATACCAAACCATGCAGACGATAAGAACCGGGAACACAAATCCGCGCTGCTTGCGACGGAGTTCTTGGAACGTTCCCGATTCCTGGATTGCACCGAAATCGGCGTTGGACACGTCGACTCCCGTAGTGCTAGTGGCGTCGTTGCCCATAGCAGTGTCTCCTTTACTGGTGCGTGCGACATTGCGCGCAACTCTCAGGAGTGTGCCTCGGAAGGAAGAGGGCGGAAAGGTTCGCACGCGCAAGGTCGCCGGACGGCGCTTCGATTGCGCCAGACGGTGGAATCCGGCCGCCGAGCGGGCGAAAATCGGGGGCGGCGTTCTAGGCTCAGTTCATGGCTGAATCAGCGCTGATCGCCTTCCTCGTCGGAGGGCTGCTTGGCGTGCTCGGAACCGTGATGATTATCGGGGCTCGTGCGCTCCTTCGAGGGTCTCGGGACATTGGCACCGACGTCGACCGGGCAACCACGACGACTCTGCACCTGGCGTCGCGTGCCGCCAAGCACCTCCGGGGCGAGGTCAGCACGACCGACGCCCAACGTGCTCTGCGTGCACTCCGCGAGCTCGTGGGCGTCCGCTGTCTGGCCATGACGACCGAGGCGGGAGTGAGCGCCGTCGACGGCGGGAACGCCGAGGAACAGCAAGTCGCTCTCGCCGCGGCCGTCGCGGCGCTGGGCGCTTCGAAGCCACAGGTGGTCCGCCGACGCAACACCCGCGAAGCTGTGACAGCCCCGGTGCGCGTTGCTGACCGCACCGTCGGGGCCCTCGCCGCGGTCGACCGAGAGGTTCGCGCCACGACCGTTCGCGCCACGACCGAGGCGGCCGAGTGGGTGGCAGCCCAGCTCCAACTGGGTGAGCTCGCGGCCTCTCGCGCCGCTCTCGCCGAGGCGCAAGTGCGCGCGCTTCGCGCTCAAATCAGCCCGCACTTCATCTACAACGCGCTCGGAGCGATCGCCTCGTTCATCACGACCGACCCGGCTCGCGCGCGAGACCTCGTGCTCGAGTTTGCCGACTTCACTCGCTATTCCTTCCGGCGTGAGGGCGACACCACGACGCTCGCCGAGGAGCTCCAGTCCATCGATTCGTATCTCAAACTTGAGCGGGCCCGCTTCGGCGAGCGCCTCACGGTATTGCTCATGGTGGCCCCGGAAGTGTTGCCCACGCCGATTCCATTCCTGAGTCTGCAGCCGCTCGTCGAGAATGCCGTTCGCCACGGTCTCGAAGCGCGCGAAGCTGGTGGGCGCGTTCGCATCTCCGCTCGCGACGCCGGCCCGTTCGTCGAAATTGACGTCGAGGACGACGGAGTGGGCATGGACCCAGTAGCGCTCCAGGCGGCATTCAATGGCGAGCCCTCGAGTGCACACGTCGGGCTCCGGAATGTCGACACTCGACTCCGGCAACGCTATGGCAATGAGTTTGGCCTCACCATTGATACCAACGTTGGCTCCGGGATGCTCGTTCGCATGCGCATCCCGAAAACCCGAGGGGAGTCTCCCGCATGATTTCGGTGCTCATCGCCGACGATGAAGCCCCCGCCCGCGACGAGCTCAGCTTCTTGCTGCGGCAAGACGAGCGCGTTGGTGAGATTCTGCAGGCGGCCTCAGGCGCGGAAGCTATTCAGGTGCTCAGCCGCTCCGCGGTCGATGCGGTGCTCCTCGACATCCACATGCCCGGTCTGAGTGGTTTTGATCTCGCTCGGACCCTCGGCCATTTTGGAAAGCGACCGGCTCTCGTGTTCGTCACGGCAGACGACGACGGCGCCGTTGACGCCTTCGACCTCGACGCCGTCGACTACGTTCTCAAGCCCGTCCGCCGCGAGCGACTCGAGCGAGCGATTGGGCGTGTTCTGGAAGCAAACGGAACGTCTCGACCTGCCGCGAGTGATGGCACTGAAGACCTCATCGCAGTGACGGTCGGCTCGACCACCCGGATGATTCGACGCAGAGACGTTCGATACGCGCAAGCGCAGGGCGATTACGTTCGGCTCTTCACGGACCAGGGGGCATTCTTGGTGCGGATTCCGCTGGCCGAACTCGAGTTGGCCTGGGCCGGCGCATTCGTGCGCATTCATCGCTCGTATCTCATTGCGCTCACCGCGGCACAGCGGATGCGGCTTACGGCCGGCCAAGGTTCGGTCACGGTCAGCGTCGCCGGGAAGAGTGTGGACCTCCCGGTCAGTCGAAGGATGTTGCCCACCCTGCGTGAGCGTGTTGCACAGACCCGGCCGAAAGCGGCGCAGTGAGCCCGGACGGTTCCGGCGAGTTGCTCCCCGATGGGGCACCAGCTCGCGTCCGCATCACCGCACAGACCGCTCTCGATCGAGCCCGTCGGCCGCTTTCAGAACCGGTTGACCCAAGGGCGGTGTTTCT
>DATGWF010000108.1:0-10662 GCA_035299585.1 Microbacteriaceae bacterium
TAGAGACCCTGTGCCGGCGGAAGTGAACCGAATCGGTGATGAGGGGGAAGCAAAGCCACGGTGACCGTCCTCGCGAGTGTGAATCGTCAAGCGGGACGTCGGTGGCCCGTCGAACTCAAATGTGTATCGTCGCTACCTTGGGCTTGTGGCTTGCGCGACCGCCGAATCGGCGTCGGGTTCAACAGTGGTGGTGTCGAGTTCAGCCGAGTCTACCCCAGTCCGTGGCCATTCCCGACCCGGGCGGTAGACGCGTGTCTCCAGTCCCGGGTGACGCCGGGCCTGAAGCACGAACAACACGATGCCGACAATGACGGCGATCCATGCGGCCCAAATGTTCGTGCGGATGCCGAAGAACATCTCTGAGGGGTCGATGCGGATGGACTCGAAGAACGAACGCCCTGCGCCGTACCAGACCAGATAGAGCGCGAAAAGGCGACCCCAGCGGAGTTGGAGGCGGCGTTCGATGGCGAGCAGCACGATCACACCGAGGGCGTTCCAGAGGAGCTCATACAAGAACGTCGGGTGGAACAGCGTGCCCGCGGGCAGCCCGGACGGAATGACCGGGTTGTTCGGGTCAATTTCGAGCCCCCACGGTGCGTTCGTGGGGAGTCCAAACAGCTCCTGGTTGACGTAGTTCCCGATCCGACCGATGGCTTGGGCCGCCAACAGCCCCGGAACCAGCGCATCAGCGAAGGACAGGAATCGAATTCCGGTTTGACGGCAAGCGATCCAGACACCGATCCCGCCACCAATGAGCGCACCGAAGATGGCGTTGCCGCCGTTCCAAATCTGAACCACACCCCACGGGTCCATTCCTGGGCCGAAAAAGTCCGCCGGATGGGTGAGAACGTGGTAGACCCGCGCTCCGATGATGCCGAGAGGGACAGCCCACAGCACGAAGTCCAGAACGATACCTGGTTCGGCTCCGCGGCGGGTCAGTCGACGAGAGGTCCACACGGTTGCCACCAGGATTCCCGTGAGAATCAGCAGCGCATAGGCGTGCACCCGCAGGTTCAGGCCAAAGAGCGGAATATCCCAATAACTCACGGTCGGGCTGGGAATACTGGCAACAATCACTCGAAATCCTTTCGCGGAGCCACCGAGAAGACTACTTGATTCACGCGGTTGCACCGACGGCAAGCTCTGCGGCGAGAGAGCCCACAGCGTCCGGGCCTCCGATACCGAGGGCTTTCACCAGCGCCGAACCGACGATGGCGCCGCTCGCATAGCTACACACATCGGCCACGTGCTCCGCGCTGGAGATTCCGACCCCGACACAGACGTTCGTGGCACCAAGGTCGCGGAGCCGCGAGACGAGCGCGCGCGCCGCAGCATCGACGTCGGACCGCGCCCCCGTGATGCCCATCGTCGAAACGGCGTATACGAAGCCGCGACTTGATTCGATGACGCGTGTGAGCCGGGCATCCGAAGAGCTTGGGGCCGCCAAGAAAACGCGATCGAGCTCGTACTGGTCGCTGACACGAATCCACTCCGCCGCCTCGTCTGGAGTCAGGTCGGGAGTGATCAATCCGGCACCACCGGCGGCCTTGAGGTCAGCCGCGAACCGCTCGACGCCGTACTGCACGACGGGGTTCCAGTAGGTCATGACGAGAACGGGAACGTCGACCCGCTCGGTGACCGCACGCACCGCTCGAAAGACGTCGGCGAGCCGGAAACCGCCAGCGAGAGCGATCTCGGTCGCTTCCTGAATGACCAGGCCGTCCATCACCGGGTCGGAGTATGGGATTCCGAGTTCGAGCACATCGGCTCCGCCCTCGACAAGACGCACGGCTGCTTCGATACCCGCGTCGAGGGTTGGGAAACCGATAGGAAGATAGCCCACCAGAGCGTTCCCCTGAGCGATGCGGTCCGTCAGTGCGCTCACTTCTCGTCTCCAAACAAACCGAAGTACCGCGCAGCGGTTTCCATATCCTTATCGCCACGCCCCGACAGGTTGACGAGCACGATTGCATCGCTGGGCAGCTCGGCCGCGAGCCGCAACGTTCCGGCAAGGGCGTGTGCGGTTTCGATCGCCGGGATGATGCCCTCGGTTCGGCTGAGAAGCTTCAACGCCTCCATTGCCTCGGCATCCGTGACCGGGCGATACTCGGCCCGACCGATGCTCGCCAGCCAACTGTGCTCGGGGCCGACGCCCGGGTAGTCGAGACCGGCAGAGATGGAGTGCGACTCGATGGTCTGGCCGTCTTCGTCCTGAAGCAGGTAACTCCGGGCGCCGTGGAGCACTCCGGGGCGCCCCATGCTGATGGTTGCCGCGTGTCGGGGCGTGTCAACGCCCTCACCCCCGGCCTCAAAGCCGACGATACGCACGTCGTCATCGTCGAGGAAGGCGTGGAACAGTCCGATGGCGTTCGAACCTCCACCGACACAGGCCGTTACCGCCGCAGGGAGGGTGCCGTACTCGGCGAGCATTTGTGCCCGCGCCTCTTCACCGATGATCTTTTGAAAATCCCGCACGAGCTCAGGGAATGGGTGTGGACCGGCAACCGTGCCGAAAATGTAGTTGGTGTGCTCAACGTTCGTCACCCAGTCCCGCATCGCCTCGTTGATGGCGTCCTTCAGCGTGCGAGAACCGGTCTGTACGGCGACGACCTCGGCGCCGAGAAGTCGCATTCGGGCGACATTGAGTGCTTGACGCTGCGTATCAACCTCGCCCATGTAGACGACACACTCGAGGCCAAAAAGTGCGGCAGCGGTTGCCGTGGCCACACCGTGCTGACCGGCGCCCGTTTCGGCAATCACGCGCGTCTTCCCGATGTTCCGCGTCAGCAGGGCCTGGCCGAGAACATTGTTGATTTTGTGCGAGCCGGTGTGGTTCAGGTCTTCACGCTTCAACACGATTCGCGCGCCTCCAGCATGGCTCGCGAAGCGCGGGACCTCGGTCAAGATGGAGGGCCGACCGGTGTAACTGCGATGCAACGCTGCAAGCTCCGCCTGGAATGACGCATCGTTCTTGGCTGCTGCATACGCGTCGGTGAGTTCGTCGAGCGCCGACATCAGCGACTCGGGAACAAACCGGCCGCCAAACTCACCGAAATACGGGCCTTGGGCTTGTCGAAGCTTCATGATGCCTCCAAGAATTGCGCGAGGGTTGCTTCCGGATTGCCGGTGACGAGCGCTTCGCCAACCAGAACCGCATCGGCGCCAGCGCGTCGGTAGTGGGCGACGTCGGCGGGCTCGAGAACAGCCGATTCGGCCACCTTGAGTGAACCGACGGGGCACGACGGTGCGAGGCGACCGAACAGGTCCCGATCGAGCTCGAACGTGCTCAGATCGCGCGCGTTCACACCTATGAGGTTCGCGCCAATGGCCGCGGCGCGCTCGAGTTCGCTCGCCGAGTGGGTTTCGACCAGGGGCGTCATGCCGTAGGACATGACGAGCTCATGGAGCCGGCGCAGGGTCGGGTCGTCCAGTGCGGCCACGATAAGCAGGACAAGGTCCGCCCCAGCGGCGCGGGCCTCGGCTACCTGATAGTCACTCGCGATGAAGTCTTTCCGAAGGACCGGAATCGACACCCGCTGCGAGACAGCGCGAAGGTCATCAATGCTTCCGAGGAATCGTCGCTCCTCGGTAAGCACGCTAATCACCGAAGCCCCGCCGGCCTCGTAGCGTGCCGCCCACTCGGCTGGGTTCGTAATGTCCGCGAGCCGGCCTCGTGAAGGGCTGGCCCGCTTGATCTCGGCGATGACGTGCACCTGATCCCGCGGACGAAGTGCCTCAAGCGCATTCCGTGCCGGGGCGACATCCGCAATCATCGCCTCGATTTCACGAAGCGGCGTGCGTTGCTCTCGGACCGCGGCGTCCTCAAGTGCCCCAGCTGTGAGCTGGGAGAGCATTTAGTGGCCCTTCGGCTGATACTTCGGGCCGTTAACGCCCCAACCAAGCTTGGCCATAACGCCACCAACGGCCCAGCCAACGGGAATCAGCACTGCACTGACCCACACACCCACGACGTTGCCGAACCAGAAGAACAGCGTTCCCGCGGTGAAGGCCGCGAGCATCAGAATGACTGCGGTCCAGGCTGCGGGTGAGTGTCCGTGGTGGTCGTTCTCGGTGCTCATTGCGCTCCTTTGGGTGGTGGTTCAGTGCCAGTCTAGTCAGCCGGTCGGCTGTGCTCGTGCACGCTCGCGGTCGGGTCGTCGCCGGCGGTTTGCGCATCCCATGTTGCCGCCGGACTCGCGTCTGTTGCCGGTTCCCGCTCGAAGCGGCGTCGCCCCCTCGGCCAGTTCCGAGCACTGAGCACAATCGCGACCCCGAGCCCAACACCCGCGAGGGCCAGTCCGAGGGCGACGAATGGCCACGCATTCCAGACCACCGTGACGCTTTCCACAGAACTCCCGGTGATCTTCACGCCGCCGTGCGCGAGAGCCGCTTCGAGAGCGGGTCGGCTCGAGGCAAACCAGCCGGGCATCCGTGCTCCGAGGTCGCTCGCGAGGCAGACCGAGGCGATTGCCACGAGGGCGCCAAGGACCTGCCGGCCGGCTCCACGCGCAATCGTCAACGCGCCGACCGCACCCAAGAGCACGACTCCGATGGCCGAAACGAGGGCGGCGAGCCCCTGTCCGGTCGCCGCGAGATTGAGTTGGACGGGAGAGCTGACCCGCACGTCTGCCCATTCGACGCTGCCGCTCACGAGCAACACACCGGCTACGAGCGAGAGGAGACCGAGGGCAATGCCGCGCTTCACGACCGCAGCCCGTTCGCGATGGCAATCGCCCGGAGTACCGCGCTCGCTTTCGTCCGGGTTTCTGCGTTTTCGGAGGCAGGGACTGAGTCTGCAACGAGTCCGGCGCCTGCCTGAACGTGGGCGCGCCCGTTCGCGATGAGAGCGGTTCGAATGCAGATGGCGAGGTCGGCATTCCCGGCAAAGTCGAAGTAGCCCACCACTCCGCCGTAGATGCCACGCGCTACGGGCTCGAGCTCGTCGATGATTTCGAGCGCGCGCGGCTTTGGAGCGCCCGAGAGGGTGCCGGCAGGGAAGGTCGCGCCGAAAACGTCCACGAGTGAAACGCCATCTCGCACTCGACCTTCAACCGAGGAAACGATATGCATGATGTGGCTGAACCGCTCGATGCGCATAAACTCGCTCACTTCGACGGAGCCCGGCTGGCATACTCGGGCAAGGTCGTTTCGAGCCAGGTCGACCAGCATGAGGTGCTCGGCACGCTCTTTCGGGTCGGCGAGAAGTTCCGCCTCGAGCTGCTGGTCGAGTTCTGGCGTCTCCCCGCGCGGCCGCGAGCCCGCAATCGGGTGGGTGAGGGCGCGACCGTCGCTCACCTTCACCAACGCCTCCGGGGATGAACCGACAATGCTGTAGGGCCCAGCGTCGCTCTCCAAGCTCAGCAGGTACATGTATGGACTCGGATTGAGCGTTCGAAGCACCCGGTACACATCGATGGGCTCCGCCACGCAATCCACGTCGAAACGCTGGGACAGCACGACCTGGAACACATCGCCGTCGACGATGAACGTCTTGGAGCGCTCAACCGCGGACACAAACGACGCCTCGCCCCACTGGCTCTCTCCACGCACCTCAACGGTGGAAGGTCGCTCGGAGACGACGGGAGTGGCCGGTGCGCGAAGGGCATGCTCGAGAGCGTCGAGACGTTTTTGGGCATCGGTCCAGACGGCCAGCGCATCGGTCTGGTCTTCGGTCAGCGAGGAGACAATGAGGTGCACGTCGCCCGTGCGGTGGTCAATCGCCACGAGTTCCGCGACGAAACACAGCGCTTGCGCCGGAACCGACAGATCTGCCGGTGGTGCCGACGGGAGATGCTCGAACTCGCGGACGGCGTCCCAGCCAATGAATCCGACCAAGCCACCCGTGAGTGGCGGAAGCCCCGGTATGGGCGCGGCCGACCAGCGCGCGTGCAATCGGCGAACGTCGTCGAGTGGGGAGGATCCCGGCTCGACGCCCAGCGCCCGTTCGCGACTGAGGCCAAGGTCGCGCCACTGGCTGGAACCGCCATCCGTCGTGAGGATGCCGTAGGAACGAACGCCGATAAACGAATACCGAGAAAAGATGCCTCCCTGCTCGGCCGACTCGAGCAAGAAGGATCCGGGTCGACTGTCGGCAAGCTTTCGGTAGAGCGCAATGGGTGATTCACTGTCCGCGAGCAGGGTTCGAGTGACCGGAACCACCGGATGCTCCCCGCGAAGTGACTCGAATTGGTCAAATGTCGTCGTCATCGAGCGTCCTCCCCAGGGGTCGCAACCTTGGCCATGAGCGGATGGGTATCGAAGCAGCTCTGGGCGCCGGTGTGGCAAGCCGGACCAATTTGCAAGACGCGTACAAGCACGGCGTCGCCGTCACAATCGGCCGAGATTGACTGGACGTATTGTGCGTTGCCGGAGGTATCGCCCTTTCGCCAGAACTCCTGCCGCGACCGGGACCAGAACGTCACACGCCCCTCCGTCATTGTGCGCCGCAGGGCTTCGGCGTTCATGTATCCGACCATGAGCACCTCGCCGGTTTCGGACGATTGGATGACCGCCGCAACCAGCCCGGCGTCGTCGAATCGGACGACGTCTGCATCGAACTGCGTCGAGTGGATCATCGGACCACCACCCCCGCATCGGAGAGCGCACGTTTGACGTCGCCAACGCGGTACGTTCCCTGGTGGAACACCGAGGCGGCCAAAACGGCGCCGGCACCGGCGTGGATGGCGGGAGGGAAATGGTCGAGCTCGCCGGCTCCGCCTGAGGCGATAACGGGCACATCGGCCACGGATCGCACGAGGCCGATGAGTTCGAGATCAAAGCCCGCTTTCGTGCCATCTGCGTCGATGGAGTTCACGAGAATCTCTCCGGCACCACGGTCGATTGCTTCCGCAACCCACGCGATCGCATCACGATTGACTGCGGTGCGGCCCCCGTGGGTCGTCACGACGTATCCGCTCGGCTGCGCAGCGTCCCGTCGGACGTCGAGTGACAAGACGAGCACCTGGTTGCCGAACCTGGCACTGATGTCGTCAAGCAGCTCGGGTCGCGCAATCGCCGCGCTATTGACGCTGACCTTGTCGGCACCGTGTTGCAGCAATCGCGCGACGTCGTCAGCGGTGCGCACCCCACCTCCGACCGTGAGCGGAATGAACACGCGCTCAGCGGTCTGCCGGACGGTTTCGAGCATCGTGCCGCGTTCGTCGATGGTCGCGGTGACGTCGAGAAAGGTCAGCTCGTCAGCCCCCTGGCGGGCATACTCAGCGGCGAGTTCGACCGGGTCACCCTGGTCAACCAAGTCTTGGAATTGCACGCCCTTGACGACTCGACCGTCGGCCACGTCGAGGCAGGGAATCACGCGGACCGCGAGACTCATAGCCGTGCCGCGTGAATCGCCGTCACCAGAATGGCCCGCGCTCCAACCGCGTAAAGCGCATCCATGACCTGGTTCCGATCGCTGGCTGGAATCATCGCGCGGACCGCCACCCAGGCTTCGTCTTGAAGCGGAGAAACCGTGGGCGATTCGAATCCCGGGGTCAGCGCCGTCGCTTTCGCGAGCTGTTCCTTGGGAATGTCGTAGTCGATGAGGACGTACTGTCGGGCGAGCATGACACCCTGGATGCGCCGGATGAAGGTTTCGGCGGCGGGCACCACCGGCGAGGAGCCAATGAGAACCGCGGTGGACTCGAGAATCACCGGACCAAATACAGCGAGACCAGCCGAACGCAAGGTCGTACCGGTGGAAACGACGTCAGCAACCGCATCGGCGAGCCCCAGCCGGACCGCCGATTCGACGGCACCCTCGAGCCCGACGAGTCGCGCACTCACTCCGTGGTCCCGCAAAAAGCTGCCGACGAGCCCCGGGTAACTCGTCGCGATACGGCGGCCATCGAGGTCCGCAACGACGCGGAACGCACCTTCCGGAGCGGCGAAGCGGAAGGTCGAGGCACCGAAGTCGAGTTCGAGGAGCTCGGACGCGTCCGAGGCCGCATCGATGAGCAAATCACGACCGGTGATGCCAACATCGAGTGCGCCCGAACCGACATACGCGGCGATGTCTCGTGGCCGCAGATAGAAGAACTCGACCTCGTTGCGCGGGTCCGAAACGACGAGCTCGCGGCTGTCCCGCCGCGTCGCATACCCGGCCTCGTGCAGCATGTGGACGGCCGTCTCTGAGAGCGTTCCCTTATTCGGAACGGCGATGCGAAGCATGGCGGCCTTTCGGTTTAGAGCGAGCGGTAAATGTCATCGAGGCTGAGCCCCTTCGCGATGACCATAGTTTGGAGGTGATACAGCAGCTGAGCCGCCTCCTCGGCGAAGGCTTCATCGGACTGAAACTCGGCCGCCATCCAGACTTCGGCGGCCTCCTCGACGATCTTCTTGCCGATGGCATGCACCCCGGCATCCAGTTGGCGCACGGTGCCAGATCCTTCGGGCCGGTTGCGCGCTATCTCAGTGAGTTCGGCAAACAGCTCATCGAAGGTTTTCACGCTTCTAGGCTACCTGGCGACTCGTGCCGATGCGCACGCGCCTGCTCCCGCAAGCGGGCGATTGACAGCTCCGGATCTGCGGCGCCGTACACCGCCGAGCCGGCCACGAAGGTATCGGCCCCCGCCTCAGCAGCTCGGGCGATGGTTGCCTCGGAGATGCCACCGTCGACCTGCAACCAGACTGCGGCGCCAGACCGGTCGATGGCGGATCGCGCAGCAGCGAGTTTCGGGAGCACATCGGCACGAAACGCCTGACCGCCAAATCCGGGCTCGACGGTCATGATGAGCACTTGGTCGAACTCATGCAGCATGTCGACGAGGGCGTCGAGCGGGGTATCCGGTTTGATGGCGACGCCCGCTCTCGCTCCACGGGCTCGCAATGCACGCGCGAGCTCAATCGGCTCGGAGCTGGCCTCGAGGTGGAACGTCACCGATGCGGCGCCGAGTTCGGCGTAGCCGGGACCCCAGCGGTCCACATCGGAAATCATGAGGTGCACGTCGAGCGGAACCGGCGAAACCGCCTGGATGCGTTCGACCATCTGCGGTCCGAAGGTGAGGTTGGGAACGAAGTGATTGTCCATGACGTCCACGTGAACAAAGTCCGCGGTGCCGATGCGAGCCAGTTCGCGTTGCAGATTGACGAAGTCGGCCGAGAGGATGCTCGGATTGATGCGCACGCTCATGAGCCCAGCCTACGTTCGTTCAAGAAGCGCGATGAACATCGCGTCAGTCTCGTGCAGATGCGGCCATAATTGCACCGCCGACCCTGACTGCCCAGCGAACTCCACCCGAGCATTGAGGGGCTCGCACGCGATTCCATCGAGCACTTCGGCCGTGTCGAGCAAGCGGACATCGTCTCCGAGCACCGCACCGACGACATCGCGCGTTTCACGCAGCACCGGCGAGCACGTCACATAGGCCAGCACGCCGCCAGGCGACAGAGCGCGCAGCCCCGCCCCTAGCAGCTCGGTCTGCAGGGATGCCAGCTCGGAAATGTCATCCGGGTGTTTTCGCCAGCGAGCCTCTGGCCGGCGCCGGAGTGCGCCCAGCCCAGAACACGGTGCATCGAGCAAAATGCGGTCGAATGAATCGGGCTCGTCGGCAAAGCGACGCGCATCTCCAACGATGACGCTGGTGTCTGCACCGAGAGGCAAGAGGGCCTGCTCGACGAGTTTCGCGCGATGGTCGCTCACTTCGTTGGCGAGAAGATGTGCGCCCGAGCGCATCGCCTCGGCCGCGAGCAGTGCCGCTTTTCCACCGGGACCCGCACACATATCGAGCCAGCGCTCTCCCGGCTTCGCCGCTCGAAATCGGCTCAGCGCAAGCGCGGCGAGCTGGGAGCCCTCATCTTGCACTCGAACGCCTGGTGCGGCCGTCACGCGGCGCGGGTCACCCCTGCCAGCTTGGAATCCAACGGGAGAGAACCGGTTGGGCATACGCGTCGAGTCGTCCTGGGCGACCCCCGGCAGTGCAACAAAGTTCACGGCGGGATTGGCGTTGTTCGCCGCCAACACCGCATCAATGTCGTGGTCGCTCGTCGTCGCCTGGGAGGCCACATCGAGTTCCTCAACGATCCATTCCGGGTGGGATGTGAGGGCCGCTCGCGCCGCAAGCTCGTCGAACCGATTCAGAATAGCCATCTCCCACTGCGGCCGGCTTCGTTCCGAAACGCGGCGCAAATTCGCATTGATGAACCCGCTCGCCCGAGCCGCCCCAACTCGCCGACTGAGCTCGACCGATTCGGAGACAGCGGCGTGCGGCTCTGTGTCCAGGACGAGGAGTTGATAGACGCCCAGCTCAAGCACGCGCAAAACCGCGGGGTCGAGTTCGTCAATTCGTCGCGGGAGCACCAGTTCGAGCACCGCATCAACGAAGCCACGCATCCGCAGACAGCCATAGCCGAGTTCGGTGGCAAAGCCGGCATCGCGGGGACTCAGGCGTGCGCGGCGCAGCAGCGCAGGCATTTCCAGGTTCGCGTACGCTTCGCGCTCGTCCACAGCGGTGAGCAGTTCCCAGGCAACCTCGCGCGCATTCATGAGCGCCGACCTCGCCACCAGGCGTCTGCCGGCATCGCACCACGACCGGCCGGCTGCAGCTCGAGTAGCCGGAGCGAGCCGTCACCGGTCCCCCACCGGAGCACTCCCCCTTCGAACACCCATGTGCCCGACGGCACTCTGGCCTGGTCTGGCGCGGCACGCAACACCTTGATTCGCTC
>DATGWF010000109.1:0-33914 GCA_035299585.1 Microbacteriaceae bacterium
GGGGCAACACCATCGGGTTTGTTAGGCGAGTCGCCGACGCACGAGCACGATTGCCGCTCCTGCAAGCACGAGCACCATCGCTCCGGTAACCCCGCCGGCGAGGCCGACCGGACCGGTCGAAGCCAGTGCCACCGGTGCGGCCGGCGCAGCGGCTTCGGTAACGTCACCCCAGTTGAGCACTGAGGAACCGACCGGAATGCCCTTCGCCAACAGGCTATCAGCGTTGAATGGCTCGTCGAATACGGTGACGAATTCGTCAAGCGCGGTCATGAAGGCGTTCACTTCGTCTGTGCTTGCCTCGATTCCAGGCGAACCGTGAATTCCGAAGAACGCAAAATACACGGTTGCCCCGGCCGGAATGACGACGTCCCTAGCGATGACCTCAACGTAGTCGTCCGACACGACGTCGTTTCCGAACTCGGAAAAGACCGCCTTGTCCGATGCGCGCCAGGCTGCCGCGAAGGTTGAGTACGACGGATCGACAGATCCATCAAGGAAGGCAACGGTGCTCAACCAGCGCGCATCCAGGTCGTCAAGACTCGAATCCTGAGTGACGATGCCTTCGCTCGTGCGCATCTGCCAGTCGCTGCTGTACGCATCCCATTCAAAGGTCGATTGCATCCGCGAAACCGTAATGTCAGATCCCGTAGTGTTCTCTACCACATAGAGCATCCGCGAGAGAACCACACCCGGCAGTTCGAGGTTGTAGAACCGGTATTCCGGAGCCACCGAGAGTCCACTCAGGTCATTGTTGAGCGGACGCGAGTCACAGGTCACGACAATGTCCCCATCCGCCTCCTCCGTCGCGACGGCAGTATTGTCGTTGCATTCGGCCGACGAGGTCGAGCTGTTCGCGTCGGTGAAGTCGAGGTTCCCGTAGAAGTGTGCGGTGGTATCGCCCAGAGAGGAGTTGTCCGGGTCGAGGTACTGACGGGCGTGACTAATCCCGGCCTCGTCATTCTCGATTTCGATGTTCATGCCGTTCAGTACGACATATCCATCGTCAAACGGCGAGGCAAACGCCGGTGACGCTCCAAGCACCATCGCGGACGCCAGCATCAGTCCAGATCCCACCATTGCGGGCTTCTTCATCCCCATTTTGTGTATCCCATTCTCGTGCTGCAAGACGCAGTTAAATCAATTTAGCGCAAGTCGACTGGGATGCGAACGAATGCAGTGCTCGTCCTCGCACGGCGGGATCGGACGCATCGTTAAATCCGAACTCAGTGGTTACGGACGGGACCAAGCCAAAGGACTCGAGCATGGATGCTTTCCGGGTGCACCCCCAGGGACTTGAACCCTGAACCCACTGATTAAGAGTCAGTTGCTCTGCCGATTGAGCTAGAGGTGCAGTGTTGCGTGGCAACGAGGCATAACGTTATCACTTGAAATGCGCTTCGCGCCAATCGGCGACGGGAGGCCGGCGTCTCACGCGGAACCAGCCTCGTTCCTCGGACTTCGAGCGGAGAGTTAGCCTAGGGGCGTGCCTCTTTCTCCTGACCTCAAACTTGCGCTTCGCCTTGCCGATACCGCCGACGAAATCTCGATGGCCCGGTGGGAGTCGGCGGACCTCCGGGTAGAGACCAAGCCCGATCGCACCTTCGTGACCGATGCGGACCGGGCCGTCGAGTCCGCAATCCGCGCCCTCGTCGAAACCGAGCGGCCGACAGACGGATTCTTCGGGGAGGAAACCGGGGTCAGCGGTGACTCGACCCGGCAGTGGATCATCGACCCCATTGACGGAACCTCGAACTATCTCCGAGGCGTACCAATCTGGGGCACCCTCATCGCCCTGGCAGTAGACGGCGAGCCGGTTCTCGGCGTCGTATCGGCTCCGGCGCTCGGCATGCGCTGGTGGGCCGAGCGCGGCTCGGGTGCGTGGAAGTCCGAACGCGGCGCGACGCCGGTGCAAATGCGGGTGTCGGGAGTGGACTCGCTCGATCATGCCTCGATGAGTTTCCAAAGCATCGCTCAGTGGCGCGACGCCGGCCGCCTCTCTCAATTGATGGCGCTCAGCGAGCGGGTCTGGCGCGACCGGGGGTACGGTGACGTCTGGCCGTACATGCTGCTCGCCGATGGCCGCGTCGACATCGTCGCCGAGTTCGACGTCAAGCCTTACGACATCGCAGCACTCTTTCCCATCGTGGAGGAAGCCGGCGGGCGCATCACGTCGGCGGACGGCGCCCCAGGCCCGTGGCATGGATCCGTGCTCGCCTCGAACGGCGTGCTTCACGACACCGTGCTCTCTCTCATCGCGATGTGAACCAGTTGCGACCTGGGGTGCTCAGCGGCGTGTGACAGTGGCGGTGGTGGAGATGGGGGGAATTGAACCCCCGTCCATCGCTGAGTTTCAGCGCATTCTCCGGGCGCAGCTCACGAAAGCGTTGTACTCGACTCCGACCTTTACCGTGAGCGGATAGGTCGACGAGCCCAGCCCGTACATGTCCCCCACCGTGACCGGGCGGCACGATGGAGCAAGTTCCCTAGATGACGCCGGAAACCGAATCGGGAACGCATTCGGGCCGACGGACTATCGGGCTCGCTTAGGCAGCGAGGGCGAAGTCAGTGCGCTTAGCATTGGCACTTATTTTTTTGCAGAGGTCGTTAACGAGATAACCCTGCATCCTCGGCCCGCTTCTCGCTGGCGCACAGGCGATGTCGAAACCGATCATCCCCGGGCGGGCCACTGTCACACGCTGTTGAGTTTCCAAAGCGCCGAGGCGCGTTCTCCATTGTACTGTGCGCCACGACTCTCTCGAGCCGACGAATGGTCACCCCCGTCCGCGACGGCATGTTGCAAACAAAGGGGGGCGAGCCGGATCACCGGCTCGCCCCCAAATGTGCACTGCTATCGCGTTTCGCCGCGACGTCGAAGCCAGATGGAAAGTCCGCCCAGGGCAATCGCGCCGAACGCGAGTAGGCCGCTCAGGTTCGAATCGGCACCGGTGGCGGCGAGTGACGAACTTCCGTCGAGAGCGGCGGACCCGGTCGACGGCGACGGTGAGCTCGAGTCACTGGGCGTCGGTTCCGGCGTCGGTTCCGGGTCGGGAACCAGAACGAGGCCGGCGACGCCAATGGCCTGCCCATCTGCGTTGAACGCGTCCGCCGTCGTCGTGCGGGTGTCGGCGTACGCAGGGAATGTCCCGCTATTCAAGAAACTGCCCGCCGGGTACGAGTAACTCACCGTCCACGCCGCTCCCGTTTCGTCGAACACGACGGCCTGCAAGGGGCTTCGACCGGCTTCAGTCACGGCAGTGAGCGCGCCGGTTGCGATGTCGATTGTGTACCATTCGCCCGACATTGGCGAGCCGTACACCAAGCCATCAACCGGATTGGTTCCAACGAGGTACCAATTGTTCACGAGGTTTCCGTTGAGCCGTGTGTTCGAGATGAACGTTGCAGCACCCGTGCTCAGGTCGAGGCGATAAATGGAATTTGCGCCGCTGGACGAGCCACGGCCGCCCGTCGCATAAATCAGGCCGTCCGGACCCTTGAAGATCGTGTAGAAGGGGAAGTACGAATTGTCGGCGTCATCGTAAATTCGCGGTCCGGGCGTGACCACGCCCGTTTCGGGATCGATTGAACGCAGCAGCATGGTGCCGCCGTTGTCGTTTGTGTAGGCGTTGGTGTCGACCGCCCAGATCAATCCGTCTTCGGGGACGTAAATGCCGGATGACCAGCATTGGTAGTCCCACATCCCCTCGTAGTCCGGCCCGACTCGTTCCAGGCTCGCCGTTGCCGGGTCGACCCGGTAGAGCGCTGCCGGCGCGTTTGCCAGATCATCACAGGGCAGCGCATACATGGTGTATCCATCAGGCAACGTCTGGCTGATGCCAGTGGCCTGTGCGGGCATACTCATGGCCCAAGCCGCGACAGCGGCAATGGCCAGCGCGGCGGGGATGCGGTGACGGATCATGACGAACCTTTCTTGGCAACAAAATCGGACACTATCCGTATAGTATTGCAAACTAGTCCTCGGTAGCGCCGTTGCGTGTCATGTCGCTCTGCGCACGTCCGAACACAGCGATCGCAATCAGGACGCGATGGCATCTTGGGCGGGCTGAACTGTGGCGCCGCAGGCCGTCGCTCGACTGCGACGGACTTCGATATCCGCCGCCGGGAGCGATTGTGAGTCTCGTCAGTCGCCGAGGTGTCGGCGCGCGGCCATGGCACGCTGCGCCTCGCGGTTGTCCTGGCGTTCGCGAAGCGCCTGACGCTTGTCATACTCGCGCTTGCCCTTGGCGACGGCGAGTTCAACTTTGGCTCGACCATTGCTGAAATACAGCTTGAGCGGGATGAGCGTGTAGCCACCTTCTTTGGTCTTGTGGCTGAGCTTCACAATTTCTTTGCGGTGGAGCAAAAGCTTGCGTTTCCGTCGCGGAGAGTGGTTGTTCCAGGTGCCCTCGGTGTACTCCGGGATGTGCACTGCGTCAAGCCAGATCTCGCCGGAGTCATCGATGAATGCGTAGCCGTCCACCAGGGATGCACGGCCCTGGCG
The DNA here is from genome assembly GCA_035299585.1 of Microbacteriaceae bacterium. GTDB lineage: Bacteria > Actinomycetota > Actinomycetes > Actinomycetales > Microbacteriaceae > DATGWF01. The sequence continues at coordinate 4,499 of DATGWF010000109.1, forward strand.
AAGCGACTTCACCTCGGTGCCGCTCAACACGATGCCGGCTTCGTACGTGTCCTCAATGAGGTAGTCGTGCCGAGCCTTCCGGTTGGTCGCGACAATCTTCTCGCCCTGTTCACGAGGCATCGCGACCTCCCTTCCGAATCGAGCCGCAGCCCCCCAGTCTAGGCGGAAACCGGGCGGGCGCCCACGCGTCGGATCGTCCGAATCGAGAGCGCTCCCCCGCCGAGGGCAACGGCCAGCGCGAGAACGGTGTAGCCCGGCAGACCGAGACCCATTCCGACCGTTACCGCCGCAAACAGCGGCGGGCCGATGAGCGTACCCAGATTGCCAAGCTGCATGAGCACGCCGTTCGCTTCGGCAGTCTCAATCGGGTCCGCGGTGAGCGCCGGAATCAAACTGAACGAGGCGCCCTGAACCAGACCGGAGAACCACATCAGTACGATCGGAACACTGAGCGGAACGCCGGGCACACTGTGGAATGCCCACGCCGCAACGAGGCTGGCGGCCACGCCTATATAGCCGAGCGCCAGCACCACGGGAGCACTCGCAACACGGCTCGTGAGCAGTCCCGACGCGATCGTGCCGACGATGCTGCTGAGCGGGAGCGCGATGAGCAACACGGCCGCTTGGGCCGGCGTCGCAAAGCCGGGCAGGTACAGAACGAAAATCGCATAGAGCGCGGTATGGAAGATGAAAATTGCCCCGGGGAGCACCGTCTTCGGCGAGCGATAGGCGCTGCGATGTGCGGCGACAAAGCTCACCCGCTCTGTTGCAGTCGAGGGACCGTCCCCCTTAGTGCGAGGCAATGCCACGACGATCAGCGCAATGAGGGCAGCGGCAAGCACTGCGTGAGCTGCAAACACCGAACCGAGACCAAAACGGTCACGCAGCAGTGGAGCAATCCAACCCGCGAGGGTGAATGCGCACCCGAAGAACGACCCCCACAGCGCCATCGCGAACGCCCGCGCCCGCGGCTCTGCGAGCTCGAGGATGAGCACCGGAGCGGCAATGACGATGCCTAACTGCACCGCACCGTCGAGTATCCGGGTGATGATGAAGATCGGCAGCGGCGGCACGAACGCCTGAATCACCGATAACGCCACCGCCAACGCGAGCGAAATGAGGAGCGTACGCCGGAAGCCGACTCGACTCGCGACGACGCTCGCACCGAGTCCGAAAACAATGGTCATCACGGCGGGGAGCGAGACAAACCACGCTGACAGCGTGGCGTCAGCCGCATATGCGGCTGAGACGTCAGCGAAGACGGTCGATACCTTCGCGAATTCGAGTGCGCCAACCATGCCAGCCACGACCAATAGGAAGATGGCCGGCCAGCGCGTAGCGGACCGAGTCGGCACGGCAGCTAGACCTTGAGGTACCGCGAGATGGCGATGTTCGCGGAGGCGGCGGCGAGGACAGCTCCCACCACGACAAGGATTGGCACGACTACGGATGCTTCACCCACCCCGACAAACGCCGTGAAGGTCATCCGCTGGGCGAGATATCCCTGGACAAACGCGGAAACAATACCGAGAACAGCCGCGCCGGCAAGCACTGAGCCGATGAGGGCCGCAAACACACCCTCGAGGACGAACGGAGTTTGGATGAAGCGGTTCGATGCGCCCACGAGGCGCATGATGCCGATTTCGCGGCGGCGGGAGAATGCCGAGAGGCGAATCGTGGTCGCGATGAGGAGCGCGGCTGCCACAAGCATCACTCCGGCGACTCCAACGGCGGTGTATGAGGCCGCATTGAGGATCGCAAAGATCTGATCGAGATACTTGCGCTGATCGATGACGGACTCGACACCTTCGGTACCCGAGAGCGCTTCCTTGATGACATCGGACTGGTTTGGATCGACGAGATTCACCCAGTAGGTCTCGGGCAACATGTCCGGCGTCGCGAATTCGGCTGCCGGATTGCCGGCAAACTGCTCTTGGAACTGCGTGTACGCCTCCTCCTGGCCGACGAAGGTGACGTTCTTAATGAACGGCGACAGAGTCGCACCGGAGAGTTTGTCGGCGACGTCCTGCTTTTGCTCCTCGGTGACCGCACCCGCTCCACACGTATCGGCGCTCGATACATCGGTGCACAGGTACACGGCGACCTGGGCGCGGTCGTACCAGTAGCCCTTCATCTTGACGATTTGCATTTGCATGAGCACCGCGGTGCCCACGAACGTCAGGGAGACGAACGTGACCAGCACAACAGACACGACCATCGAGGCGTTGCGTCGGAGGCCCGCAGCGGCCTCGCGCAAAATGAGTCCGCTTCTCATCGGGTCGGACCCACTTCCTGATCGTCGTCTTGCACATCGCTCGAGGGATCGCGCAGTCCGAGCCGCTCTGCAATCGAGAGCTGCTCGGTGGCTTCATCGGCGCCGGGAATGACAATGGGGCCACTCGTCGTCGGAACGTCTTGAACCGGAATCTGGGCGGTCGCCGCAGCGGCAATCCGGTCCGCCTCACGCGTCAGCTCGTCCTCAACAACCGGCTCGGCGTACAGCACCTGCTTGTTCTCCATGACCGCCTCGATCACGGAGGTGCTCGAGCCGTCGCCGACCTGGTCGGCTCCACCGACGCGATAGACACCCTCGGACTCGTCGCGGACAATCTTTCCAGCTGATACCTCGATGACACGGCGGCGCATCTGATTCACAATGCCGGCTTCATGGGTGGCCATCACGACCGTCGTACCGTTGCGGTTAATGCGCTCAAGCAGAGCCATGATTCCCGCCGACGTGGCCGGGTCGAGGTTTCCCGTGGGCTCGTCCGCGAGGAGCAACTGCGGCTTGTTCACGATGGCGCGGGCGATGGCCACGCGCTGCTGCTCGCCGCCGGAGAGTTCGTGCGGATACCGTTTCGCCTTCTCGGCGAGGCCGACAAGAGCGAGCGTATCCGGCACCGCCGCTTGGATGAACCCCCGAGACTTTCCGATGACCTGAAGCGTGAACGCGACATTGTCGAACACGGTCTTGTTCGGAAGGAGACGGAAGTCTTGGAAGACCACGCCGAGATTGCGGCGGAAGAACGGCACCTTGCGGTTCGAAATGCTCCGCAGATTCTGTCCGAGCACGTGGATGTCACCCTCGGTGGGTTGCTCTTCCTTCAAAATGAGGCGCAGCAGGCTCGACTTGCCTGAACCTGAGGAGCCGACAAGGAAGACGAACTCCCCGCGCAGGATTTCAAGGTCGATGCCGCGGAGTGCGGCTTGCTTCGCGCCCGGGTAGCGCTTCACGACGGAGTCAAAACGAATCATCAGCTCTACGCTACGTTCGCCGGGCTGGCATTCGACTGAACGGCCCGGGCGTGGCGCCTAGTCGACCTTGCGCTTGCGCCAGCGAATGCCCGCCGCAATGAATCCGTCGAGGTCGCCATCGAAGACATTCGAGGGATTGTTGACCTCGTAATCGGTCCGCAAATCCTTGACCATCTGATACGGCGCGAGCACATAGGAGCGCATCTGATCACCCCAACTGGCGGTGATGTTCCCCGCGAGCTCCTTCTTTTGAGCCGCTTCCTGCTCGCGCTGAAGCAACAAGAGTCGCGACTGGAGCACACGCATCGCCGCGGCGCGGTTTTGAATCTGGCTCTTCTCGTTCTGCATCGACACGACAATGCCGGTCGGCAAGTGGGTGAGGCGAACCGCCGAGTCGGTGGTGTTCACCGATTGCCCGCCGGGGCCGGACGAACGAAACACGTCAACCCGAATGTCCGCGTCGGGAATGTCGACGGACTCGGTCTCCTCCATCAGCGGAATAACCTCGACCGCGGCAAAGGAGGTTTGTCGCTTGCCGGCGGCTCCGAACGGGCTCATCCGCACGAGCCGGTGCGTTCCCGCCTCAACGCTCAGCGTCCCGAAGGCGTAGGGGGCATCAATTTCAAACGTGGCGGACTTGATTCCCGCTTCTTCGGCATAGCTGATGTCGAGCACCTTGGCCGGATAATCATGTTTCTCCGCATATCGCAGGTACATGCGCAGCAGCATTTCGGCGAAGTCGGCGGCATCCACGCCGCCGGCACCGGCGCGAATCGTGACAACCGCCGCGCGTGCGTCCCATTCGCCGTCGAGCAACGTTTGCACTTCGAGGTCTGAGACAGTTCGCTGGAGCGCGACGAGCTCTGTCTTCGCTTCGACGACAGCATCTTCATCGCCCGCCTCGTTGGCGAGCTCGACGAGCACTTCAAGGTCGTCGAGCCGGTTTGCGACACCGGTCAAGCGGGCAAGGTCGGCCTGGCGACGGCTCAGTGCACTCGTCACGCGTTGTGCGTTCTCGGTGTCGTCCCACAGGTTTGGTGCGGCGGCTTCGTCAGACAGCCGGGCAATGTCGGCGCGAATGGAATCGACATCCATCACGGCGGCGATATCGCCGTAGGTCGATCGCAGCGCGGCGATTTCGGAACTGATGTCGAGGTCAATCATTGCCCGCTCAGCCTATCGGGCCGAGGTCCCCTGCTGCGGGGAGGCCTACGATGATGGGGTGAGTGCTGATCAGGCCGGGTTCCGCTGGTCGTCCATCGCACTGCCCGCGTACCTTCCGACCCTGCTGTATTCGGCGGGCGAGGGAGCGCTCGTACCGCTCATCCCCCGGTTCGCCAGCGAACTGGGGAGCTCGCTGGCCGTCGCCGGCTTCATCGCTGGACTTCTCCTCATCGGCACGGTGATCGGGGACATTCCCGGCGGGGCACTCGTCGCCCGATTCGGCGAGCGCAACGCCATGCTCGGTGCCGCGTTGCTCACCCTCGTGGCGATGGTGGTCACGATTTTCGCCCAGTCGCTGTGGCTTCTGGGCGTGGCGGTCTTCGCCGTTGGCCTCGCGACGGCGGTGTTTGCGCTCGCTCGGCATGCCTTCTTGACGACCGCGGTTCCGTTGTCGCATCGCGCCCGCGCGTTGTCGACGCTCGGTGGCGTGTATCGCGCGGGGAACTTCACCGGTCCGCTTGTGGCTGCCGCGCTCATTCCGATCGTCGGCGATCGCGCCGTGGTGTGGTTTGGTTGCGTGGTCGTTATGGCCGTTATCGGGGTGCTGTTCGTCCTTCCGGACCTGGGGCAGCCTCCGGGTCACATCGCTCGATTGCGTGCGGAAGCGGCAGAGCACCTGACGACCGGCGAGTTCGAGGTCATGATGGAGCAGCGTGGACTGCTCGGCAGCCTGTGGCGGTTCCGGTTCGAGTATGCGCGGGTGGCGTTGGGGGCGGGGATGCTCATGGCGCTTCGCACCGGTCGGACGGTGGCCCTCCCGGTGTGGGCCGTTTCGATTGGCATGGATAGCGCGCAGACCGCATTATGGATCGGCGTGGCCGCTCTGGTTGATTTTGCGCTGTTCTACCCTTCTGGCCACATCATGGACCGATGGGGTCGGTTGTGGGGTGCGCTCCCGTCGATGGCGGTGATGTCGGCGGGATTCGTGACGCTCGCGTTGAGTCGCGCGTGGGCTGAACCGGCCGCGTGGTTTGTGGCGGTCACGCTCGTGTTGGGCCTCGCGAACGGCGTCAGCTCTGGTGTCATTCTGACCTTGTCGAGCGATCTGGCTCCGCGAGCGAACCCGGCACCGTTCTTGGGCGGCTGGCGATTCACGACGGACGCGTGTGGGGCGCTGACACCGGTGGTGTTCTCGGCGGTGACCGCGACGGTGTCGATTGCGGCGGCCGTGGCGACGATTGGCGGTCTCGGGCTCATCGGCATCGGCCTCCTGGGCTATTGGCTCCCCCGGTATCGCCCCGGCCGCTAGGTGACCAATCCCTCGTGCGCGGGTTGAGAATCAGCGGGTTGAGAACGCCGTTCGCGCGGTGGATTCGGCGCTGATGCTGAGATGAGCCGGGAGTATCGCGGCAATGAGCGGCGGCGCCCAGTCGGCCGCGACCACGACGCGGGCGCTGACGCCATCCGGAGTGGTCGCAGATTGCAGTTCAAGGTGAGTCAGTTTGGTGGGGCTCGCGGACACGCTGCGTTCCGCCGCAAGCCGGACGTCCCGATCGTTCAGCGTGAGCGTCACAGTTCCCGGTGCGGACAGAGTGACATCGGCCAGGCTGAATGACTCCGCTGCGGCGAGCGCTGCCGCATCGGCGACGCTGAGCAGCTGCTTGCGCGTGATGTACAGGGATGTTGCCGCGGTGCAGACCCAGATGACGGCGAGCGCGAACGTGCACGCGCACACGATGAGGGGCACGGTGGATCCACGCTCGGGGTGGTGTCTCATCGCGCGTTTCCGAATCGTGACAGGGGCTGAGCTGCCGCGCCAGCGACCTGGACGGTGGCGCGCTGTTGCAGGTCGAGGACCGGAGGGACGAGAGGGAGCGGAACGGACACCTCGACGCGGACGGTGACGATTCCCCGCCCTGGTGCGCAGGGTTCGGGACAGTCAACGTGCCAGGTGCTGTGTTCGGGCGTGAATCCGAAGTCGTTCAGCGCTTGGGCGACCGCGCGAGCTGCGGCGGCATCTCGGAGTTCGGGCGATTGGAGGGCCCAAACCCTGGCGGCTTGCCTGGCTGCTCCCTCGGATGCGAGGGCGCCTGCCTGGATGCTTCCGAGGGCGATGATGAGGTAGACGAGTGGTACGAGGAGCAGCGTGGCGAGTGTGACGAATTCGACCGCCGCGGAACCTCTGTCGAAGGGGGAGTTAGTCGAGGTGTTCGCGCACCGCATGGCCTGCCACCTCCAACGTCCGATCGATGCCGATGAGTCCGACAAGCGGAAGATGGGCGCTGATGTGCATGGCGACGACATCATCCTCCTCGGTGAGCCACACTCGATCCGCGTACTCCGTGCCGAGCGCGTCACGAATGAGCCGACGAGTGCGGTCGACACCCTCGCTCGGCTGGACGTCGGCGAGCGAAGCAAAGCGGGCACCCTCGGCAGCGGCGTCGATGAGTGTGTTGCGGACGTAGAACGCAAGGCCGAGCTGGATGAGGCCGATGGTGAGCGTCACAATGAGCATCGAAACGAGCACGAAGTCGACCGGAGCGGAGCCTCGCTCTAGTGTCCGAGGACGCGTTGGATGGCGTCGTTGAAGATGTTGCTGAGTGCCGGCCCCGCGAGCGCCCAGATCGCCACGACGAGTGCTGCGGTCATGAGGGTAATGAGCACCCAGCCGGGAACGTCGCCCCGTTCGCTGTCGCGCGGCCGACGGAGGGAGGTGAAGGTGGTGGGAGTGTTCATGTCGATTCCTTTCGGTGGTGGTCATGGCGTTACCCCGGCGTTGAGGGTGAGGATTCCGGGCCAGATGGCGAATAGCACGGTGGTTGGCAAGATGAGAAACACGAGCGGGAACATCATGGCGATTTCCTGCCGCCCTGCCTTCTCCATAGCTGAATGCTTCTGACGAGTGCGTTCATCGGTGGTTTGAGCGCGGAGCACGTCAGCGATGGGGGCGCCGCGTTCGAGTGCGGCACGCAACTGGGCGACCCATCGGGAGATGCCGGGGATTCCGAGTTCGGTGTCCAGTTCTTCCAACAGTTCGGAGAGGCCGGCTCCGAGGCCGTGCTTCCTCGTGAGTTCGGTAAGTTCACAGCTGAGCGGCCCGGAACCCATGCGAGCGACCCGGTGGAGTGCGCCGGGCAGGCTCTCCCCCGAAGCGACGGCAATGGTCATGAGTTCGAGCACACCTGGGAGCTCGCCTTCGATGCGTTCGGTTCGGCGTCGTGCTGCTGTTGAGAGCACAGCGACACGAGCCCAGCCTCCGGCGACTCCGGCCGTGGCGACTGCAGCGAGCTGCGCGGCTGGCGTGATTGACATGAGTGGGCTCAGCGCGGCGACGGCGGCCGCAGCGCCGAGAGCGCAGAGACCGATTTCGAGCTGGATGCGTTGTGTGCTCGCTCCGAGTCCGGCGCGTCGCGAACGACGCGCGAGCTCGGTGGTGGTCGGGCCGAGGCGTCGCACCGTTCGCCTGATGACGTTGCTGAACGTCCACGGCCCAGCACCGGAGCCGCGTCGTTCGAGGTACTGCACCGCTGAAGGCGAGCGGTCGATTACGTAGGGGGCGACCCGATCGCGGAGATCCCGGCTGCGAATGGGGGCGCCAAAGACCATGAGTGCGAGCCCGACCGCGAGCAGCGCACCAAATCCGAGCCCCGCCATCATGAGCGGCGCACCCATCGGGTCGACGGTGTCCCCCGTGCGATACGACGCATGATGACGATCGCGAGGACGCTCGCACCCGCGCCGCTCAGGATGAGGGCCGTACCACCGGAAGTGTTGAACGCCGCACGTGCTTCCGGTCTGAGGTTGAGGAGAACGAGTACGAGCCAGGGCGCCGCGGCACCGAGCCAGGCGGCATTGGTGATCCAGCTTTGGCGCGCCCGGATTTCGGCGTCGGTTGCGATGCGTTCGCGGAGCGCGAGCGCGCTTGACGACAAAACGGGAACAAGTCGGTTGCCGCCGAGGGTACGAGATATGCGGAGTGTTTCGCACAGTTGGTCGGCGATGGGTTCTGCAAATCGGTCCTGCAAGAGCCGAAGCGCGTCATCCCAAGGCACGTCAGCGCGGATGGCGCGCACGTACGAGGTGAAGTCGTCGCGCAGCAGTGCCGGACCGTTTGTGGCGAGCGACGAGAGTGCGTCCGGGACGGTGAGGCCACTCCGGAGCGCCGAGATGAGATGATCGAAGACATCGGGCCAGACGGCCGCTCGACGAAGTCGACGACGCGCTGCGCGCCGTCGCATCCACGCAATGGGCGCCGCACATCCCGCGAGAAACGCCACGACTCCGATGGCGGTGACGCCGGTGACGAAGCCGAGGAGTCCACCGCCGGCCAATCCGAACAGAACGGTGAGACCGAGTACGTGTTCGATTCGCGCGCGATGGAATCCAGCCTGGTGCAGAAGTTCTCGAAGGGTGCCGCTCGCCCTCCGATCTCTCCGGCGGGGCCACAGCCAAGGCGTCACGACGAGCAGCACCGCCCCCGCAAGGAGAGCGCCGAATACGAAGCCGACGGGATTCATGCCACCTCCCGCCCGCGCCGTGCCCACTGCGAGAGGGCCGCGAATCGTCGGTCATCGGTCGGCAGGGAGCCGGTGGTGCGAAGAGTCGGCGACGTGCTCCCAAACGCGCGGAACAGTTCGATGACGGAGATATGCGAGGAGGAGTCGAGCCGGTCAACAGCAACTATCTCACTGACGTAACGCGTTCCCGTTTCGGTTCTCGCGATGTGAACCACCAGATCGACGCTGCTCCGAACCGTGGGCACGACAAACGCGGCGTCGATGTTGCGTCCGGCAAGGAGTGGCAGGGTGCACATTTTGAGGAGAGCGTCGCGTGCCGAGTTGGCGTGAATGGTCGCAAGACCGGGAATTCCGGAATTGAGTGCGATGAGCAAATCGAGACTTTCAGCCTCGCGAACCTCGCCGACGACGAGTCGGTCGGGACGCATCCGGAGGGCTTCTTTGACAAGCCGGCGCAGGGTGATTTCGCCGTTGCCTTCGATATTGGGCGCTCGACACTGCATCGCAACGTGGTCCGGTTGCGGACAGGCGATCTCGAAGGTCTCCTCGACGGTGACGACACGGTCTTCGGGCCTTCCAGCGTCGAGCAGGGCGGTCAAGAGCGTTGTTTTGCCGGCATGGGTTGGGCCGGAGACCAGGACGTTGAGACCGGAGCGCATCGCTGAGCGGAGAAAACTGGCCGCTTCCGCGCTCAGCATGCCGAGTTGAGTGAGCGCCTCGAGCGATCGCACATCCTGCCGAAACTTGCGAATATTGACGCTCCAATGGGCTCGAGTGACGTCGGGAATAACGACGTGGAGTCTGGACCCGTCCGGGAGCGATGCGTCAACGAATGGCTGCGAGAGGTCGACGCGTCGTCCCGTGCGAGCAAGCATGCGTTCGACCAAGAGCTGGAGCTGATTCGCCGGAATCTGGATGGGCAATGTGGCATGGACGCCATCGCGGGCGATGAACACTTCGTGTGGACTGTTGACCCAAATCTCTTCGATGCTGTCGTCGCTCAGAAGCGGCTGAAGTGGGCCGAAACCGACGAGCTCTGCAAGAACATCCCGAGCGATGTCCGCCTCGAGCCCCACGCCGCCATCGTCCGCGCCAAGAGAGTGCTCGACCGCTCGCCGCACTTCACGCTCGACCACGGCCGCGTCCACATCTTCTCGCTGGACGGAACCTTGGCGAAGAGACGCCGCAATGCGTTTGCTGAGCTCGGACATCCGGAGAGTATCTGCGCTTCGAACGCCGCTGGAGAGAACTATTCGACACCTGTGGGTTCGGTCGCACCTGCAACCACGTGCAGAACCCCGTCTACACTGAGGGGTGCACTCGCGGGAGTGGTGAAATTGGCAGACACGCAGGATTTAGGTTCCTGTGCCGAAAGGCGTGTGGGTTCAAGTCCCACCTTCCGCACTCGTTCGACATCCTCCGGCTCGAACCCGGGTACGGTCCCTCGGCGTAACCTGGCGCAACGATTCGTCATTGTTGACCATTTATTCAGATTGACCGGGCATCATGTCGCCAAGCCACTTGGCTGACCAACCCGACCTGGAGACGCCCATGAGTGTTTTGCACGAAGTCCTCGAAGCAAACGAACAATACGCCGCCACCTTCGGCGAAAAAGGTGAACTCGCGCTGCCACCGGCACGCGGATTCGCCATCCTCACCTGCATGGATGCTCGCCTCGACCCGGCGAAGTACGCCGGCCTCGCCGAGGGCGACGCCCACGTCATCCGCAACGCTGGCGGTCGCGCCTCCGACGACGCCATCCGCTCGCTTGTAATCTCGTACAAACTGCTCGGCACCAAAGAATGGTTCGTCATTCACCACACCGACTGCGGTATGGAGTTCTTCACCGACGACGTGATTCGCGGACTCCTCGCCAACAGCCTCGAAACCGCCGCACTCACCGCGGACGGCTTCAAGGACGTCGGATCGGGCCCCGGATCGGCTGAAGCCCAGTACATCGACTGGCTCACCATTTCAGACGCCGCACAGTCCGTCGTCGACGACGTTGCCCGAATCAAGAACCACCCGCTCGTTCCGAACCGAATCCCGGTGTACGGCTACATCTACGACGTCCGCACCGGACGCCTCGTCGAGATTCCCGCCGCCACCGAAGCTGGCCGCGCCAGCTAAGCCGACCTCCTCGGACCATGCCCGGCAGCCCCAAGGGGGCGCCGGGCATGTGGCGTTCGAGCGGCAGGCATGCATGATTCATGCAGGCGGCCCCCAGGCACAGCACGCCGGTTCCGATAGCGTTAAACCATGGTGGTTGCCGCGGCACTCAGTACCCAGTTGACCGACGTGTTTTCGCACGTCGGCATCATCGTGTTCTACCTCATCGTGTGGGGGCTCGTGTTTGCCGGGACCGGCCTTTTTGTCGGCGCCTTCATACCATTCATCACCGGCGATTCACTCCTGTTCGCAGCCGGGCTGGTTGCGGCCGCATCGGACCGCGCGAACATCTGGATTCTCGCAATCGGCGTCGGACTCGCTGCGTTTGTCGGCGACCAAGTCGGTTTCGTGTTCGGCCGCCACCTCGGTCGGCCGTATCTAGACCGCAAGAGCGGCCCCCGAATGCAGCGCATCATCGACCGGGTCGACCGGTTCTACCACAACTACGGATGGTGGTCCGTCGTCATCGCACGGTTCATTCCCTGGGCGCGCGTGTTTGTCCCGTGGGTTGCCGGAATCGGACGGATGAACTACTACGCGTTCCTCACCGCCAACATTGTCGGGGCACTGGCCTGGGGAGTCGGCCTCGTGTTTGTCGGGTACTTCGCGGCGTCAATTCCGGCGGTCAAGAGCCTCGCATATGTCATCGCGGGAATCATGATTACGCTCTCCCTCATTTTTGGGTTCCGCACCTGGCTTGCTGAACGGCGGGAGCGCGCTCTCGGCTCCGGCACAGAGTGACGCGATAGACTTGCGCGAACCGACAGGAGAATTGGTGTGATTGAGGCTGCAGCGCTCGAGTTTCTGAATCCCGAAACCATCATTAGTGCCGCAGGACCGTGGGCTCTCGTCGTGGTTGGTGCGATTGTCTTCGCCGAAACGGGCCTCCTGTTCGGTTTCATCCTTCCGGGTGACACGCTCCTCGTGATCTCAGGCCTCCTGACCCACACCAACTTTGTCTTCGGTACGAATGTGTGGATTGTCGCTACCGTTATCTCGGGCGCCGCCATTGTCGGTGGCGAGGTGGGGTACTGGATTGGCGAAAAGGGCGGAAAGCGGCTTTTCGAGCAGCGCGAGTCTGGCCTCTTCTCTGTCGAAAACGTCCAGCGGACAAACGCCTTTTTCGAGCGATTCGGTGCAATCGCGGTCATCCTCGCGCGATTCGTACCGATTATTCGGACGTTCGCACCGGTCGCCGCCGGGATCGGTCATATGAATCGGCGGAAGTACAGCCTGTACAACATTCTTGGCGGCGCCATCTGGGGCTACGGCTTGACGCTGCTCGGCTTCGTCATCGGATATGTCACACCGCTTGCGGACTTCGTCAAGAGCTACATCGACTTCATCCTGCTCGCAGCCGTGCTCGCCGCAGTGCTTCCGACCGCGTACCACTATTGGCAAGGTGTCCGGAAGGCGAAAGCCGCGAACGCCGAAACGGTGCAAGCAGCAAAGGATGCCGCCGCGCAGACCGAGGCTGAATTCGGCGCGAAACCCGAGGACCTCTAGTCCTGAACGTCCCCATCAGCGGAGGCTCCCACAGCAATGGGGCGAAGCTCGCTATTTGACCACTGCGACCAGGAACCGGCGTACAGTGCTGCCTCGATCCCGGCCAGATGCATTGCGAACACGAGCGGGGTCGCTGAGACCCCTGAGCCGCAATAGACACCGACACGGGTGGATTGACGGACGCCATAATCGGCGAACAGCCGGCTCAGTTCGTCAGCATCCTTGAACGTTCCGTCGCCACGAAACACGGTGCTCACTGGGAGGTTGAGCGCGCCGGGAATATGACCGGCACGCGGGTCGAGCGGCTCAATCTCGCCGCGGTACCGTTCCGGCGCGCGGGCGTCAAAGAGGAGCCCATAGTGCGGAAGCGCCGCCGCCTCGTCGATGCTCAGTTGCGGCAATATGCCGGTTTCCCCGAGCTCGAGCGGACGGCGCGCCATTACCGGCACCGACCCCGTCTCGATTGGCAGGCCGGCAGCGTTCCACGAAGCCAAACCGCCGTCGAGTACACGCACCGACCGGAAGCCCGCATCGCGTAGCACCCACCAGGCGCGGCAGGCCGCCCAGGAAAGCGAGTCATCGAGCGTGACGATGGGCGAGTCACGTGAGGCGGTCACTCCGGACAGCGCCTCCACCAGTCGCTCCCGGCTGGGAAGGGGGTGGCGGCCGTCTGTCGGATGACCGTGCTCGGAAAAGACGTCGTCGAGCCCGACATAGACGGCACCCGGAATGTGACCGGCCTCGAACGCCTCTCGACCGTCTGGGTGATCGGAACGCCACCGAATGTCGAGCACAATCGGCGCCGCATCACCAGCGAGCTCCGCGGCCAACGCGGACGCCGTGACCAGAAAGTCAGACCGATCCGGCATCACTCGTTCCCCCAAAAATCTCGGCCATCGCGGCCGCGAGTTCCGCAAAAGCGCGAGCGCGATGCGAATGCACGTTCTTGATTTCCGGCTTCAGCTCCGCCGCAGCGATGGCGAAGCCGTCGGGGATGAATATCGGGTCGTAGCCGAATCCGAACTCCCCAGCCGCTTCGAAGGCTATCGCCCCGGGCCACACCCCTTCAACTACGAGTTCACCCCCGAGTCCCTCGGGATCGAAGGCTGGCGGTACGACGAGGGCGAGCGCGCAGTGAAATGACGCCGCACGGTGCTCCGGAGGCACATCAGCGAGCTGCTCGAGCAGGAGTTCTCGGTTTGTTTCGTCGCTCGCGAGCCTTCCCGCCCAACGCGCGGAAAACACGCCCGGCGCGCCGCCGAGGACGTCAACCGCGAGACCGGAATCGTCAGCGAGCGCGATGCGGCCTTCGAGCTCTGCTGCCGCTCGAGCCTTGATGAGAGCATTATCGGCGAATGTCACACCCGTCTCACGCGGAGCCTCACCGGTGGTGCGATGCACCCGAACGTCAAGGCTCGAGGTGTCGAACAGTGCCTGAAACTCTTCGACCTTATGTGCGTTGTGAGTGGCGAGGACGATATCGAGCACGGTTATCGCGCGAGGCTCTCGGCGAGGGCAAGCGCTTGGATGCGCGTGAGCTCCGCAGTACCGGCCGCAGCAAGATCGAGCAACGCGTCGAGTTCCCGACGGTCAAATGGTGCGCCCTCGGCGGTGCCCTGCACCTCAACAAACAATCCGCGACCGGTAGCGACGACGTTCATGTCGGTTTCTGCCCGGACGTCCTCGGTGTAGGCGAGGTCGAGCATTGGCTCGCCGTCGATGATGCCGACCGAGACGGCCGCGACCGAATCGAGGATGGGGACGGCGTTCTTTCCGACGAATCCCTGAGCGCGGCCCCACTCGATGGCATCTGCGAGCGCAACATACGCGCCAGTGATGGCCGCGGTTCGCGTGCCACCGTCTGCTTGGAGGACGTCACAGTCGATGACGATGGTGTTCTCCCCGAGCGCTTTGGTGTTGACGGCGGCGCGCAAGCTTCGTCCGACAAGCCGGGAAATTTCGTGCGTTCGACCGCCAATCTTGCCCTTGACGGCTTCGCGGTCGCTTCGGGTGTGGGTCGCGCGCGGCAGCATCGAGTATTCCGCGGTGACCCATCCGGTTCCGCTCCCGTTGAGCCAGCGCGGCACGCCGTTGGTGAAGGATGCGGTGCACAGCACCTTGGTCTCGCCGAAGGAGACGAGTGCGCTTCCCTCTGCGTGGGCGCTCCAGCCACGCTCGATGGTGACCGGTCGGAGTTGGTTGGCGAGGCGCCCGTCGGCACGAGTCATGCGTGGCTCTTTTCTGCTGCAGTCGGGAGCTCGATGACTCCGGTGTGGACAAGTTCAACCTCGGTGATTTCCCGGCCGAGAAGTCGATGGGCGAGCGCGAGAAAGTGTTCGGCGTCTTCGCCGGTTGCTTCGTAGCGGTGCCGAGGAACGCTCGTGGCGCGACGTTCCTGTCCCGAACTCACGAGTGTGCGATAGACGTCGTTTGCGGTTTCGACATCGCTCGAGACCAGCGTGACCTCATCGCCCATCACGTAGGAGATAGCGCCCTTGAGGAATGGGTAGTGTGTGCAACCGAGCACGAGGGTGTCGACCTGTGCCGCCCGAAGCGGCTCGAGGTACTCTTCTGCGACGGCGAGCAGTTCGGGTCCGGTCGTGATCCCGGCCTCAACGAATTCGACGAACCGCGGGCAGGCGGCGGTAACGAGTTCAAGGTGCGGGGCGGCGGCGAACGCGTCGTCATAGGCGCGAGACGAAATGGTTCCCTGGGTGCCGATGACTCCGACGCGGCCGTTTCGCGTGGTGGCGACCGCTCGTCGCACTGCCGGCTGAATGACTTCAATGACCGGCACAGAGTAGCGTTCTCGCGCATCGCGGAGCATCGCGGCAGATGCCGTGTTGCACGCGATCACGAGCATCTTGACTCCCTGCGCAACAAGGTCGTCAAGCACTTCGAGGGCGTAGCCGCGAACCTCGGCGATGGGCTTGGGTCCGTAGGGCGAGTGGGCGAGATCGCCGACGTACAGAATCGACTCGTTCGGGAGCTGATCGGCAACCGCGCGAGCAACCGTGAGTCCCCCCACCCCGGAGTCGAAGATTCCGATTGGCGCGTCAGTCACGTCGATAGCCTACTCGTCGCGCATCCGCTCATAGACCTGCTTGCAGTCCGGGCAGACCGGGAACTTCTCGGGATCGCGATTGGGCACCCACAGCTTGCCGCAGAGGGCACGAACCGGCTTCCCGGTCAGGGCAGATTCGAGGATTTTGTCTTTCGGGACGTAGTGGGAGAAGCGTTCGTGGTCGCCGGGGTCAACGGTCTCGTTGCGCAGAAGCTCTTCGAGCTCGCGATCGAGCACGGTGCTCCCGCCACCGGGGCTGTTCGGTTCGGCCACGCTGAGTTTCGACATACTCCGATGCTACGCCGCAAGCGGGATAGTGTGGAGCCCGGAAAGGGAGCGACGTGAGGGTTCAAGCGGTCATTCTTGCGGCCGGCATGGGAAGCCGACTCGGTCGCGCACTGCCAAAGCCCCTGACTCTCCTTGCCGACGGCCGGACCATTCTGCAGCAGCAAGTGGAGAATGTGCGCGCCGTGTTCGGAACCCGAGCGCGGGTCACCCTGGTTGTGGGATACAAGTTGGAGCACGTTATCGACTCGCAACCGGACGCCGAGTACGTGTACAACGAGCGATACGACCAGTCGAACACCGCCAAGAGTCTGTTGCGGGCGCTCCGCGAAAGCGGACCGGGTGGCGTGCTCTGGTTGAATGGCGATGTCGTGTTCGATCCGGCGATTCTCGCGCGAGTAGAACCCCTCATCGAGGCGGACACGTCTTTCGTGTGCGTCAACACCGCGAGCGTCTCTGACGAAGAGGTCAAGTATCGCGTCGACGACGATGGCTTCGTGTGTGAGCTTTCCAAGACTGTGCGCGATGGCCTGGGCGAGGCCGTCGGCATCAACTTCGTATCCGGTCGAGAGAAGTCGACGCTCATCGGCTGGCTCGAGCGCGCCCACGCGAACGACTACTTCGAACGTGGAATGGAGCTCGCCATCGCGGCCGGACAGCTCCGCGTCTCACCCGTCGACGTGTCGGACCTGTACGCCGTCGAAGTGGATTTTGCCGAAGATCTGGAACACGCAAACACGCATTTGCGTGCCCGAGCCGGATAGGCTCTCAAGGTGAGCCAGCACCCCTCCTCGAACTCCCAGCAGTGGGGTTGGCGCCGATACACCCAGTCGCTGTGGCTCCTCACGACACGCGACTTGAAGGTTCGCTATTCCACCTCGGCGCTGGGATATCTGTGGAGCGTTCTCGACCCGCTCGCAATGTCGGCCATCTATTGGTTCGTGTTCACCCAGGTGTTCCAACGACCGGCGGGAACACAGCCCTACGTCGTGTTCTTGCTCACCGCCATGCTGCCGTGGGTGTGGTTCAACAACTCCCTCAGCGACGCCACAAAGGCTTTCCTGCAGGACGAGAAACTCGTTCGCTCGATCCGAATTCCACGCACCATCTGGGTCAACCGAGTCGTCCTGTCGAAAGCTGTCGAGTTTGTGCTCTCGATGCCGGTTCTCGCGTTCTTCGCTATCCTTTCGGGCGCGAGCATCAATGCATCTCTCGCGCTCTTCCCCGTGGCGGCGATGCTCCAGGCGGCCCTGAGCGTCGGTCTCGCGATGTTCATCGCACCGCTCGTGGTGCTGTTCCGCGATCTCGAGCGAGCAGTCAAGCTCGTGCTCCGATTCATGTTCTATGCCACACCGGTCATCTACGGCACCACGAACCTTCCCCTCGATTTGCAACCTCTTGCCGCCTTCAATCCGCTCACGGGAATCATCGGCCTCTATCGGGCCGGCTTTTTCCCGCATGAGTTCAGCGCGAACAACCTCATTATCTCAGTGCTCATGACGGCCGTCATTCTGGTGTCCGGTCTGCTGTTCTTCCGCCGAATGGAACCGACCGTGTTGAAGGAGATCTAGTGGGAATCTCTGCTCAAGGCGGTATCTCGGTCCGTGGCCTCGGCATCCGATTCCGTCGGAACCGGCTCGGACGCCGGCAGTTCAAGGACCTCTTCGCAGGTGGCGAGCGTCGGAGCAAACCCGACGAGTTTTGGGCTCTCCGCGACGTGAGCTTCGATGTTGCCCCGGGTGAAGCTATCGGCGTGGTCGGCCGCAACGGGCAGGGGAAGTCGACGCTTCTGAAGCTCGTTGCCGGCGTCCTCATCCCCGATGAGGGCGGCGTTCAACTTACGGGCGGCGTCGCGCCCCTCATCGAGCTCACGGGCGGCTTCATCGGGGAACTCAGTGTTCGCGACAATGTGTACTTGACGGCCGGCTTGCACGGCATGAGTCGCGCCCAAGTCGCTGCCAAGTTCGAGGACATTATTGATTTCGCTGAAATCGGCGACTTCGTTGACACCCCGTACAAGCACCTGTCCAACGGCATGAAAGTGCGCGTCGCGTTCGCTGTTGTATCCCAGCTCGACGAGCCCATCCTGCTCGTCGATGAAGTCCTTGCCGTCGGCGATCGCGCCTTCCAAGAGAAGTGCTATCGCCGTATCGACGAGCTCTTGAGCGAGGGGCGCACACTGTTCTTCGTGTCTCACAACGAGGACGACCTCACCCGCTTTTGCACCCGCGGTCTCTACCTCGACGGGGGCACCCTCGTCTTCGATGGGCCCATTGGCGAGGTCATCGAGCGGTACAACCGCGAGCACGGCTGATGCTGGGCCTCGACTCCCCCGTCGGGTGGGTAACCCTCCGCGGCGAGCGTGCTCTTGAGTCGGTGCGCATTTCCGCCGAGTCCGAGGAGGGACGCCCGCAGTCTCACACCGAACTTGAGCGGGTCGCGGCGGCCCAACTGGAAGAGTACTTTTCGGGCTCACGAACCACCTTCGACGTGCCGATTGCGTCGACCGGCACCGAACTTCAACAGGACGTGTGGCGCTTCCTCGACACCATCCCCTACGGGCAGTCGGTGAGCTATGGCCACATTGCCCGTGAACTCGGTCTCCCGCCCGCCGCGGCGCGCGCGGTCGGCAGCGCGGTTGGCGCAAACCCGGTCCTCATTGTGCGTCCATGCCACCGTGTCTTGGGTGCGGATGGCTCGCTCACCGGCTTTGCAGGCGGCATCGACGCGAAACTGTGGCTCCTCCAGCTCGAGGGAGTGATGCTATGACTCGGCCCTCTGTGCTGGTCGGTGCGGACGGCCTCGCACGTTGCGCCTGGGTGGGCACCGACCCGGAGTACGTGCGCTATCACGACGAGGAATGGGGCGTCCCGTTGCGGGACTCACGCCGACTTTTCGAGAAGATCTGTCTCGAGGGGTTTCAAGCCGGATTGTCGTGGATCACGATTTTGAAGCGCCGCCCGGCCTTCCGCGAGGTGTTCGAGGGATTCGACCCGGTTCGGGTCGCGGCCTTTACCGAATCGGATGTCGATCGCCTCTTGGCGGACGAGCGCATCATTCGACACCGCGGCAAGATCGAAGCCACCATTTCAAACGCCCGAGCGACGCTCTCCCTCAGCGAGCCATTGACTCAGCTCGTGTGGTCGTTCGAACCGCAGTCTCGGGGCGAGCGGCCGAATCGACTCGAGGATATTCCGGCGGTCACCGCTGAATCGACCGCGCTGTCGAAAGCGCTCCGCGTGCGCGGATTCCGTTTTGTCGGTCCGACGACGATGTACGCACTCATGCAGTCGGCCGGTGTAGTCGATGACCACGTCACGGGTTGTTATCGGGCCGAGTAGGGTTACGAGCAACGAGGAGACACGATGCCTGAGCAACTGGTTCGACCGAGTATCTGGATTCAGCGCGATGCGCGAGCTGCGATTGAGCGCTATACGTCGTTGATTCCGAACTCTCGGATCATCGGCTTGACGACCGTGCATGACCCGTCCGGAAACGAGATCGTGACCGGGATGTTCGTGCTCGCCGGTGTGGAATACCAGCTCATTGGCGGCCCGGCACCGTTCGAGCTCAATGCCTCGTTCAGCCTGGCGATTGCCTGCGATACGCAGGTCGATATCGACCACTATTGGGAAGCATTGGTCGAGGGCGGTACGCCCGGCCAGTGTGGCTGGCTGGTCGACCATTGGGGGCTGAGTTGGCAGGTGTTCCCGAAGTCTCTGCCGGAGTATCTGAACGATCCCGTACCGGAACGCGCGGCGGCCGCATCGGCGGCGATGTTCGGGATGAGCAAGATTGTGCTCGCCGAGCTGGCCGCAGCCGCCGACGCCGCTACACCTCGAGGTTGAGCTCCCCGGGAGCGCCCGGTTCCAGACGCCACCCGAGTGCGCGCGCGACGTCAATGAGCTCATCGAGGGATTCCGGATCGGCGGCTTCGGACACCAGAGCCCGCGTGAACTCCCCCTTCGCCTTCTTGTTGAAGTGGTTCAACGCGCGCACCTGGCCACCCTCGGTTCGGGTCACGACGCGCAAAAACACCGAGCGCTCCCCCGCCGGCGCCGGCCCCAACTCGACGTACCCTTCCGAGCGCGCATCGAGAATGAGCCCGGGAATCCCGGCCAGCACCCTGGCGTTCTTCCCAGCCCACAGCGACTTCAACGGCTCGTCGGTGAGGCGCGAATCGTGCGACAGCCGATACGCCGGAATCGCGTCGTCGGCACGGACGAGTCCGAACAGGGCGGAATGAATGAGCACTCGCTCACCCGCGCGGGCTCGAGCCACGCCATCGAGACTCGGCGCATCAAGGGCGTCGTACAGCACGCCCGTGTAGCGCTCGAGTGCCGGCAGCGTCGGGCTTTTCTTCAACACACGATTTCGCGCCACTTCCGGTGCGCCCTTGGGACCCAGCTTCAACGCGTGCAAGGACGCTGCCTCATCACGACTGAGTGAGACGAGGGCCGAGACAAGCTTGCGTCGGACCGGGTGCAGACCCGGGAACGACAGCGCCGAAACGTCGAGCGGCAACGAATTGCCCCCATCCCGTTTGGTTTCGGATGGGGGCAAAACGATATGCATGATGCGGGACTACGCCAGCGACGCGCGACCTGCCACGATCTGAACGGTGTTGTTCTCGACCGAGAGGAAGCCGTCTTCAGCGTTCGCCAGAATCTTCTCGCCGTCACCGGTCGTGATGCGGACCTCGCCACTCGCCAAAATGGCGAGAAGCGGCTCGTGCCCGGCCATCAGACCGATTTCACCCTCGACAGTCTTGGCGACGACGAGGCTGGCCTGACCGGTCCAGACCTCGCGGTCTGCAGCAACCAGGCTGACGTTGAGCAGGTGAGCGGCCATGTTTAGCCGTTCTCCTTCTGAATCTGAGCCCACTTCTCTTCGACGTCACTAATGGCGCCGACGTTGAAGAAGGCCTGCTCGGCGACGTGGTCGAACTCACCCTTGGCAATCGCGTCGAACGACTCGATGGTGTCCTTGAGCGGAACAGTCGAACCCTCAACACCGGTGAACTTCTTCGCCATGTAGGTGTTCTGCGACAGGAACTGCTGAATACGACGAGCACGCGACACGGTGATCTTGTCTTCTTCGGAGAGTTCGTCGACACCGAGGATGGCGATGATTTCCTGGAGTTCCTTGTTCTTCTGCAGAATCTGCTTGACCGTGGTGGCCACGCGGTAGTGGTCCTCACCCAAGTAACGCGGGTCGAGAATACGCGAGGTCGAGGTCAGCGGGTCCACTGCCGGGTACAGACCCTTCGAAGCGATTTCACGCGAAAGTTCGGTGGTCGCATCGAGGTGGGCGAAGGTGGTTGCCGGCGCCGGGTCGGTGTAGTCGTCAGCGGGCACGTAAATGGCCTGCAGCGAGGTGATCGAGTGGCCACGGGTCGAGGTGATGCGCTCCTGGAGGATACCCATCTCGTCCGCGAGGTTCGGCTGGTAACCCACGGCCGACGGCATGCGACCGAGCAGGGTCGACACCTCCGAGCCGGCCTGGGTGAAACGGAAGATGTTGTCGATGAACAACAGCACGTCCTGCTTCTGCACGTCACGGAAGTACTCCGCCATGGTCAGTGCCGACAGGGCAACACGCAGACGAGTTCCCGGCGGCTCGTCCATCTGGCCGAACACGAGGGCGGTCTTGTCGAACACGCCAGCGTCTTCCATTTCGTGGATGAGGTCGTTCCCCTCACGGGTACGCTCACCAACACCGGCGAACACCGACACACCGCCGTGGTCCTGGGCGACGCGCTGGATCATCTCCTGGATGAGAACGGTCTTACCGACACCGGCACCACCGAACAGACCAATCTTTCCACCCTGAACGTACGGGGTGAGGAGGTCGATAACCTTGATGCCGGTCTCGAAGAGCTGGGTCTTGGACTCGAGCTGGTCGAATGCCGGGGGCTTGCGGTGAATCGGCCAACGCTCGGTGATTTCGATTTTCTCGCCCGGGGCGGCGTTCAGAATGTCACCGGTGACGTTGAACACCTTGCCCTTGGTGACATCGCCGACGGGAACCGAGATCGCCTCACCGGTGTCGCGGACTTCCTGACCGCGCACGAGACCGTCGGTCGGCTTCAGCGCGATGGCACGAACGAGGTCGTCACCGAGGTGCTGAGCAACCTCAAGCACCAGCTTGGTCGACTCCTTGCCGATGGTGATGGTGGTCTCGAGCGCGTTGTAGACCTCGGGAATCGCGTCGTGCGGGAACTCGATGTCGACGACCGGACCGGTCACGCGGGCGATACGGCCGGTTGCGCCTGCAGCGCTGGCCTTCGCCGGTGACTTCTTGGCGGTTGCGGTAGCAGCCATGTGTCTCTCTCTTCTTCGGGTCTAGTTCGACAGCGCGTCCGCGCCACCGACGATTTCGGAAATCTGCTGGGTAATTTCGGCCTGACGGGCGTTGTTTGCCAGTCGGGTGTAGTCACGGATGAGCTTGTCAGCGTTGTCGCTCGCCGACTTCATCGCCTTCTGCGTCGCCGCCTGCTTGGCCGCGTCCGACTCGAGCAGCGCATTGAAGATGCGGCTCTCGATGTAGACGGGGAGCATCGAGTCAAGAACCGTTTCGGCGTCTGGCTCGAAGGCATACAGCGGAAGTGCTGCTCCCGGCTCGGGCGCCTCAACACCCTCGACAATCTCGAGCGGCAATAAGCGCACCGCGACCGGCTCCTGGGAGATCATGCTCACGAAGCGGTTGTAGACGATGTGAATCTCGTTCACGCCGCCTTCAGCCTCGCCGGTGAGGAACTTGCCGAGGATGGCCTCGGATACTTCCTGCGCAAGATCGAACTTCGGGGTGTCGGTGCCGCCGGTCCAGACCTGTTCGGCCTTGCGCTGACGGAAGGCAAAGTAGCCTGCCGCCTTGCGACCGATGAGGTAGTAGACGACCTCTTTGCCCTCGCGCTTGAGCAACTCGGCGAGTTGCTCGGCTTCACGCAGAACCTGCGAGTTGAAGGCACCTGCGAGACCACGGTCACTCGTGAACACGACAATGGCCGAGCGCGAAATGCTCTCGGGCTCGGTCGTGAGCGGGTGCGACGTGTTCGAGTAGGTCGCGAGAGCGGAGACAGCCCGAGTGATAGCGCGCGTGTACGGGGAAGATGCGTTCACTCGCGCCTGCGCCTTGTGAATGCGCGAGGCGGAGATGAGCTCCATCGCCCTCGTAATCTTCTTGGTCGTCTGGGCAGAACGAATCTTCTGCCGGTAGACCCGAAGCTGTGCGCCCATCGCTACTTACGACCCTTGACGATCTTCTCCTGGGCGACCTCGTCGGCCTTGAGCGGCTCAACCTTGGCGTTCTCAGCGACCGTCTTGCCATTCCCCGCAACGAAGGTCTTCGTGAACGAGTCGACCTCCTTCTCGAGGGTGGCAACGGTGTCGTCATCGAGGACGTTGGTGTCGCGAAGCACGTCGAGCACCTTGGTGTTGCGACGCAGGTGATCAAGGAACTCGGCCTCGAAGCGCAGCACGTCGGCGACCTCGATGACATCGAGCTTGCCGTTGGTTCCCGCCCAGATGGAAACGACCTGCTCTTCAACCGGGTACGGCGAGTACTGCGGCTGCTTGAGCAGCTCGGTGAGGCGGGCGCCGCGAGCGAGCTGACGACGGCTTGCCGCGTCGAGGTCCGACGCGAACATGGCGAAGGCTTCGAGCGAACGATACTGGGCCAGTTCGAGCTTCAAGGTACCGGAGACCTTCTTGATCGACTTGACCTGAGCGTCACCACCCACACGCGAGACCGAGATACCCACGTCGACTGCTGGGCGCTGGTTGGCGTTGAACAGGTCGGACTGGAGGAAGATCTGGCCGTCGGTGATCGAAATCACGTTGGTCGGAATATATGCCGAGACGTCGTTGGCCTTGGTCTCGATGATTGGGAGACCGGTCATCGAACCCGCGCCGAGCTCGTCGGAGAGCTTGGCACAACGCTCGAGCAGGCGGGAGTGCAAGTAGAACACGTCACCCGGGTAGGCTTCACGTCCCGGCGGGCGGCGCAGCAGCAGCGACACCGCACGGTAGGCCTCAGCCTGCTTGGAGAGGTCATCGAAAATGATGAGGACATGCTTGCCGCCGTACATCCAGTGCTGACCGATGGCCGAGCCGGTGTACGGGGCGAGGTACTTGAAGCCCGCCGGGTCGGAGGCCGGCGCAGCAACGATGGTGGTGTATTCCATCGCACCGGCGTCTTCGAGGGCGCCCTTCACAGCAGCGATGGTCGAACCCTTCTGACCAATCGCAACATAGATGCAGCGAACCTGCTTGTTGACGTCACCCGAATCCCAGTTGGCCTTCTGGTTGATGATGGTGTCGATCGCGATAGCGGTCTTACCGGTCTGGCGGTCACCAATAATGAGCTGACGCTGACCACGACCAACCGGGATCATGGCGTCGATGGCCTTGATACCGGTCTGCAGCGGCTCGTGAACCGACTTGCGCTGCATAACGCCAGGAGCCTGAAGCTCGAGCGCACGGCGACCTTCGGCCTTGATGTCGCCGAGTCCGTCAATCGGGTTGCCGAGCGGGTCAACGACACGACCGAGGAACTTGTCGCCAACGGGAACCGAGAGGACCTCACCGGTGCGGGTGACTTCCTGGCCTTCTTCGATGCCGGTGAACTCACCGAGCACGACGACACCGATCTCGTCTTCGTCGAGGTTCAGCGCGAGTCCGAGGGTTCCGTCGGCGAATCGAACGAGCTCGTTCGCCATGACCGAGGGAAGTCCCTGAACGTGGGCGATTCCGTCGGCGGCGTCGATGACGTACCCAACCTCGGTCGTTGCGGCCTTCTTGGGCTCGTACGACGACACGAAGTCAGCGAGGGCCGACCGGATCTCTTCGGGGCTGATGGAGAGTTCTGCCATGGTGGGTTCCTTTTGTTCCGTCGGGTTATCCGACAAGCTTGAGTCGCAGATCGCCCAGACGGGCGGCAATGCTTCCGTCGATGACGTCGTCACCGATTTGGACCTTGAGGCCGCCGATCAGTGCTGCATCGACGACGACGTTGAGGCGGACCTTGCGGCCGGCTCGTGCCGTGAGGGTCTGTTCGAGGCGTTCGCGCTGAGGATCGCTCAGAGCGTTTGCGGTCGAGACGTGCGCGAGGGCGTAGCCCTTCTCGTCGGCGGCAATTTCGGCTGCCGATCGCAGCATTTCGCCGATTCGACGGCCGCGCGGCTGTGACACCAGCTGGCGGACCACGGCGACCGTTGCGGGAGCGGCTTTCTTGCCGAGCAACGCATCGACCGCGACGAGCTTCGCCGGCGTCGGGCTGAGCTTCGAGCCGAGCGCGAGCTCAAGCTCGTGGTCGCTCTGCACAGCACGTTCGAACGCGAGAAGCTCGCCATCGATGTCAACATGTGCGCTCGAAGCGGCAGCACGGATACCGAGCTCCTCCAGCGCAGCGAGCAGATCCGCGGAGTCCGACCAGCGGCTGGTAACCAAACCTTCTACCAGCGCGCGTTCGGTCGAACCCAGCGATCCAAACAGCTGCTTGACGAGCGCAACCTTCGGCGCAGAGTCGGTGTCGAATGACGTGAGCGCGGCAAGCAAGGCGGTCGATCCCCCGACCACTCCAGCAACATCAAAGAGTTGCTGAGCGGTTTCGAGACCCACCGACTTCGCTGCGCCGAGCTGCCCGCGAGCAGTTGCGAGCGATTGAGTTGTCGCGCTTCCCATTCGTTACTTCTTTCCAGCCGATTCAGCCTCGAGCTCCGCCAAGAAGCGGTCCACGATTGCCGTGGCCTTCTTGTCGTCGTTCAGGCTTTCGCCAATCACGTTCGATGCGAGACCGAGTGCCAGTCCACCAACCTCGTTGCGCAGGGAAACGAGAGCGGCTTGACGCTCGGCTTCAATCTGCGCATGAGCGGTCGCGGCGACGCGAGCGGCCTCAGCGGTCGCGGTCTCCTTGGCTTCGGCAACGATCTTCTTGCCGTCTTCGCGAGCTGCCTCGCGAATCTGGCCTGCCTCGGCGCGAGCGTCAGCGAGCTGAGCGGTGTACTGCTCGAGCAGGGCCTCCGCCTGGCGCTGAGCCTCGTCCGCCTTCGCGATGTTGCCCTCGATGGCTTCCGCACGCGCGTCAAGCATGGTCTGCATGCGCGGCAGCACGACGCGCCAGAAGAACACCAGGATGATGACGAACGCAACCGACGACCACAGGATGTCGTAGGGCGCCGGCAGCAGCGGGTTGAGGGGCTCTTCTTCGGTCGCTGCGAGCACGATGTTGTGAATCACAACGTCTCCTTAGGCGAACGAATTAGGCGGTGAAGATGAAGTAGGTGGCGATACCGATGAAGGCGAGCGCCTCGGTGAAGGCGATACCAATCCACATCAGCACCTGGAGGCGACCAGCGAGCTCGGGCTGGCGAGCGACTCCTTCAATGGTGCGTCCGACGACGAGACCCACGCCGATAGCCGGGCCGATTGCGGCGAGGCCGTAACCGACGGTTGCGATGTTGCCACTGATTTCAGCGAGAACGGTAGTTGCGTCCACGTTGATTTCCTTTCCTAGGGTTTGGTTCCGAGCGACGCTCGGACTAGTGTTCGTCGGCTACAGCCAGCTGGATGTAGACGGCGGTGAGCAGGGTGAAAACATAGGCCTGGAGCACGGCGACGAGAATCTCGAAGACCGTGAAGGCGAAGCCAAAGGCGAAGCTTCCAATCGCAAGGAGCGACCATCCTCCCGAGAGCGAGAAGAGGAAGAACGAGCTTGCTGCAAAGAAGAGCACGAGCAAGAGGTGGCCGACGACCATGTTCATGAGCAACCGGAGCGTGAGCGTCAAGGGGCGGATCACGAAGGTCGAGATGATTTCGATCGGGGTCACGATGATGTAGACCGGCCACGGAACACCCGATGGGAACAGCGCATTCTTGAAGAACTTTGCCGGGCTCTTCTTGATGCCCGCGTAAATGAAGGTGACGTACGACACCGCTGCGAGGACGAGCGGCACACCGATAACGGAGGTTCCCGCAATGTTCAGGAACGGGATGATGCCCGTGATGTTCATGAACAACACCATGAAGAAGATGGTGGTGAGAATCGGCAGGAATCGCTTGCCGTCCTTCTTGCCGAGCAGGTCTTCGGCGATGTTCACACGAACGAGGTCAAGGCCCATCTCGATGACGCTCTGGAAGCGACCGGGCACGACGGTGAGCTTGCGGGTGCCGAAGTAGAAGACGAGCAGCAGCGCAACGACCGAGATGAACCGCACGATGATGATGCGATTCACGTCGAAGGTGGTGCCTTCGAAGTCGATAATCGTCGGCGGGAAGAATTCGCTAATCGACGGGCCGTGGAATTCGGACTCGGCTGCGATGCGGTTCAGGGCGGAAGTGAACAGCGCTCTATCCTCTGTTTCGGGGCGTGGAACCGGGGTTCTCGCGACGACGAATACGGTGATGGTGGAGGACACAACCGCGTGCCTGGTCCGACCGACGCTCCCACTCTAGCAACAGAAGCGCCTGGATTTCGAATCGGGCCTAGTCGTCGGTCGGCGAGTCGGTTGTGGGCAGCGAGACATCGCTGACATAGGGCATTTTCGTGCGAATGAGCACCAGCGCATCAACGACGAGCGAGCCGATAATCCCAGCGACAAGACCGGCGAACAAAACGCCGGGTACGATCCAACTCGTGGCCATGAGGGCGAACATCGCAACGATGAAGAGCACGAATTTCACCAGCCAGCCCCCCATGACAATGCCGAAGAACGCCCCGACAAACAGGTCGGAACCACTCGCGCGATTTGCGAGCACAATGCTCCCGGCAGTGATTGCCATGAAGCCGACGGAGATCGACACTCCCGCGAGCGCCGTGAGGGCGCCGTCGACGCCGGCTACGGCCGCCCCGATGCCGCCGATGGTGACGAGCAAGGCCAGGCCGATCCAGAGGGACCAGCGAATTGCGGAGCGGAAAACGAGATTCGAAGAGGGGCTCACGCAACCATCCTAGGCGCCGTCGAGCTCGCCTTCACCGCGTTCTTCGGCTGCAATCGCCGCTCGCTTCTGCCGCGTGACCGGGGCGATTGTGGCCACACTGCACGCGACGAGTCCGACGACGAACACCAGCGCAGCCCATGCCGCGGGAATACGGAAGAAGGCCGGCAGGACGAACGTGAGCGCGAAACTCACCGAAGCCGTCGCCGTCCAGGCATAAAAGATGATGACGGCACCGAGGTGCGAGTGACCCATGTCGAGCAATCGGTGGTGCAGGTGTTGCCGGTCTGCCGAGAACGGAGACTTGCCAGCCCGCAGGCGCCGCATGACGGCGAGTGCAAAGTCCACGAGGGGCACAAGTAACACCGCGAACGGCAAGATAATCGGCATGAACGCGGGAAACAGGTCGCCGAGGTTGAGCGAAGCGGGGTCAAGTTGGCCCGTGACCGCGATTGCTGACGTCGCCATGACCGTGCCAATGAGCAACGCGCCCGCGTCACCCATGAAGAGCTTCGCGGGATGCCAGTTGAGTGGCAGGAAGCCCAAACACATACCGACCACGATGACAGCGAGGAGCGAGGCGAGGTTGAAGTAGTTCGTCGGTGAGGTCTTTTGGACCATGAGGTAGGTGTAGAGGAAGAACACGCCGTTGGCGATGAGTGAGATTCCTGCGACGAGCCCATCCAGTCCGTCGATGAAGTTCACGGCGTTCATCACGAGCACAATCGCGATGACCGTGAGCGAGGTTGACATCCACGAGGACCCGACCGTGATGCCCCCGATGGGAAGGGAGAGGATTTGCACACCTTGCCAGGCGATGAGCCCAGCGGCGAGGAACTGACCGGCGAGCTTGGTTAGCCAGTCGAGGTCCCAAATGTCGTCCGCGACGCCGAGCACGACGATCAGGAACACCGCGGTCACGATGCTCAGGATTTCCCGCGGCTCCCGAAAGATGATTCCGAGCATCGGCAGTTGTGATGACGCAAGCCACGCGGCGCCGATGGCGACCACAAAGCCCAAGAACATGGCCACTCCCCCGAGACGCGGGGTTGGCCGGGAGTGCACATCGCGCTCGCGAATTCCCGGGTAGAGCTTGAATCGGTGGGCAATCTTCCACACCCCGAGCGAGCCCGCAAACGTGACGAGCGCCGTGAGGAGCGAGATGAGCAGAAATACGCTCATGGCACCGCCACCTCGAACCGGTCAGCCCCGACGAGTGCTTCGATGTCGCCTCGGGGAATGGCACCGTCGCGCAAGACGCGCAGGCGCCCACCATCGCGAAGCGCTGTGGCGTCGATAATGGTGGAAGCGAGGGCTCCGGCCGCTGTCGAACCGGCATCGAGCGTGAACGCGACGAACTCGCCCAGTTCGGCCTCGGCCTCGATGGCCGTTCGCGCAGCTGGGCGGCCGGTGCGATTCGCTGACGACACCGCGAGCGGGCCGGTCTCGCGAAGGAGCTCGAGCGCAACATCGTGGCGAGGCATGCGGACAGCAACTGTGCCATGGGCGTCGCCAAGATC
>DATGWF010000110.1:0-16546 GCA_035299585.1 Microbacteriaceae bacterium
ACAGCACAGGGAACTGCTCGAGCGGGCTGCTCGAAGCCTCGGGGTGTTCACCGAGGCCGACCTTGCCGACTGGTGGCGAATGCCGAGTGCGCTTGTGAAGCCGCGATTGCGAGAGCTCGAGGCGGCCGGGATTGTTGAGCCGGTCACGGTTGAGGGGTGGCACAGCGCGACTGGTCGAGCGACACCGGCGTGGCGACACCGCGACGCGACCGCTCCACGTCGCTTCGAGACCGAGACGGTATTGTCCCCGTTTGATCCGATTGTCTGGTACCGACCGCGAGCGGAGCGACTGTTTCACTTCACGTACCGGATCGAGATCTACACGCCGGCTCCCCAACGACAGTTTGGCTACTACAGCCTCCCCGTACTCGTCGACGACGCGATTGTCGCCCGCGTCGACCTCAAAGCCGACCGGCCGAATCGCACCCTGCTGGTGCAATCCACCTGGGCTGAACAGCACGCACCGGGCGACCTTGGCGAACGCCTTCTTCCCGCACTGCGCGAAGCGGCAGCGTGGCGCGGACTCGAGCGAGTCGAGGTGCGACCGGTCGGCAACGCGGCCCACCGGCTGCCGAATCGGTTCGAGGTCGGCTAGAAGCTCCCTCCGATCTGCTTGAGTCGGGCGATTCGGTCCGGAATGGGCGGATGGGTGCTGAAGAGCCGCTCAACCATGCCCGGCCGACTCGGGTCGGCAATCCACAAGTGCGCCATCGCGGTGTTTTGCTTGCGCATCGGTCGACCGTAGTCGGCGAGCTTCTGCAACGCACGTGCGAGCGCGTCCGGGTGACGAGTGGTGAGCGCGCCGGTGGCGTCTGCGAGATACTCGCGCTGACGCGAAATGGCCAGCTGCACCATGGTCGCGACAAGTGGCGCGACGAGCATGGCGATGATCCCAAACACCATGACGACCGGGTTGGAATTTTCGCGGCTGCCTCGAGCGAAAAAGCTCATGCGAAGGAGCATGTCGGCGATGAACCCGACGGCGACGACGAGACCGAACACAATCATGGAGACCCGGATGTCGTAATTCCGCACGTGGCCGAGTTCGTGCGCCATGACGCCCTCGAGCTCGTCATCGTCCATGATCTGCAATAGACCGGTCGTCGCGGCGACCACCGCGTGCTCGGGGTCACGTCCGGTTGCGAATGCATTGGGTGCTGGGTCGTCAATGAGGTAGATCTTCGGCATCGGCGAGCCGGTGGCAATGCATAGGTTTTCGACGGTGCGCCACAGCCGCGGATAGTCGGCTTGACTCTGCAACTGCACGGCACCCGCCATGGACACGGCTTGCTTATCGGCGTTCCAATACTGAAATGCCGCGTAGGCAGAGGAGCCGAGGACAACCCAGACGACAATGCTCCAGTCACCATAGATGGCGCTCGCCAGCCAGCCAAGGCCGGTAATGATGAGCAGGAAGAACGCCAGAATCAGAACGGTGTTGCGCTTGTTCTTCGCAATCGCGGAATACATGGCCTAGAACTGGATGCGCGGCGGTTCAGCAATGGCGGCAGCGTCCGCAACCTCGAAGAAGTCACGCTCGGTGAAGCCGAGGTTTCGCACGAAGAGCGTGTTGGGGAACAGCTTGATCTTCGTGTTGAAATCGCGCACGCCGCCGTTGTAGAAGCGTCGCGCGGCCTGAATCTTGTCTTCGGTGTCGACAAGCTCGGACTGCAGGCCGAGAAAGTTTTGACTGGCCTGGAGCTGCGGGTACGCCTCGGCCACGGCGAAGATGCTCTTGAGGGCCGCCTGCATGTGATTCTCGGCAGCGGAGGCCTCGGCCGGTCCGCTCGCCGAGAGCGTCTCGGCGCGTGCCTTGGTGACGTTCTCGAAGACCTCTTTTTCGTGGGCGGCATAGCCCTTGACCGTCTCGATGAGGTTCGGGATGAGGTCGGCACGTCGCTTGAGCTGGACGGTAATGTCGCTCCATGCCTCGTCGACACGGACGTTGAGCGTGACGAGCGAGTTGTACGTCGCCCACAGGTAGATGCCGGCAAGCAGCACGAGTCCGACGAAGATGACGGGAATCAGCCATTCCATGGCGAGTGCCTCCAAAGGATTGTCCTATCCGAATCTTAGGCGGGCACGCTGTGGATTCACCGTGACGCCACGGCGCAATTCACTGCAACCTGAGGGGTCGCTCTCGGGCTCTGAATCCGCGACCCAGACGTGATTCTTCGGTAGCCCCAGTGGGACTCGAACCCACACTTGGACGATTTTAAGTCGTCTGCCTCTGCCGATTGGGCTATGGGGCCCCGCACCACCCCGAATGCGAGATGGCCCGGCAGGTCAAACCTACCGGGCCTTCCCGAATCAGGAGCGGAATAGCCGCTCGAGCTAGCTCGCGGCCGGCTTCTTGGCGGCGGGCTTCTTCGCGGCCGGAGCCTTCGCAGTAGCCTTGGCGGCCGGAGCCTTCTTGGCTGCAGCCTTCGGGGCAGCCTTCGCAGCGGGAGCCTTCGTGGCTGCAGCCTTCGGGGCAGCCTTCGCAGCCGGTGCCTTCCTGGCCGGAACAGCTACCGCATCAGCAGGCTTCGGACGTGACGCGAACTCCTCAAACGCGGCACGCGGCTGCTGCGTCGCGGCAAGCGAGACGACCTCGCGACCCAGCCAGAATTGTGACCACCAGTCGCCGACAACGCGGAACTTGCGCTCCCAGGTCGGCATTGCCAACCCGTGATAACCGCGGTGAGCAACCCAGGCCGGGAAGCCCTTGATGGCAAGCTTGCCCGACTGGAAAACGCCGACGCCAAGGCCCAGACCGGCAACAGCGCCGAGATTCTTGTGGACGTATTCCTTGGGCTCCTCGCCGCGCAGCACGGCTACCAGGTTCTTGGCGAGCAGCTTTGCCTGACGAACCGCGTGCTGGGCGTTAGGCACGCAGAAGCCGCCGACGCCGCCACCGGAGAGGTCCGGGACCTGGCTGATGTCGCCGGCAGCCCAGGCGCCGTCGACAATGTCGTCCTCGGTGCCGATGCGCAGATCGGCGCGGGTGATGATGCGACCACGCTCGTCGGCAGCGAAGTCGCTCCCACGCACGACGGTGGGGTTCGCCATCACGCCGGCAGTCCACACGATGAGGTCGGTCTCGAAGCTCTCGCCGGTCGACAGCTCGATGACGCCGCCCTCGGCGGATTTGAGCTGGGTGTCGAGGTGAATGCGGGCGGCCCGACCGTGCAGGTTTTTCTCGACCCACTTGCTGGTCTCGAGCGATACCTCGGGCATGATGCGACCCATCGCCTCAATGAGGTGGAAGCTGATGTCGTCAAAGGACAGCTCGGGGTAGTACCGCAGGAGCGAGGTCGCGAAGGAGCGAAGCTCGGCGAAGACCTCGATACCGGCGAAGCCGCCACCGACGACCACAACGGTCAGCAGGCGGTTGCGCTCCGGGCCGGCCGGCAACTGTGCCGCCTTGTCGAAGTTCGTGACCATTCGGTCGCGAATCGCGGTCGCTTCTTCGACGGTCTTGAGGCCGTAGGCGAGGTCGGCGATTCCCGGAATGGGGAACGTGCGCGACACCGCACCTGCGGTGACAACGATGTGGTCGTAGCTGAGCTCGTAGGGCTCTCCCGCATTCGGTGTGATTGTCGCGGTCTTGGTCGCGTGTGAGATCGAGGTCACCTTGCCGGAAACGACGTTGGTGCGCTTGAGGTGGCGACGGTGCGGCACGACGACGTGGTCGGGCTCAATGGAACCGGCGGCAACCTCAGGCAGGAACGGCTGGTAGGTCATGTACGGCAGCGGGTCCACCATGGTGACCTCAGCTTCGCCGCGTCGCAGCCACTTCTCCAGCTTCCAAGCAGTGTAGAAACCGGCGTAACCGCCGCCCACAATCAAAATTTTCGGCACGCGCCACTTCTCCTTTAGAGCAGGTTTCGGTTCGAGCGCGAGCCATCCGCGTGGGAATGTGACTGCGCCCGAGACAAACGACGATTGACCGCGACGGCAATCACCGAGCTCAGCGTACCAAACGCACTCAGCAAGATGAGCGGGAGCGTCACCGTGGCGAGGCTTTGCGGCGTGGGGAACAGGGCAATCGCAAACGGAGGCCGGGCCGGATCCGCCGGGACGTCTGCCGTTGCGGTCGGGCCTGGCGCGGGCGTCTCGACCGCGCGCCGGTGAATGCGAATCCAGTCCGCCAAACTCCCCATTGGGTTGTCAGACACTCTCGGGACGTCGGCAGATACCGCGGCCGGTGGGTTGATGAGTCCGTATCCATATATCGGGCTCGGCACGTGGTCACTCTTCGGGGTCGCCGTGGCGATAACACGCTGGATGACATTGTTGGCATCGAGATCTGGGTGGGCCGCGCGGACGAGAGCGACCAGGCCCGACACAATCGGTGCTGCGGCGCTCGTGCCAGACCATTCAACATACCCGCCGCCCGGCACCGCACCCACAATCTCTTCGCTCGGCGCGGCAACGGAAATCGTGATGCCCTGTGAGGACGCGCGGGTACTTGCCGTCTGTGTCCGATTCACACCCGCAACGGTGAGAACGCCGGGTATGGTCGCAGGGGCCCCGACGACATCGGTTCCGCTCCCCCGATTTCCGGCTGCGGCAACCACGACGACATCGTGATCGAAGGCGTACTGGAATGCCGCATCCCACGATTGCGGCCAGTCTGGAGTGTTCCGCGTGAGCGACATATTAATGACCTTGGCGCCGTTGTCGACGGCCCAACGGATGCCGTCGGCGATTTGGTCATCGTTGGACTTCGTGGCGCTATCGGAACCGAAGGCGACGGAGACCGACAGCAGGCTGGCCTCTGGTGCGACACCGATGACACCGCCAGACCCACCGGTGCCCCGCCCGGCGAGCACCGAGGCGACGAGCGTGCCGTGTTCAGATTCACTCCCGACGGGCGTTTGTCCGTCCGGAGAGCCCATGCCCGACTGATCGATTCCGCCAACGACCGCGCCACGCAAATCAGCGACGGAACCGTCGATGCCCGTGTCGATGACCGCGACCGTCACTCCCGCGCCGCGCGTGACGTCCCACGCCTCCGAAAAACCGTATTGCGACAGCCAGTACTCACGATCACGGATGGTGTCGGCGAACGCCGGCGCGGCAAGCACGCTGAACACCGCGGTCAGCACCCCCGCGCTCACCCATCGTCGAACCGATCGCACTCGCTAGTTCTCCTCGAGGTAGGAGGGGCATTCGCAGCGCTCGGGCGACCACGCCGAGCGCTCGAGGGCCGCATCACCGACGGGGTTCACACCCGGGCCGGCAGCGAGACTGTGTGCCGCGAGCGCGTGGAGGCACTTGACCCGGGCGGGCATGCCTCCCGCCGTAATTCCTGCGATTTCCGGTACCTCACCGAAGCCGGAACGATCGATGAGATACGACTCGTGCGCGAGTTGGTAGTGCCCGGCGAAGTCGGCGTCACTGGCGAGGCGGGCGTTCAGCTCAACCATCAGTTGACCGGCTTCGAGGGCAGACAGTGCGGCCGTGGCGCCCGGGTGGGTGAGGTAGTAAAACGTCGGAAATGGCGTTCCATCTTCGAGGCGAGGCTTGGTCGCGACGACCGTCGGCGCGCCACACACGCACCGAGCGGCGACCCCGACGACATCGCGAGGGGTGCGCCCGAGCTGGATTCCGACCTTGCGCAGGTCTTCTTCCGCGACGGGTTCAAACGGCGGTCGACTCATTACTGCGCTCCCTGCGAAGGTGCGGTCGACGGCGCAACGGGGGCGGCACCGGCGCCCCACACTGAGCTGAGCAGATTGCCGAGCCAGTGGCTCTGCGTCTGCTCGACGGCCCCGGTTGCCTCGTGGGCCGAGGGAAGCGTGAGCTGCCCGGGGGTGAGGTCATTGATGACGAGATACGACACGTCACCGGGTTGAACGAAGTACAGCCGCTCGCGCGCCTGCGTCTCGATGAAGGTCGGATCGTTCCACTGCTGACGCTCAGCCTCCTGAGCGGCCATGGTCGCCTTCGCTTGGTTGATATCGGACTGCAGCGCCGCAATCTGCTGGCGTTGCACCACGAGCTCCTGGATACGCGGAATGAGGCTCAAGACACCGATGGTGAGGATTCCCGCCATGACGAGCGAGAATGCGGAAAATCGGAACCCGTTGAGCCACGCGGCGCGACGTCGCTGGGTCGCGAGTTGCTCGGCGACGACGCGCGCCTTCGACTGCACCTCGGAGCGGATTGTTGGCGAGGCAGGGCGTTTCGCCGCCTCTCGCCCAGAAGCGGCGCTCGGCGCACTCGGTGCGACGGTCCGCTTTCGTGGTGCGGGAGCACTTGGACGTTTCACGCCTTGCCCCTTTCCGTCACCGACCCTTCGACGATACCCGCCCCACTCCTGACTGTGCCGAGAGTGCGCCGTGTGTCAAGCAAACGCGGAGAAACCGGTGATGTCGCGCCCGACGATGAAGCCCTGAATGGTCTCGGTTCCCTCGTAGGTGTGCATGGCCTCGATGTCGGCGAAGTGGCGTCCGACGCGGTGACGCAGCAGGATTCCGTTCCCGCCGAGCATGTCGCGGGCCGTAGCCGCAAGCGACCGAGCTGACCGGGTAGCCGTGAGCTTGGCGAGCGAGGCCGTCGACGGCGGCAGTTCGCCGCGCGCATCAATCGCGGTGAGCCGGAACAGCAGTGTCTGCAGACTCGTGAGTTCGCTGAGCATGGCGCTCAAGCGCTCTTGAACGGACTGCGTGGCGGCGATAGGCCGACCGAACTGAACCCGCTGCTTGGCGTAGTTGACCGCGGTCTCGTAGACCGCGGTTGCTTGGCCGAGCGCACCCCATGCCACGCCGAGTCGGGTGGCGGCGAGTACGCGAGCGGTGTCGGCGAAGCTGTTCGCACCGGGAAGCCTGGCGTCGTCCGGCACAAACACATCGTTCACAACGATGTGCGCCTGCCAAATGGCGCGGAGCGACATCTTTCCGGTAATGGTCGTGGCGTGGTAGCCGTCGGCAGACTGCGGAACCAGGAAGCCCTGAACCTGGCCGTTGTCGCCACGTGCCCAAATGACGGTGACGTCACCAACGGAGCCGTTCCCGATCCACTTCTTTTCGCCGTTGAGCACATAGCCCCCGTCGACCTTTTTCGCGGTAGTTTCGAGGCTGACCGAATCGGATCCGTGTGTGGGCTCGGTGAGGCCGAAGCCGCCCAGTCGCTCGGCGCGGGCGAGCGAGCCGAGCCATTCACCCCGCTGCTGCTCGGACCCGAGCCAGGCGATGGTCCGGAGAGCGAGCCCGCCCTGGACGCCGATGACGGTGCCGAGCGAGCCGTCACCGCGGCTGATTTCGCTCACCACGAGGCCCGCTGCGAGCGCGGTCTGCGGGGCGAAACCGTCCACGTCGATGCCGTCGCGGAGGAGGTCGAGTGCGCCCATGCGGCGGGCGAGATCGAGCGGATATTCGGCGCGATCCCAGTATCCCTCGATGACCGGCCGCACCTCGTCTTGGACGAACGCACGGGCACGCTGCCAGTAGGCGCGGTCGTCATCGCTGAGTTCCGCATACAGCCCGGCAAGGTCCGGGTCAACCGGCTGCCAGACGTCGTACTCGGGTTCGGTCACACCGACGGGTTGAAAGCCGCTCATTCGTCCTCCCTGGCTCGTGGGCTCAGTTTTTCGGGCCCGAGGCCTGCCTGTCAACGAGATTGTGGACTCCTACAAATCGGTCGTTCCTGCGGCGCCGAGAGCCTCGTCATGCATGCGAAACGGCCAACCCCCGAGGGGCCGGCCGTTTCGACTGGGGTGTTTAGGCGGTGAAGCGCGGGAAGGCGGAGCGTCCTGCGTAGACGGCGGCGTCGCCGAGCTCCTCCTCGATGCGAAGGAGCTGGTTGTACTTGGCAACGCGCTCGCTTCGCGCCGGGGCACCGGTCTTGATCTGGCCACAGTCGGTCGCGACCGCGAGGTCAGCGATGGTGGTGTCCTCGGTCTCGCCGGAGCGGTGCGACAGAATCGCGGTGTAGCCCGAACGCTGCGCGAGCGCGACCGCGTCGAGTGTCTCGGTGAGCGTGCCGATCTGGTTGACCTTCACGAGCAGCGAGTTGGCGGTGTGCTGGGCGATGCCGTCGGCGAGGCGCTTCGGGTTGGTGACGAACAGGTCGTCTCCCACGAGCTGCACCTTGCCACCGAGTTCAGCGGTGAGGGCGGCCCAACCGGCCCAGTCGTCTTCGGCGAGCGGGTCCTCGATCGACACGAGCGGGTAATTCGCGACGAGCTCGGCGTAGTACGCCGCCATGTCGGCCGCGCTGCGCTTCTGGCCCTCGAAGGTGTAGACGCCGTCGGCGAAGAACTCGGTCGAGGCGACGTCGAGGCCGAGGGCGATGTCGGTTCCGAGGGTGAACCCTGCCTTGCCGATGGCCTCGGAGATGAGGTCAAGAGCGGCACGGTTGTTCGCGAGGTCGGGAGCGAAGCCACCCTCGTCGCCGAGACCCGTCGCAAGCCCCTTGCTCTTGAGCAGGCTCTTGAGCGAGTGGTAGGTCTCAGCGCCCCAGCGCAGCGCCTCGGCGAAGGTCTCGGCACCGATCGGCAGCACCATGAACTCCTGGATGTCGACCCCGGTGTCGGCGTGCGCACCACCGTTGATGATGTTCATCATCGGGACGGGCAGGGTGTGCGCGTTCGGGCCGCCGAGGTAGCGGAACAGCGGCAGGTCCGCCGAGTCGGCTGCGGCCTTGGCGACCGCGAGGCTCACGCCGAGGATGGCGTTGGCGCCGAGATTCGACTTGTTCTCACTACCGTCTGCGGCGATGAGTGCGGCGTCGATGATGCGCTGGTCGGTGGCGTCGAGGTCTTCAATCGCCGGGCCGAGAACGTCGATGACCGCGTCGACGGCCTTCTGGACGCCCTTGCCGAGGTAGCGGTCGCCACCATCGCGGAGCTCGTAGGCCTCGAAAGCGCCGGTGGATGCGCCTGAGGGAACCGCGGCGCGCGAGACCGTGCCGTCGTCGAGAAGGACCTCGACCTCAACGGTCGGGTTGCCCCGCGAGTCCAAAATTTCACGAGCGCCAACCGCTTCGATGTATGCCACAGGTTCTCCTCGGTTCGGATGAATGCGCCACGGCGGCCGCCGCGATCACACAGAAGATCGCGCGCCTCGGTGCGCACGGGGCCAGTCTATCGGCGCCCACCCAAAAGCTCGCTAGCTCAGTTCGCGGAATTCCAGGGCGTCTGCGTCCACGGGCGTGCCCGGGGTGAGCGTGGCGAACCGGGTGAATCCCTCGCGGGAGAGTCGATCGAGCTGTGCGCGCTGATTCTTCGATCGCTGCTCGAAGCGCACCCGGAGGCCGCGTGCAGCGAGCGCAGACTTCAGCACCAACAGCCGAGCAGGGTCGTCATTGGCTTCGAAGAGGATGGCGACCGACTGACGCCCCGACTCGTCCGGAAGGTCGACAAGATCGACGATGCGCTCGAATCCGATGGAGAACCCGCAGGCCGGGACGTCCTGGCCGAGGAAGCGGCCAATCATGCCGTCGTATCGTCCGCCACCGCCGAGCGAATAGCCCAGTTGCGGGTGCGCGATTTCGAAAATGGTGCCGGTGTAGTAGCCCATTCCACGCACGAGCGTGGGGTCGAACACGAGTGCGGTGCCCGGGAGGGCGGCTCGCAGCGCGAGCAAGTCCGCGTACGCAGCGTGGTTCAGCCACGCCGGTGGGGCGCCGTCGAGCAAGGTCCAACCCGCCTCGGCGAACTGCTCGAGCGTTGCGGCGATGATTGCCGGGTCGGTCACTTGCGAGGCGATCCCGAGTCCAGCGAGCTCTTCGGCAACACCCGCGGGGCCAATCTTGTCGAGCTTGTCGAGCGTGATGAGCACGCGACCGTGCGCCTCGGCGGGTACGCCCCACGAGTCGAGCAGGGTCGTGAGGATGCGTCGGTCGTTGATGCGAATGGTGCATTCGGTCAATCCGAGTGCGTCGAGGGCGGCTGTGGTTGCCGCAATGAGTTCGAGTTCGGCGAGCGGGCCGGCTTCGCCAATGATGTCGATATCGCACTGGACGAACTGGCGGTAGCGGCCCTTTTGGGGACGCTCTGCACGCCACACGGGAGCGATTTGCACCGAGCGGAATACGGGCGGCAATTCGGCGCGGTGACTCGCGTAGAACCGCGCGAGCGGGACAGTGAGATCGAATCGCAGTCCGAGATCGGCGAGTGCGAGCGGCGAGTTGGCCGCGGCCGCTGCGGCGAGCTCCGCTTCACCGAGTCCGCGC
This sequence comes from Microbacteriaceae bacterium, assembly GCA_035299585.1. GTDB lineage: Bacteria > Actinomycetota > Actinomycetes > Actinomycetales > Microbacteriaceae > DATGWF01. The sequence continues at coordinate 10,165 of DATGWF010000110.1, forward strand.
TTCATGACCGCGAAGGCAAGCTTCTCGTTGTCGCCTCCGAGTCCGGAGTGCAGTCGGGCAGCATCCTCCATGACCGGGGTTTCGATCTCGTCGAAGCCGTGGGCACGATAGGTCGAGCGAATCGTGGCGAGCACGTGTTCGCGTCGGGCCTTCTCCGCGGGTAGGAAGTCGCGCATTCCGCGCGGCGGGGTGACAGCAGCCATACGGGCTATTCTTTCAGGCTCTCGCCTCGGTCGAGCGCACCTCGTGCTCGAGCGCGCGGATTTGCTCACGCATCGCTCGTTCGGCATCCCAGCCCTGCTCGCGCGCGAGAGCCACGAGCCCCATGAGCGCCTTGCCGAGTTCCTGCTCGCTGGCGATGTGCCCATCGGCCGGATCTCGAGTGACGGCGACCTTCTCGGCTTTGGCGAGCAGCTTCTGTCCGAGCGCGAGCGCGGGCATGCCCGCCGGCACGCCGTCGAGCACGCTTGAACGTTCGGGCTTCTCGGCACGCTTGAGGTCCTCCCAGACGGCGACGACGTCTGCCGCGGTCTCGGCTTGGCTCTCGCCAAAGACGTGCGGGTGTCGACCGACCATCTTGGCGATCATGTGGTCGGCGACGTCATCGACGGTGAACCGCTCGGCGGGATCGGTGGCGTGCGCGGCGATGTCGGCGTGAAAGAGCACTTGGTAGAGCACGTCTCCGAGCTCTTCGACGAGCTCGCTTCGGCCTCCGGCCTCGATGGCGTCGATGAGTTCGTAGCATTCCTCAACGAGGTATTGCACGAGCGATTCGTGCGTCTGGTCGGCATCCCACGGGCACCCGCCTGGGCCGCGCAAGCGGCTGACGAGGTCGACCAAACCGGACAGTCCGCGAAATTCTTCGTTCATGCCGCCCTCGCTCATACCGGGAGCTTACGGCTCGAGCGGCCAAACAGCCTCGAGCAACTGGCGCGCCCAGGCAATCATGTCGGCATCGGCGAGACCCTCGGGGAGCGGAATGAGTGCCGTGTCGGTCGCCGCGAGGAACTTGGTGCCCGGGTACAGCCGTTCGAGGCGCACGCGTCGCGAATCCGGAAGATTCGCCGGGCTGACCCGCAACTTTGGGCCAACAGCCGCGACCTCGGACAGGTTCGCCTTTGCTGCGTGCCGGCGGAGTGTGGCGATGTGGAATAGGTTGTCGACCGAGACCGGCGGCGCGCCGTAACGGTCGAGGAGTTCCTCGCGCACCAGGCCGATGGCCTCATCAGCGGCAGCCGGCGCCGATGCGGCGGAAAGCTTTTGGTACGCCTCGAGTCGAAGACGCTCGCTCTCGACGTACTCCTCCGGAATATGGGCGTCCACCGGCAGCTCGAGCCGCAATTCGATTTGCCCCTCGGCTACGTCCCCGCGGAACATCGACACGGCCTCACCGATCATGCGCAGATAGAGGTCAAATCCGACGCCGGCAATGTGGCCCGCTTGTTCCGCACCGAGGAGGTTTCCGGCACCACGAATCTCGAGATCTTTGAGGGCCACCTGCATGCCCGAGCCGAGCTCGTTGTTCGCGGCAATCGTGGAGAGCCGGTCGTGGGCCGTCTCAGAGAGCGGAACCGAATCGTCGTAGAGGAAGTACGCGTAGGCACGTTCACGTCCGCGTCCGACTCGGCCGCGCAACTGGTGCAGCTGGCTCAGACCGTACTTATCGGCGCGGTCGATGATGATGGTGTTTGCGTTCGCGATGTCGAGACCGGTCTCAATGATCGTGGTCGAGACGAGCACGTCGAAACGCCGCTCCCAAAAGCCGTCGACAATGTCTTCGAGCTGATGCTCGCCCAATTGGCCGTGGGCGACCGCGATGCGCGCCTCCGGCACAAGTTCGGCAATGTGGGAAGCGACGCGGTTGATGGACGAGACCCGGTTGTGCACGAAGAACACCTGACCCTCGCGCAACAGCTCGCGTCGAATCGCCGCGGCGACCTGCTGGTCGTTCGAGGGGCCAACGTAGGTGAGAATCGGGTGCCGGTCCTCTGGCGGGGTTGCGAGCGTGGACATTTCACGGATGCCGGTCACGGCCATTTCGAGCGTGCGCGGAATTGGCGTCGCACTCATCGCCAGAATGTCGACGTTCGTTTTGAGCTTCTTCAACGCATCCTTGTGCTCGACGCCGAATCGCTGCTCTTCGTCGATGATGAGCAAGCCGAGATTTTTGAACTGCATCTTTTCCGTGAGGATGCGGTGGGTGCCGATGACCATATCGACACTGCCGTCGGCGAGACCGGCGATGGTTTCGCGAGCTTCCTTGTCGGTCTGAAAGCGCGAGAGCGCGCGGAGTTTCACCGGGAAGCCGGCGTAGCGCTCGCTGAAGGTTTCAAGATGCTGCTTGACGAGGAGCGTGGTCGGGACGAGCATCGCCACCTGGGTGCCGTCCTGGATGGCTTTGAAGGCTGCTCGCACTGCCACCTCGGTCTTGCCAAAGCCGACGTCGCCGGCGAGGAGTCGATCCATCGGGATAGGCCGTTCCATGTCGGCCTTGATTTCTTCGATGGTTTGCAGCTGGTCGAGTGTTTCGACGTGCGGGAACGCTTCCTCGAGTTCTCGCTGCCACGGCGTATCTGGGCCAAATGCATGCCCCTTCGACGACATCCGAGCCGAATACAGCTTGACGAGCTCCACCGCGATGTCACGAACTGCCTTTCGAGCCTTGCCCTTCGCCGCGGCCCAGTCGCTGCCGCCCATCTTGGACAGTGTGGGCGCTTCACCCCCGACATAGCGGGTGAGCAAATCGAGTTGGTCGGTCGGGACGAACAGCCGGTCTCCCGCCTGTCCGCGCTTGCTCGGCGCATACTCGAGCACGACATACTCGCGGACAATCGTGGGGGCCGAGCGGTCTTCACCGACGCGCGCCGGTCCACTTGGCCGCACTCCGGCCGTGACCTCGCGTGAGACGAGCTCCACAAACCGACCGATGCCGTGCGTCTCGTGTACCACCAGATCGCCCGGCTTCAGCTGCAGTGGATCGACCACGCTCCGGCGCCGACTGGCAAGCTTCTTGGGCGCCTGTGCCGCCTGGGAGCGGGCGCGGCCAAAGAAGTCCGCCTCACTGAGGACACACACGCGCAGCTCGGGATGCTCGAATCCGGCGAGCACGTCGGCGGTTGCCAGGTAGGCGACGCCAGAATCGAGTTGGGTCGGAATCTCGTCCACGATGCGCGCGGCGAGCGTGCGCTCACTGAGCAGTTGTGCGGCGCGCTCGACTAGGCCGTGTCCCGGAATCGCGACCACTACGGACCAGTCCGCGCGCAAGCGTTCAGCCACAAAATCGAGCGCGCCATCGGCATTTCCAGCGAAACTCGGGAGTCCGTGCGCACGCGTGCGTTCCGTTCCCGGAGCATCGGAATCGAAGTCGAGGAAGGTCCACCAGTTAGCGCTGTCGTCAGCGGCGCGATGCGCCAAACGCAATGCCTCTAGGTCGAGGAACTCCCCCGCCGCGAGCCGACTCGCAAAGCTGCTCGTGTCGATCGGCGCGGTTCCGCCAATGGTCGCGGCACTCCACGCGGCGGCAAGGAACTCGCGGTTCGTTTCGCCGAGACTCTGGGCGCGGGCAGCAACCTTCTCCGGCTTCACCACGACCACCGCCGAGCCACGAGGGAAGAACGCGGTGAGCGGAACGAGCTCGTCAAGGAGTGCGGGAGCGAGCGACTCCATGCCCTCGGCTGGAATACCCTCAGAGACCTTTTCAAGAATCTGCGCGAGTTGCGGGAATTCGTGCCGCATTTCGCGCGCACGTTGGCGCACGGCCGGGGTGAGCAGCAGCTCACGACTCGGTAGCACGTCAACGCGCTCCACCGCCTCAGCGAGCGAGCGCTGGTCGGCGACGTTGAACGGCTTGATGTGTTCGATTTCATCGCCGAAGAATTCAATGCGGAGCGGGTGGGCTTCGGTCGGTGGGAACACATCGAGAATCCCGCCGCGCACCGCAAACTCACCGCGGCGGGTGACGAGATCGACGCGCTCAAAGGCGAGTTCCACGAGCTGCGCAGATATGACACTCAGGTCATAGCCTCGGGCCCCCGCCTGAAACTCGAGGTGCGGAATGCTCGCGAGGTTGCCCGCAACCGGTTGTAGGGCAGCCCGGACAGAAGCGATGACGAGCGTGGGCTCCCCCGTCGCGACCGCGCGAACGACTTGGATGCGACGCCCAACCGTCTCTGCTGAGGGGCTCAGCCGTTCGTGCGGGAGGGTCTCCCAAGCTGGCATGGTCAACACGGGCGTTTCCGTCGCGCTCCGGAGGGCGCTCGCTAACTGCTCTGCCTCGCGGCTCGTCGCGGTGATGATGAGCACACTTCCGGCGTGGCCGCGCGCCGCGCGACCCTCGGAGAGGCCGGCCGCGAGCCCGGGAATGAGTCCGTCGGGCACCCATGCATCGGTGTCTCGTTCGACAGCCTCGTGCAGTTCCTGCACGTCAGAGGCGCGCTGGAGCGCTGTGAAAAGTCCGTGCAGGGTCACCCGATGATTCTAGGCCGGCGCGTGGAACCGTTGCTGCGCGGCGAGCAAACCAGACTCAATGAGCAGCAGGGTCGCGTCGGCGGCATCCTCGACGAGATTCGGGAGGACATCGCGCTCCGGACCGGCGAAGTCCTTGAGCACGAATGCGGCCGCGTCCATCCGTCCGGGCGGACGGCCGATGCCGACCCGCACCCGGAAATACTCGGGTGTGCCGAGCGCGCGGTCAATGGACCGCAGACCGTTGTGACCGCCGTGGCCGCCGCCCTGCTTGAGCTTGATGCTGTCGAAGGGAATGTCGAGCTCGTCATGAATGGCGATGACGCGTTCCGGCGGCAGGCCGAAGAACGACGCGAGCAATCCGACCGATCGCCCGGACTCGTTCATAAACGTCTGCGGCTTCACCAGCAGAAGCTTCGGCCCTCCGGGACGAACAAAGCCCTCCGCGGTCAACGCGCTCGCCTTACTCGCCGACCATTTCGCGCCGACGGTTTCGGCCAAACGATCGGCCACCATGAAGCCGACATTGTGCCGATTGCCAGCGTAGCCGGGCCCGGGATTCCCGAGCCCGGCTACCAGCCAGGTGTCTGCCATCGCAGCGCGGTGCCGAACCTACTCGGCGGCAGCTTCTTCGGTCGAAGCGGCGGCCTTCTGCGGACGGTGCACAACAGCGATGAGCGCGTCTGCGTCGCTCACGAGCGAAGCGCCCTTCGGCAGAGTGATGTCCTTGGCGTGCAGCTGCGCGCCCTCGTGCAGTCCCTCGACCGAAACGGTCACGAACTCCGGGATGTTGGTTGCCTCGGCCTCGAGCGTTACGGTGTGCTGCTCAAACTCGACAACGGTTCCGGTGAAGGCCTCGCCCTCGAGGTGCACCTGCACCTCGACCTGGACCTTCTCGCCCTTGGTGACGACGATGAGGTCGAGGTGCTCGATGATCTGCTTGACCGGGTCCTTCTGCACGTCCTTGACGAGCACGAGGTGGCTCTTGCCTGCGATCTGGAGGTCGAGGATAGCGTTGGCCTTGCGGAGCAGGAGGCCGACTTGGTGGGCCGGAACGGTGACGTGCACCGGGTCGGTACCGTGACCGTACATCACGGCCGGAACCTGACCAGCTGCGCGAGCGCGACGGGCGAAGCCCTTGCCGAACTGGGTGCGGAGTTCTGCGGGAACCTTGTTGTCGATGTCGTGCGACATGATTTCTCCTTGCGGGCCTTCACGACCCATCGATGATGTGTTGTTCAACTCGAACGCGAATCACGCGTGAGGGACAGCCGTGAAGCCAGCCACCGCGTCGATAACGGATGCTCGCGCACCCCTCGCCGAAGTTCGAGCTCAGTCTATCCCTGTCGCCCCTGCCGACACCAATTCGGGCATTGAGCGCCCACTACGCTAGAAACGCCTGCGAGCGCAGGAAATCACGCAGATGAGGGACGTTAAGAATGGCTGAAGCGGTCGCAAATATCGGCGTAGTTGGAATGGCCGTGATGGGCTCCAACCTCGCGCGCAACCTCGCGAGCCGCGCCGGAAACACCGTCGCCGTATTCAACCGTTCCGCAGAACGCACCGACGCGGTCATTGCCGAGCACCCCGAAGCCGGTCTGATTCCGACCTATTCGTACGCCGAGTTCGCCGCGACGCTCGCGAAACCGCGTACGGCAATCATCATGGTCCAGGCGGGTGCCGGAACCGATGCCGTCATCAATGCCCTGGTTGAAGCGTTCGAACCCGGCGACATCATCGTCGACGGCGGGAACGCACTGTTCACCGACACCATCCGCCGCGAAAAGGCCGTGCGCGAGACCGGCATCAACTTCGTCGGCGCCGGAATCTCCGGTGGCGAGGAGGGCGCACTGACCGGCCCGAGCATCATGCCCGGCGGGAGCGCTGAAGCCTGGCAGACGCTCGGCCCGATCCTGCG
>DATGWF010000111.1:0-3562 GCA_035299585.1 Microbacteriaceae bacterium
GGGTGGGGCCGTGCCCCGCATGAATGCTCCCGACCCGTGGCGTCCGCGTCGTGATCGAGCGGCTTGGGGCCTCGTCAGTTCACTCAGTCTGCTCGTGGCCCTCGGGATTTCGATTCGTGAGCTTCCGGCGCTTGCCGTACCGCTTGACTGGAGCATCCGTGCGGTTGCTGCGCCCAGTCGCTTGGCTCTTGCGGAGGCCGCCGGCTGGGTTGCGAGCGTGACCAACTGGCCGTGGCCAGAGCTGTGTGCACTTCTCGGTGCGGTCTGGTTCGGTGTCTTCCGCCAACGCTGGTGGTCGGCCGCGCTCCTGGCGGTGAGTGCCGTGCTCGTCTGGAATTGGACCGGTGTCCTCAAGCACACCTTTGCCAGACCACGCCCGAATGAGCCGCTCAACCTCAGCTCCTACCCGTCCGGCCATGTCCTCGGGGTCACGGTCGCCGCGGTGGCGTTCATGTGGGTGGTCGCCAAACTGTGGGTGTGGGTCGTCGGCTGCGCCGCCATCGCCATCACTGCCGCGGATCGCATCATCATCGATGCGCACTGGTTCTCCGATGTCGTCGGCGGTGCCGCCGCGGGCGTCGCTCTGGTATCGGCGGTCGCACTCGGAATCTCCTTCTGCCAGAGACTTTCGCGTCGACTCGCGCTATCGTGAGCCCATGCGATGGGGCGAGTTTGTCGATGCTGATGGAGTGACGATCCGGTACCGCGTGTGGTCCGCAGTTGCCGAGCCGCGCGGGGTCATTGCACTGTTGCACGGTGTTGGCGAGCATTCCGGCCGCTACGACGAGACAGCGCGGGCCTTCACCGCTGCCGGTTGGGAAGTCTGGGCCGATGATCACCGCGGTCATGGCGAGACCGGTCGCCTGCAGCATGGCGGTGACGTGAGCCGAATGGGTCGACTCGGCCCCGGAGGTCTCCGGTCGACCGTCGCGGCCATCGAGCAATTCCTTGCGATTGCTCGAGCGGCACGTCCGGATCTGCCGTTCGTGGTGCTCGGTCACTCGTGGGGGTCGCTCGTCACCCAAATGATGATGAATCGCGGAACCTGTCCGGCGGATGCCGTGATTTTGACCGGCACGGCCTATCGCACGCCGTTCGCGATGGATGGAGGCAATCTCAACCGCAAGCACGCCCACCTCGGAACGACCGGCGTGGAGTGGCTTTCGCGCGACCCGGAGGTCGCACGGGCCTTCGTTGCGGATGAACTCTGCACGGCAACGCCGCTGCGCACGCTATTCGGACTCCCCGACACGCTGCGTCTGCTCGGTCGTCCCGCGCCCGGGATCGCCGTGGTTCCGCTCCTCATCGCGGTCGGCTCCGATGACACGCTCGGCGGGGAGCGCTCGGCTCGCGCGCTCGCGCAAGCGTACGTCACTCGCTCCCACTTCACCGACGTCACCGTGCTGGTGTATCCGGGCGCCCGGCACGAAATCCTCAATGAGACGAACCGACTCGAGGTCCAAGGCGACCTTGTCGAGTGGCTCGACCAGCGGTTCGCATCGGCGGCCCGGGATAGCTTCGCTATCTGACATGACGCGCCGAGGGCGCTCGCGGTGCCGTGCGGCCGCTTTGCTGTTTAACTGAGCGAGTGAACCGTATCCTCGAGGGCGATAATCTTCCGCACTTGCGCGCGCTCCCGGATGCGTCGGTGACGCTCATTTATATCGATCCGCCATTCAATACCGGTCGGGTTCAGGTTCGCGAGAATCAGCGGAGTGTCCGTGTACCGGGTGGCCGCCCGGGATTTCAGGGCCGCGAGTACGTGTCGATTCGCGAACAGTTACACCGCTATGACGATCGATTTGATGACTACTGGGGCTTTCTCGAACCCCGACTCGTGGAGGCTTGGCGGATTCTTGCCGACGACGGCACCCTGTACCTGCATCTTGATTACCGCGAAGCGCACTATGCGAAGGTCATGCTCGACGCGATTTTTGGGCGTGAGTGTTTCCTTAACGAACTCATCTGGGCCTACGACTACGGCGCGAAGTCGAAGCGACGTTGGCCGACCAAGCACGACACAATTCTCGTGTACGTCAAGAATCCGGATCGATATCACTTCGATTCGGAAGCGGTCGACCGCGAGCCGTACATGGCCCCGGGCCTCGTGAGCCCAGAGAAAGCCGAACGCGGCAAACTGCCCACCGACGTCTGGTGGCACACGATTGTCTCCCCGACCGGCCGCGAAAAGACCGGCTATCCGACCCAGAAGCCGCTCGGAATTTTGCGGCGCATCATTCAGGCCTCAAGCCGGCCTGGCGACACCGTGCTGGATTTCTTTGCGGGGAGTGGCACGACGGGGGCCGCTGCCGCCGAACTCGGACGCAACTTCATCCTGATAGACGAACACCCCGAGGCCGTCGCGATTATGCGCGAGCGACTCCGGGGTGTTCTTGACGCGGGTTAGCCGAGTCCGGCGAGCTTTGCTTCGGCGCGGGCTTCGTCGTGGCGTTCTTGCATGGCCGACACGTTTCGGAGTGGAGCCGGACGGAAGAACAGCGACAGGACGAATGCGCAGGCCACCACTCCGAAGCCGACCCAGAACACCGTCACCGAGGCATCGATGAATCCGGTGAGGAACGGTGCGGTCAGGTCGTGGTTCGCTCCGGTGAGGAACGAACTATTGCCGTTGAGAGCGTCGCTAAGCCCGCTCGTGCCGCTGCCGCTTTGCGCGGACTTCAGCAGCTCGAGAATCTGAGCGTTCTTCGGGTCCGCCGCCACGGCCGGGTCCTGTGCTGCAGCCATCAGCTTGTTGCGTAGCTCTTCGTTCCCGAACGCCGACGAGATGGTGTCGGGGAGGCGCGAGAACAACACCGAGAACAACACGGCAGTACCGAGCGTTCCACCGATCTGTCGGAAGAACGTCGAGGCGCTCGTTGCGACGCCCATGTCCTTCCCCGAGACCGAATTCTGGCTCGCGATGGTGAGGGTCTGCATAAGCTGGCCGAGTCCACCACCGATGAAGAACATTCCGACCATGGCCCACCAGAGCGGAGTGTCGAGGTGGATCAGGGTCATCCAGAGGTATCCACCGGCGAGGAACAGGGTGCCCGTTACCGGGAAGATGCGGTACTGGCCGGTCTTGGAGATGACTTGACCGGACGCGATTGATCCGGTCATCATGCCGGCAATCATCGGGAGCATGAGCAGACCCGACTCGGTCGGGGTCGCACCTTGAACGAGCTGCAGGTAGAGCGGAATGACGAGCATGCCACCGAACATGCCGAAGCCGACGAGCACACCGATCATGGTCGCCATCGAGAACACGCGGCTGGAGAACAGCGAGAGCGGGATGATGGCGTCGCTTCCCATGCGTCGTTCGGTCACGATGAAGGCAACGACCCCAATGCCACCGATGACGTAGCACCACATCGAGCTCGCAGAATCCCAGCCCCATTCGCGGCCGTTTTCGGCGACGAGGAGCAGGGGAACGAGCGCCATGACGACGAAGGCGGCACCGAACCAGTCGATTCGAATCTTGTCCGTGCGGTGGAATTTCGGCAGGTGCAGGAACCGAAGCACGATGCTGAGTGCGATGAGTCCGACCGGGATGTTCAGCAGG
>DATGWF010000112.1:0-3164 GCA_035299585.1 Microbacteriaceae bacterium
ACTGCGCCAATCGCCCAAATACGACCCCGGGAACGCCAGGACCGCGTGCTCGAGCCTAGCGAGAATCGCCCCACAATGCACAATCAACCGGAATTTGCATCTCGGTTTGCGAGTGTGCCGGAACATCTACTAGAGTCACTCAGGCACACAGAAATGTGCGCAACGCGGATGTGGCGCAGCTGGTAGCGCATCACCTTGCCAAGGTGAGGGTCGCGAGTTCGAATCTCGTCATCCGCTCGGAGATACGGGAGACCGAAAGGTTCTCCCGATTCTCATGTGGTGGCACACCCGGTGTGGAACCCACGGTGGATTGGCCGAGAGGCGAGGCAGCGGCCTGCAAAGCCGTATACACCGGTTCGAATCCGGTATCCACCTCAACAACTCAATATGGGCGATTGGCGCAGCGGTAGCGCGCTTCCCTGACACGGAAGAGGTCACTGGTTCGATCCCAGTATCGCCCACCAAATGGGGAAGACCCCGGTCGACGACCGGGGTCTTCCTGCTTTGGGCTCTCCTATAAACCACTCCAGCTGGGAACCGAGCCGCCCGGGCGTCTCGGCGCTGGCGTCGCCGCATCGCGATGCGCTGCACAGGCTCCAGCGCGCAGTATCGCCCACCACGAGACGAAGGCCCGGACATCAGTCCGGGCCTTCGTCGTTTCGATAGCGTGCTACGAGGTCTCCAGCGCGTAGCCCTCTTCGCCGTGCACCACCGTGTCGACACCGGCAATCTCGTCCTCACTCGTGATTCGGAAACCGATGGTCTTCTGCAACAGGAGGCCCACGACGCCGGCCACGATGAACGAATAGAACAGCACCGCGAAGGCCGCAATGGCCTGCACTGCGAGCTGACCCCCATCGCCACCGGTGAACAGACCGGTCCCGGTCGCGAAGAACCCGAGGAAGAGCGTGCCGGTGAGGCCACCAACGAGGTGCACACCGACGACATCGAGCGAATCATCGAAACCGAGGGTGAACTTCAGCTCGATTGCGAGCGCACACAGCACGCCGGCGAACACACCGAGCACAAGTGCCCAACCCGGAGTGAGATTTGCGCACGCGGGCGTGATGGCGACCAAGCCAGCGACCGCACCGGAACCGGCACCGACCGACGTGGCCTTGCCGTCTTTGATGCGTTCCACGATGACCCAACCAATGATTGCCGCAGCGGTCGCACCGAGCGTGTTCAGCACAATCAAGCCGGCACCGGCAATCCCCTCGCTGAGCCAGTTTGCACCCGCATTGAAACCGAACCAGCCGAACCACAGAATCGCGACACCGATGAGGGTGAGCGGCACGTTATGCGGCTTGTGCGCGCCCTTCTGGAACACCACACGCTTACCCAGCACAAGGGCGAGAGCCAATGCTGCTGCACCGGCGTTGATGTGCACGGCGGTACCACCGGCCCAGTCAATGACTGCGGGAAGCCCGAGCGTCTCCCCCAGCTTCATGATCCATCCGCCACCCCACACCCAGGCAGCCACGGGGAAATAGACCAGCGTCGCCCAGACGCCGGCGAAAATCATCCAGGAACCGAACTTGGCTCGGTCGGCAATCGCGCCGGAAATGAGCGCGACGGTGATGATTGCGAAGGTGGCACCGTAGCTCACGCCGACCAGCGCAGTATTGGCGTTTTCGGCCGCCGCAAGGGCTGAGAGACCAAAGTCTGAGAACGGGTTACCGGCGAACTGGTCGGGCGCACTCACGACGCTCATGTTGTAGCCGTACAGAATCCACAGCACCGTGATGAGCCCGAGCGCGCCGAAGCTCATCATCATCATCGAGATGACGCTCTTCGCCTTGACGAGTCCGCCGTAGAAGAAAGCGACGCCTGGCGTCATGAACAGGACGAGGGCGGTGGCGATGATGCCCCACGCAAGATTTCCGGGTTCGTTCATTGTGTCCTCACTGGGTCGAGCGGGCACTCACAGCTGTGAGTATGACCACCATGGCGGGAGGACATTTCCGAAAGTGACGAGCGATGTTTCGAGCGCGTAACGAAACTGCAGCGGATGTTTCGGGCGCGTTTCCGCCACTATGCGGCGGTCGACGTGGGGAGATCTCCGCTCGTCAACGCAATCATGCGAGAAATGCAGCGCTGATACTTCTTGGCAAAACCGCCGCCGAGCATGTCCGCGTCGAAGATGTCTGACAGCTCGAGTCCACTGGCAACAATCGGAATCTCTGCGTCATAGACGCGGTCGATAAACGCAACCCACCGCAGGGCATCATTTTGGTTGTGCAACTGATAGGCGTCACGAACCGCGAGGATTTCGACGCCGGTCAGGAGCTTGATGTAGCGCGACGGGTGCACGCGTGACAAGTGACCCACCAGATCGGCGAACGACTCGACCGCAACGGGGTGTCCCGCATCGAGCAAGGCATCGACGGTGCGTTGCCAGTCACGATCCGGGAGGGTCACTGCCGCCCCACTCGTGGAGCGCCGGCGATAGTCGGTGCCATCAATACGGAGCGTCACGAAGTTGCTCGCAAGAGCATTGATTTCACGGAGGAAGTCGGCGGCAGCGAATCGCCCCTCGCCGAGCGCGTTCGGGGGCGTGTTCGAGGTGGCCGCGACGCGCGTTCCACTCGCCATGAGCTCGCCGAGCAGGCGCGACATGAGCATGGTGTCGCCGGGATCATCGAGCTCGAACTCATCGATGCAAATGAGGTCGGTGCCCGTGAGAAGTCGCACCGTCTCCGCATACCCCAGAGCGCCAACGAGAGCGGTGTACTCAATGAACGTGCCGAACACTTTGCGCCTGCCTCGGCAGGTGTGCCACAGGGCCGCGAGCAAGTGGGTCTTGCCGACACCGAACCCACCGTCGAGATACACGCCCGGCTTCTCCGTGGCGGCACGCTTACCCCAGGCGAAGAATCCGCTCGGACGGGAGCCGTCGTCGTTGGCGAAGCGTTCGAGCAGCTCGACCGCGTCCCGCTGAGACGGGAAACTGGGGTCTGGACGGTAGTTGCCGAACCGGGCGTCCGCAAACTGTGGCGGCGGGATGAACTCCGAGGCAATTTCGGAGGCCGTCATCTGCGGCGTACGTTCGATGAGTCGGATGGCGTCGACCACCGGGCTCCCTTCGATTCGGCGTGCCCGTCAAGCCTAGGCCAGCATCAGAGCCGGCTGAGCCAGTTGGTGACCGTTGCAGACCACCGCTC
>DATGWF010000113.1:0-10820 GCA_035299585.1 Microbacteriaceae bacterium
GGCCCTCATGACGCCGAGCGCGATCGACAGCGACTACGACGTGGTCGCTCGACCCACGCGCGAGCCACTCGGCTCGCGTCGCACGTCATTCGTGACCCGCTCGGGCGCGCAAGCCCCGGTGGTGCGGGCGTTGCGCGCGCAGTTCATTAACCGGGCGCCGCTGCGCTAAACCGCGCGGCGGCGGCGAAGCGCAAGCACCGCGCCGAGCACAAGCAATACGGTCGCGGCCAGCGCGGCCGGTGCAGCTTCGAGCCCGGTCGTTGCGAGGCTCGCGGTTGCAGCGGTTGCGCTCGGGCTCGGAGTCGGCTCCTCCACCGGGTCTGGCACCTCGTGCCAGACCGAGGTTTGGACGCGAATGTCCATCTCGTCGCTCGGGTTGGTGAACTGCCAACCCGCAATGAAGCCATCCTGGAATGGCATCACCCGCGGCGCGGTCCACAGCCAGAACATGTTGGACCCGACAATCAGGCTCTCTTCGCTCATGACGGTCGGGGCGCTCCAAGTTTCGCCATCGTCGCTCACGCTCGACACGAGCTGCCAGGTGAGGACATTATCTAGCCCAACCTTCTTCCACCAGATGGCCATGTATTGGCCGTCAGACCAGGTGATGTCGCCGGCGAAGTGGGTGTCGGTAGCGTCGGAGACCACAAAGTCGGCCGTCCAGTTGATGCCGTCGATGCTCTTGCGCACCTTGATGTCCCGGGTGAAGAGGTCGTCGCCGTGAGCGTACAGGACCGCGAAGGTGCCGTCGTCGGTCACGGTAATGGAGTTGTATGGCGCTCCACTTCCGGTGCCCTCAAGCACGATCGGGTCGGTGTAGGCGTTGCTGCCTGATTGCGTGCGCGCCTCAGTTCTGGCCACATTGGTTTCCAAGTCGAGCACGATGTAGCTGAGCACGGTGAGCCCCGACGCGTTCACGGCGAGGCGCGGGTAAAACGCCGACTCGGGCAGATTGCCCGAGAGTGACTGTCGGAATCCCCAGTCGCCATCGGCTGCTTTCATAGACCCGTTCACCAGCGAAAACGTTTCGGGCGCGAAATGGAGCGACCAAGCTGCCACGAAGCTGTTGTCGGGGCGAGCCTGGATCTGGATGTCCCACCAGTTGAAGCTGACACCGGTGAGGACGTCGCGCATTTGTGGCGTCGACCAACTGCCTTCGCTGAAGCTCGATTGCATAAGGGTGAGCGCGCTCGGGAAGTTCGGAGCCAATTCGCTGTACATGAGTTCGACTTGGCCGTTGGGTGCAATGGCAATGGCGGCACCGGTGAGCATGTTTTCCGAGTCGTTGTCGACTTCCTGGGTTTCCCAGGTAAGGCCGTCGGTGCTGCGCCCAAACCACACCTTGTATTCGCCAGTGACGAGATCGGCCGTGGTCCACGCCATGGCGAAATCGCCGTCGGGTGTGGTGACAATGCTCGGTTCGGACGCGAGGGGTGAGAGCGGGTTTTCAATGCGGGTCCAGGTGACGCCGTCTTCGCTGACGGACACCCACAGCGGTCGGACCGGGACATCCATCTCCTGCTCAGTCCACGCGGCCACCACCAGGCCGTCAGCGTTGACGGCAATCTGGGGTTGAGAGCCCGCCGAGGCCGAGTGGGTGGCCACTTCGTCCCATCCGAAGGTGGTTGCGTTCGCGGCGAGCGGTGCGGTGGCGAGGGATGCGGCGATGCTCACGGATGCGATTGCGACAGCCACGGCACGACGAACGGCGACTCGAATGGAATGGGTCATTGGAGCAGTCTGTCGAATCCCCGCCGGTTCAGCAAGGTCGCCCTTCTTCGTGCCGCCCAAAGTTTCGCGACGCGTCATTGCGAGATACGTAGCTTGAGGCCGGGATTCCTTTTATCAAACTTCGTCAATGCCGAAACTATGGCTTTCCAAACTCGTTGACGACTTCCTGAATGTAGGAGCTGTTTAGCCAGAACGCCTTCTTAGTGTGCATCGACCCGTCCGGAGCAACATCCATATCTGCTGCGTTTTTCCCCTTCGGCCGAACGTGCGCGACGCGACTTTCGGAAGCTTTCGGAAGTTCAGAGGGATTTGAGCGGATCCGCTTCTTTGTCTCCTCCCAGACCGCGTGAGCTTGCTCTATATCCGCGGCCGGCATGTTCCAGTAGAAGGCAGACTCAAAGGTTTCGGAGCCGTCTTTTTGGGCGCGGAAAACGACAAATAGGAATTTCTGTTCAAGCATTTCCGCAAAGCGGGACTTTTCCCATTCCTGAGAAACGATTTCTTCAAACCTGAATCCTTGGAATGACATCGATTCCTTTACCCTGCCCGTATGCGTCTTAGGAATCGTCTTGAGTGTGATGCCGGCCTTTTCGAACTCGGGGACGGACTTTCCCGACGCTCCGAGCATTCCGAGCGCAAGCGCATACTTGAAACCTTTGTGGTGCCCCGCCCCCCGCAGAATGCTGGTCTCTCGGGATATTTGGTCTGTCGTTTTTCCGATAAAGGCGCGCAGCCGTCTCAACGACGCATCCTCGAGGGACATCGTTTCCGACACCTCAGGCAAGTCTCGTTTGCCAACCTCACCATCAAGAATCAGATTGATGTATCCAGGCTTCAGCGAAAACGCTCGCGACTTTGCAAGTGTGGCGGAAAATGGTTGGGACCGAAGTGCTTCATTGGCCCCGCCCGTACCCTTTCGGCATGCGCCCAGGTAGAGGGTGTCACCCTCGGATAACTCGTGCGCGAGGCCGTTCCGAACTTTGGCTTGGATGGTCTCCCAGTCACGCTTGAGCACGGGGAAGTCGGCACGGGGGATGCTAAACAGCATCGGATCCGGGATGAATCGGCGATCCTGAACCGCCTTTTCCTTCTCGTAAAGGTAGAACACGAGAAGCATGAGTCTGCACTTTTGAAGAACGTACGAGGTTTCCCAGGTCTCATTGACAATCGCGTTGTAGTCAATCATCGAAAGGACGAGTCGCTCCTTGGCCCGGAACGAACCGTCCTTGCGGCGGAGCACACCGGTCGTCTTCAGCTCGACACCCGCTAGCGGAAAGTCAGGCCCATGATTCGACGGCGGCGTGTAGTTGAAAAACACGGACTCAACGAGTGAGCCCAAATCACCTCGGCTCTGGTCGTTTTCCTGAATCTGGATCCAATCCACGACCTGTGCAAGGGTCTTGCCGCGAAGCTTCATTGCATGCGCGAGCAACGATTCTGCTGACGAAACGTCATATTCAGCGATATCCAATGCGACCTCCCCCTGGTCGGTTGTCTAGGCCTCTTCGGCGAGAACCTTACCGACTCGTTCGATGAGTCCCACGACGAGCGCGTTTCCCATGAAGAACGCGCGACGAGCGTCTGGAATCGGCTTGCCGTTCACGCCGGTCGCCGTCCAGTTGTCTTCGAAGCCATTCAGCCGCTCGAGCTCGATTGGCGTTAGCCGACGATATCCACGTGGTCTACGAATGATGTGCTTGAAGCGGGACGGGGTTGCCCCGCCTTCTCCTGTGAGGATCGTTCGGGACGGGTTCTCAAGGAGGTCTGGGAAAGCCATCTTTCCCTCTGAATAGTTGTATTCGACGCCAGACCCTGGGTGCACTCGCTTGATGGTCTTTGCACCCTTTAGGTATTCCCATTCTGGAAGACGGTTCGCATCAATCCAGTACTCACTCGGAACATCGTCGTCGTCTTGCAGAACGTCGCCCAGCGTCCTCCGCTCCCCCGACCACACGGCTGCAGTTTTGAGCGTGTGCGCAACACCGTCGGCATACACACCGCTTGTCAAGAATGGGCTGAGCTTGCCCCCGACGTTGAACAGCTTGCTGACGACCGTCGGATCGGAATCAATCGGAACGTCCTTCAGCTCGCCGACGGCCTCTATCGGCAGCGCGCGGGCAAGGATTCCAGAGGAGAGGATTGATGTATGCGGATTCTCAACGCGCCCATTGAGTCTGGCAACGATGAAAACCCGGATTCGGCGTTGCGGAAATCCGTACTCAGCAGCATTGACAACGCGCCATTCGATTGAATACCCCTCATCGCCGAGGGTGCGAAGCATGACGGCAAAGTCGCGACCTCGCTGAGCGGAGGGCGACTTCAGGAGTCGGTCAACATTCTCCAAGAAGATGAATTTCGGCCGGTGTTTTTGGACGAGTCGGAGAATTTCCCACCACAACACGCCCTTCTTGCCTTCGAGACCCTTGGCGGAATTCAGCGACTTTGCGACGGAATAGTCCTGGCAGGGGAAGCCACCTACGAGAAGATCGACATCCTGCGGGAGTTCGTTTACCGTCGCGATGTCCTCGTTGGAGTGCCCGTCGCTTCCGAATCGCGAAACGTACACGTCCGAAGCATGTTGGATTTTCGTTGACGGCTCCCATTGGTTCGAGAACACAGTCGACCAACCAGCGCGCTCGAGCCCAACACGGAATCCGCCAACACCTGCGAACAACTCAGCGACGGTACCGACTGACTTCGTTGAGTTACTCACCCTGCAAATATATGGTCTCGCGGCGACAACGCGGTCTAGCGAAACGACCCTTCTAGTGCGTCTTAGGTGAGTTGCATATCGCCGCGGAGGATGTTTCCAAACACTCGCCATATCCAGTCCGCGCGCATCTGAACGGACTTCTCGTCCCAGCCTTCGAGAGAAGGAACGGGGCCCAATTCATCAGCAGCTTTCCGAATTCGTGGGCTTCCGAGATTCTCGGGCTTGGTCACCAAGAGGCGATTCGCGAGAAGCTGGCTTTGCGAAAAGTTCGAAATCTTGGATTCTTCTGATGGGAGCGCATCCGACTGGTTCCGATTATCAGCGGGATGGAGCAAGACGAGGTTTCCAATTGAGTGAATCATCGAACGTTCTCTACTAAGGCGTTCTTCATCACCAAGCGCCTGCCACGAATCGTCTCTGGGGAGATGCAGCGCTACACGGGTCGTGGACTTCGGGAAAATATGGTCCATATCGAATCCGCGAGCTTCGCCGGCACCGGTTGTCGTCTCCATGTATGAGCGCAGCTGCGGCAGCGACGAATCAACGAGTCCTTGAACGTAACGCGCCACAGATGCGAGGACAAACCTGAGAAGCTCTTGATGCGACTGCACGTCGTATCTCAGTGACTGAACGCGAATGAATGCCAAATCGAACTCCCGGTCGAGATTAGCCCTGGCACCTACAGAATCGCATGCAGCAGTCACTTCTGCCGCTGAAGAATCTTCTCGCAGAGAGCGAATAGCATGCGCCCAAGGGTGAATCAGCCGTTCGTATTCCTTGGCTTCCCCAGCGAGAGTCGCAAGAGTTGTCCGCGCTTGAACAATTCGATTGAGGCGATCATATGGTCCTGGCGCCAGGTGTGACCCCGCGACCAGGACTTCATAGTGTTGAACGACCTTGCGCATGTTGGTGAAATAGTTCAGATCGCAGTACTCCCCACCGTATTGTTTGACCTTATTGTTTGTCAGCATCGAAACAGCCGTAGCATCACCCGGCAAACTTGCGGCGAAACCGCGAGCCTTTGCTTCGTCGCTAAGGAGCGATTCCCAAGTCTCAAAAATCTTCCCTGACGAAACGGAGTCGCCTGTTTCAATCCCAGCCTTCAACTTCAGCAAATACTCCATTGATTGCGTCTTCTTCCAACGGGATTTGAACATCGTGTTTGATGCTTCATCCCATTGCGCTGAAAGCGAAGCAAAATCCTCATCGCTCTGAACTTTTTGAAATAGATAGCTTTTGATGAGGTCAGCGTCGTCCAACGTGAGTCCGCGGTTGTTGACTTTAGAGAAGACCCGCAGAGCATGAATCGAGTCCGCAAGATGCAAGCGAATCAAAAGAACCTTCTGCCGGAGATACGTTGAGAAGCCTTTAAAGGTTCCTTCCTTCACCCGGGCCTCGAGGAACTCATTAATCTGAGCCCACGCAGAGACAATGTTCTTTGCCGTCGGTCCTTCGAGCTCGGAAGGCAGTTTCATCCCGTTCACCAACGCTTCAAACAATTGATTGCCATTGGCCGCGGGCTTTAGTTTCGGAACGACGAGATCACGGTCGTCCCGCTCAATCAAGTGCGAGACGAGGCCTTCCAAGACTCCGCCAGTCCGTTTGCCAAGATTCTCACTATTCGCTCCGGAAACACGGTGCCAGAGTGCGACAAGAATCAGATAGAGCGTGGTGCATCGTTGCTGGCCATCAATGAGGTCGTACTGCGTGTATTCACTGTTGAGAGAGCGCAGTGGTGATTCGGACGGGCAGGTGATGATTTGCCCGAGTAAATACTCATCGTTTGGAGAATCAGAGAACGATTGATACACATCGTCAAGTAACTGCTCGACTTGCTCCTTTTCCCAGGCGTATCCACGTTGGTACCTCGGCACGATGTATTGAACGCTTGAGAAAAAAAGTCGTTCGACAGAGACGAGCTCCGGATCAATTCGCTTATTTGAATCAGACAAAATCCCACCCATTCTTACGGCACCCGAATTACCGCAATCCCACCCAGGCAATCGGGTCCCCGTTCATCTTTCATTGCAAATATATTCTTTTTGCGTGGCGCGAAAGCGCATCGAAACCGCTGGGAACGATGTGCGACGTCGACGCTAGCGCTTGTCCTTGCGGGAAACGAGCCAACCGAAGAGCATCACGAGTCCGAGGCCGATGAGGAACACAATCGGGTCGGCGGATGCGAGCCCGTTCATCACGTCATAGCTGGGCATCTTCTCCCCCGATTCCGGCCCACCCCCGGAGCCAATGTCGAGTGTGCGCCACACCCCCGACACTCGAAGCGACGAAAGTCAACCCGATTGCCGCACGACCATGCCCGGCCAGACAATTCCGGGCATGAGCACGCTCTTCATCACCGTCATCGATTCCGCCGGGGCATTCACCATCCCGAGCGAATCGCTCGAGCGGCTCAACTGGCGCACAGGCACTCAGCTCCTGCTCCGCGAAACCACCGACGGATTCGAAATCATCGCCGCAAACTAACGCCCCGCAAGGGCACACCTGATCTCCGCAGAACGCAATGGAAAGTATCCCACAATTGAGGAAAGTGTGGGACGATATTGGCATGAATGGGACAGTTTCACTTCGAATGGGCGAGCGCGGCCGCCTTGTCATCCCGAGAGAGCTTCGTACGCACCATCGTTGGGTGCCCGGTACGCCAATCGTCGCGATTGATTCCGAAGTCGGCGTCACACTCGTTGAACAATCGGCATTGCGAAAGATTGTCGCCGCTCAACTCTCGGGGCGCGACCTCGTCCAAGAGCTCATCGCAGAGCGCAAGGAAGACGCGCGGATCGAAAGCGGTCTGTGAAGATACTCGACGCCTCCGCTATTCTCGCCTTCCTCAAAGACGAGCAGGGAGCCGAGATGGTTCTCGCCGCGCTCGAGAGCGGCTCTGCATGCAGCGCTGCCAATTGGTCGGAAGTCGCACAGAAAGTTCGTAGTGCGGGCGCCGACTGGGGTCTTGCGTCATCCCTACTTCACTCGTTCGACGTCACAATCGAACCGGTCACGGCTGACGACGCCGAACGCGCCGCAGAGCTCTGGTCGCCAAAGGCGGGCCTGTCCTTGGCCGACCGACTCTGCTTGGCATTGGCTGACCGAAAACAAACCGACGCTCTCACGGCGGACCGAGCGTGGAGCCTGCTCCACCCAAGGGTTCAGCTCATTCGCGAGAGCTAACTTCCGACAGCTAGAAGCCGCGCAGCTGCACGAGCTGCGCCTGTGCCGCATCGCGGCTCGCCGTCAACGACGCCACCTGGGCGTTGCCATCCGCAATCTGGGTGCTCAACGCCTGCGCGTCGGCCGAATCACCCTGCCCGTTCGCCACCAACGCGTCCAACTGCGACTGCGCCGACGCAACCGCCGCACTCGCCGCAGCAATCTGACCGTCGAAATCGGCCACCTGCGCAACCAGGGCATCAATCTGAGCCTGATTGTCGGTTGGGGTCGGCGTGGAGGTCTCCGTCGGGGTCGGCGTTGCCCGAGGCTTCGGTGACGACTTCGCTTGCGAACCGCCCGCCAGAGGCGAGCGCGGCGCCTGGCGCGCCTTCGACGGCGAACCCGCAACCACCTTGCTCCCACTCAACGACACCGCCGCACCAACGACACTCGGCTGCGGCCGCTCAGCCCCGAGCGGCACGGACGTCGCGAGCGACTCTTCAGCGTTCACCATCGCGCCAGAGAGCGTCGCAACCGAAGCGGCACTCAACAGCAGTGCGCCCGAAGCCGCCAAACCCCACACCCAGGGATGCACACGAATCGCCATGAGCTAGCCCGCCAACCCGAGCCACAGCGAGGCGACGCTCACCAGGAACAGCACGATTGTGGGCGCCGGAAAACGGTGCCCGGCACGCCAGTGCAACACCGTGCCGACCAAGAAATACACGGCGAGCGCGCCGGCCGTCACCGGGGCCAAAAACGGCACCAGGAGGACGCCCATCACCAGACCGAATGCGGCCGCGATCTGCAGGCCGGCAAGAATTGGCACCTGCGAATCCTTCACGCCGACCGATTGCAGTGTCGCAATGACCTGCGGCACCCGGCGCAACTTCGCGGCCGCCGACACCAAACACGCCAGCGACAAGAGGAACGACACAATCATCCACGCCACATACATACTCCGAGCGTACCCGGCCATCCCTGAACGTTCCGCATCCGCGCCGACGCCCTCAGCCACGGACATTGAGCGACTCGCATCACGGCGCACACTCCAACGGCCATCGGCAACCTGCACGCCGTGCATCCGCGATGACCTCACCCGGGAATGCCGTCGCGCGCGATAGCGTTGGCTCGGAAGACGGCGCCGGAAGCGCCGCGCAGCAGCAGACGAAGGGCCAAAGCACATGGAAGCGCACCACGATCTCGGACTCACCGACCGCAACGCCAACGCCAACGCCGGCGGATGCTGCGGCGGAGGCGGCTGCGCCTGCGGGTCGAACGCGGCCGCGAGCGAAGCGCACGCCGCGCCGGCAGACATCGTCCTGAACGTCGACGGACTCACATGCGGCAACTGCGTCAACCACGTCACGAGCGCCGTCACCGACGTGTCCGGCGTCGACTCCGTCGAGATCGAGTTGAACGCCGGCGGCACCTCCACGGTGCACATCCACTCGAGTGGAACCGTCGACCTCGATGCGGTGCGAGCCGCCATCGTCGACGCCGGATACCAGCCCGCGTAGTCAGCGCCCGCCTCGACTCGAAGCGGGCTAGACCGTTTCGAGTGCTGCGAAATCCGCGCCCGCGGCGAGTCGAACATCGCGCTCGAGGCGCAGCTTGAGCGTCCAGTCGGCGATGGAACAGCTTGAGCACGCACCCGCCAGCCGCACCCGCACGACGCCGTCGTGCACATCGAGGAGTTCGATGCGGCCCCCGTGGCTGGCGACATACTCACCAAACTCGCCCTCGAGCACCTGACAGACCGCCGCACAGAGTCGTTCGTCGGAGGCGTCGCCGGCCGAACCTGCCTCGAGCACCGTCCAGGCGGAAGACTCTTCAACCGCAGCCGGCACGAAGGCCCACGCGTCGTCGCCCAACTCTGCCCAGGAACGGCCAGGAACGTGGCGCAGCATGAGCTCTCGGTGCGACCGCACCTCGGCCACATCGAGCCACTCGGGCCAGTCCTGTTCGCCGAAGCTCGCCACGGAACCGAACACACTGAACGTGCCGGGCTCGGCAAGCCAACGCAGCTCGCCCGGCTGCTCGCCCGGCAGAACAACGAGCGCAGTCATCGGCCGACGATCCACTCGGTGACAGTGTGGCCCACAAAAGCGGCACCCCAAGCGAGTGCGAACATGTAGCCGAACGCGATCCCCGGCCAGCGCCACGAGCCGGTCTCGCGGCGCATGATGCCGACCGTCGACATGCACTGCAGAGCGAACGCGAAGAACAGCAGCAAAGCCACGATTGTGGGAGCGCTGAACACCCGCTCGCCCGCGCGTTCGCCCGACTGGTAGGTGAGGTTCGCGAGCTCCGTAGAGGGATCGTCAGGGTTGCTTGCGGAGGCGATCTGACCCATGGTTGCCACGAATGTTTCGCGCGCAGAGAGCGACGCCACGATGCCCACGTTCACGCGCCAGTCGAAACCGAGTGGCGCAAACACCGGCTCGACGGCGCGACCGATCGCTGCAGCAGCCGACTGATTGAGGGTGTATTCGCTCACCGCGGTCGCATCGCTCACGTCGACGCCGGCCGCTTCCATCTGTGCCGTCGACGGAACCGGCACGTTCAACAACACCCACAGCGCGAGCGTGGTCGCAAGGATGATGGTTCCCGCCTTGCGCAAGAACGCACTGGCCGACACCCACATCATGGTCACGACGCTGCGTGCCGTGGGCACACGGTATGGCGGCAACTCCATCGAAAACGGCATCGCGTACTTGCGCCCCTGTATGCGCTTCGCGATCGACGCCGCCAACATCGCGGTCGTGCCACCGAGGACGTACATGGCAAACATGATCGCGCCCTGAGCGTTGAACGGCCCCACCATGGTGGTCGGTTGCACCAGCATGCCGACGAGCAAGGCGTACACCGGCAAGCGCGCCGAGCAGGTGATGAGCGGCGCGGCAAGAATGGTCGCAAGGCGATCACGGGCGTTCGGCATGGTCCGGGTGGCCATGATGCCCGGAATCGCACACGCGAACGCCGACAACATCGCCACGAATGCGCGCCCTTCGAGCCCGCCGATGGACATGACGCGGTCCATCATGAGTGCGGCGCGCGCGAGATAGCCGATGCCCTCGAGCAGCGCAATGAGCAAGAACAGCAAGACAATCTGCGGCAGAAACACCAGCACCCCGCCGACGCCACCGACCACACCGTCACCGAGCAGATTCGCCCACCAGGCCGAACCGCCCGCGTCGTGGATGAGCCCACT
>DATGWF010000114.1:0-15462 GCA_035299585.1 Microbacteriaceae bacterium
GAGCCTGCCGCGGATTTTCAGCGAGGTTCGCTAGCCTCGAGAGGTGACTCAATCGCCGCGCGTGGGCCTCATCATGGGCTCAGACTCCGACTGGCCCACCCTGCAGGCCGCTGCTGACATGCTCGACCGCTTCGAGGTGCCCTACGAGGTTGAGGTGGTCTCGGCACACCGCACTCCCGAGCGCATGGTCGATTACGCTCGCACCGCGCGCGACCGCGGTTTGCAGGTCATCATTGCTGGCGCCGGTGGCGCTGCCCACCTGCCCGGTATGACGGCTTCACTGACCACCCTCCCGGTGATTGGCGTACCCGTTCCCCTCGCGACGCTCGACGGAATGGACTCGTTGCTGTCCATCGTGCAGATGCCGGCGGGTATCCCGGTCGCGACCGTCTCCATCGGGGGTGCCGCAAACGCCGGCATTCTCGCCGCTCGAATTCTCGGCGCGACCGATGAGCGCATCGCCGTAGCGCTCGCCGAATACGCGGACGAACTTGAGGCCGGCGTTGCCGCGAAGAATGAACGGTTGCGCGAAGCGCGATGAGTTCGGCCGAAAGTCCCATTCGGTACCCGGATGCGTCGTCGCCCGAGGCCATGACGCGCCGCGCCTGGGTGCTGCTCATTCTCAATCTGCTCGTGCCGGGTTCAGCGCAAGCGCTCGCGGGCAATCGCCAGCTCGGCCGCGTGGGTTTGCGGGCGACGTTGGTGCTCTGGGGGACGTTGCTGCTCGGGGCTCTCTTCATGGGCCTCTGGCAAGCGTTCACGTTGACCCTCGTGACCTCGACATGGTTTCTCTGGGTGGTCACCGTCGTTGCCATCGGGTATGCCGTTCTGTGGTTCGTGCTCACGCTCGACACCCTCCGCTTGCTTCGACTCGTCACCACCGGGCCGCGGGCACGATGGATACTCGCCGGTGTCACGGCACTGTCGCTCGTCGCCTCGACCGGCGTAGCGGTCTACGCCAGTCAACTCTCGGTTTCGACGAACTCGCTCCTCACGAACGTGTTCAGGTCCGGGCCCGCCGAGCCGCCCATCAATGGCCGATACAACTTTCTTCTGCTCGGCGGCGACGCCGGACCGGATCGAGACGGACTTCGGCCCGACAGCGCGATGGTGGTGAGTGTCGATGCGGAAACCGGCGCGACCGTCACTATCGGGATGCCGCGCGACCTGCACGACTTCACCTTCCCAGCCGGTTCGGTGATGGCCGGCTTGTACCCCGAGGGGTACACCGAGTCGAGTGCCGACTATTGCGGCGAGTGGGCCTGCCTGAACACGGTGTATGTCGACGCGGAGGAGAACCATCGGGACGCCTTCGCGGCGTCGATTGCCAAGGGAATCCCCGCCGGTGTCGCGGCCATGATGGAAGCCGCGTCGGGTGTCACTGGGCTCACCGTGCAGTACTACGCGCTTATCGATATGCAGGGCTTCTCAGACCTTGTCGATGCGCTCGGCGGAGTCGACGTGTGCGTCGAGAACCGAGTGCCGATTGTGGCTGATGAAACCTCCGAACCTCAGCACTGGATCGAAGAGGGGTGCCAGCGCCTCAATGGCCACGATGCGCTCTGGTTCGCTCGCGCGCGTTACCAAATTGGCGACGGCGACTACGGGCGCATGCAGCGCCAAGCCAAGCTTGAACAAGCGATTGTGGAGCAATTCACTCCGGCGACGATTCTGGCGAAGTTCAACAGCATTGCCGCGTCGACGAGCGAGATTGTCACGACGAGCGTCCCGCAGTCGATGCTCGGGTATTTCGTCACTCTGGCCGAGAAAGCGCGAGCGATTCCCATCGCGCGGGTCGAACTCATTCCGGCAAACGGCGTCGACCCGCAAGAACCGGACTACGCCTATATTGCTTCGTTGATTGAGCAGGCACTGCACCCGGCCACCGAATCACACCCTCCGGCGTCCGGATAGCCGAGTTTCCCTCGGTCGTTTCGGCGCCGAACGGGATGATCAGAGCCGTCTTATTCGGCCGAGAAAACCCCGGCTTCGACGGCTTCCCGCAGGGCGGATTCCCACGAGCGGGGACGGTCAATCCCGGCTTCCCGCCAGCGATTGTGGCCCAACACCGAATAGCGTGGCCGGGGTGCCGGACGCGGGAAGGCCTCGGTTGGTACGGCCTCTACCCGACTGGAATCGCGACCCGTGAGTGTGGCGAGAAGGCTCGCGAAACCGTGCCAGGTCGTCTCACCGGAGTTCGTTCCGTGATAGACCCCCGCCGGTGCTTGGTTGTCGACCAGGGTTCGAGCGAGCTCGGCCAGGTCTCGAGTCCAGGTGGGCTGACCCCACTGATCGTTGACGACGGACACGGAATCCTGGTTGTCGAGGAGGTGAAGAATGGTCCGCCCGAAGTTCTTGCCGTGTGCGCCATACAGCCAGGCGGTCCGAATGACATAACTCGCGTCCGGGAGTGTGTCGAGGACGGCCCGTTCACCGGCGGCTTTTGACGCTCCGTAGACGGACATCGGGTCGGGTGTATCGGTTTCGTGATGTGGTTGACCGCTGTCCGTGCCGAAAACATAGTCGGTCGAGACATGTACGAGGGTCGCCCCGACCGTGGCGCACGCTTCCGCGAGCACGCGCGGCCCGTCAGCGTTCACGCGGAATGCGTCGTCACGATGGGTCTGCGCATCGTCCACGCGGTTGTAGGCGGCACAGTTGAAGACGACGTCGGCCGGGCGAATGAATTCC
Source organism: Microbacteriaceae bacterium (assembly GCA_035299585.1). GTDB lineage: Bacteria > Actinomycetota > Actinomycetes > Actinomycetales > Microbacteriaceae > DATGWF01. The sequence continues at coordinate 2,692 of DATGWF010000114.1, forward strand.
TTGGCCTGCTGAGGATTCGCGATGTCCCACTCGGCGCGGGTCCATTTCCGCACATCGCGACCGTGCAGCACGGCGGCGAGGTCCTGAGCGAGCATGCCGTTCGCACCGGTGATGAGATATCGCATTCGACCCTTCCCGAATCACTCCGAGCTCCAACCTCTGCCCAAGCGTAGTCGGCCGATAGGCTAGAGCCGTGTCACGCATTCTCGTCACCGGCGGAGCCGGGTTCATCGGTTCAAACTTTGTGCACTACCTGTTGCAACACACGCAGCACTCGGTCGTGGTGCTCGACAAGTTGACCTACGCGGGCAACCGGCGCTCTCTCGAAGGACTTTCCTCGGACCGATTCCACTTCGTTCAGGGCGATATCTGTGACGCGAAGCTCGTCGGTGAACTTGTCTCCGAGGTCGACGCGGTTGTGCACTATGCGGCCGAGAGCCACAACGACAATTCGCTCGCTGATCCGAGACCGTTTCTCGACACGAACATCATTGGCACTTATTCGTTGCTCGAAGCGGTTCGCGCTCACGGTGTGCGGTTCCACCACATTTCCACGGATGAGGTCTACGGCGACCTCGAACTCGACGATCCGAACCGGTTCACCGAATCGACCCCGTACAACCCTTCGAGTCCGTATTCGTCGACCAAAGCTGGGAGCGATCTTCTTGTGCGCGCCTGGGTGCGGTCGTTCGGCGTCGAGGCGACCATCTCGAACTGCTCCAACAACTACGGTCCCCGTCAGCACGTCGAAAAGTTCATCCCAAGGCAAATCACCAACGTGTTGCGTGGGATTCGGCCCAAGCTCTATGGCGCCGGTGAAAACGTGCGCGACTGGATCCACGCTGACGACCATTCGTCAGCGGTGCTCACCATCCTCGAACGCGGCGAGATCGGCCAGACGTACCTCATTGGTGCCGACGGCGAAAAGAGTAATCGCGAGGTTGTCGAGCTCATCCTGACCGCTATGGGAGAGCCGGCCGATGCCTACGATCACGTGATCGATCGGCCCGGCCACGATCTTCGGTATGCCATCGACTCGAGCAAACTTCGTTCCGAACTGGGCTGGTTGCCGCAGTACTCCGATTTCGAAGCCGGGATCGCTGCAACCATCGACTGGTATCGCGCGAACGAACACTGGTGGGGGCCCACCAAGGACGAGACCGAGGCGAAGTACGCCGCGGCTGGACAGTAGGCACGCCATGCACATTCAGGAACTGTCCATCCCGGACACCTACGAGATCACTCCGCGTCAACACCCGGACGATCGCGGCATCTTCCTGGAGTGGTATCGCTTCGATCGGCTCGCTGAGGTAGTGGGGCACCCGATTTCGCTCGCGCAAGCCAACACCTCGGTGTCGAAGAAAGGCACCGTGCGTGGGATTCACTTTGCGGACATTCCGCCGAGCCAAGCCAAGTATGTGACCGCCGTGCACGGTGCGGTGATGGACTTTGTGGTTGACATTCGGGTCGGCTCACCGACCTTCGGTCAGTGGGATTCGGTCCTCCTCGACGATGTGGATCGGAAAGCCATCTACATTTCTGAAGGCATCGGTCACTGTTTCGTTGCGCTCACCGACAAGGCCACGGTGAGCTACCTCGTCACGTCGACGTTCAATGCGGAACGCGAACACGGAATCACTCCGCTTGACCGGGAAATCGGACTCGATTTCGGCCTCCCCAGCGATGAGCTGTTGCTATCGCCGAAGGATCTCGCGGCACCGACACTCGCCGAGGCGCACGCCGCCGGCCTGCTGCCCGACTGGGCCTCGGCCCGCTCCTTCTACGACAACCTGAACAAGGGAGCCCGCTAATGCGCGGCATCATTCTCGCTGGAGGCTCTGGTACACGTTTGTGGCCCATCACCAAGGGCGTTTCGAAGCAACTCATGCCCATTTACGACAAGCCAATGGTGTTCTACCCGCTGTCGACGCTCATGATGGCGGGTATCCGCGAGATCCTGGTCATCACCACGCCCGAATACCACGACCAATTCCAGGCTCTCCTCGGCGACGGCTCGCACCTGGGTCTCGACCTGCAGTATGCGATTCAACCCTCGCCTGACGGGCTCGCCCAGGCCTTCATCATCGGCGAAGAGTTCATCGGCGAGGAGAAAGTCGCCCTGGTCCTTGGCGACAATATTTTCCACGGCAGCGCACTCGGTTCAGCGCTCAAAAAGAACACCGAGGTTGATGGCGGGCTCATCTTCGCCTATCAAGTCAGCGACCCGAGTGCCTACGGAGTGGTCGAATTCGATGCGCAGGGGACTGCCATTTCCATCGAGGAGAAGCCCGCTCGGCCGAAGAGCAATTTTGCGGTTCCGGGCCTGTACTTTTATGACAACGATGTCGTCGAGATTGCCAAATCAATCCGGCCGAGCGCGCGGGGTGAGCTTGAAATCTCGAGCGTCAACGACGCGTATTTGCAGCGCGGCACACTGCACGTCGAGGTGCTCGACCGCGGTACGGCGTGGCTCGATACCGGCACCTTTGAATCGATGATGCAGGCCTCCGAATACGTTCGGGTCATCGAAGACCGACAGGGATTCAAGATTGGGTGCATCGAAGAAATCGCCTGGCGCAACGGTTGGATTAGCGACAGCGAGCTTCGTGAGCTCGCCGGCCCACTCATCAAGAGTGGATACGGCGTGTACCTCAATCGATTGATTGAGCTCGGGCGCTAGCGCCCGAGACGTTTGCGGGCCTCAAGTGCCCAGGTCACGAACCCGCGCAGAGGCGCCTGCCACCAGTGTGGATACCGAGCGCGAATGAATCGTTTCGCGCTCTCGTGATGAGCGGCACGCATGACCCGTGCCAGGTTGCGGGTGGAGTGTGCGCCGGTGTGCACCACACTCACACTCGGCTCGTACCAGTTGATCCACCCGGCGAGACCGAGTCGATACCCCAAATCGACATCTTCGAAATACATGAAGTACCGCTCGTCGAAGCCGCCGATGCTCTCGAATGCGCGGCGGCGCACGAGGAGGCAGGCGCCGGACAGCCAGCCACACGGTCGTGCCGCGGTCGCTTCGTTTCTGGCGTGGTAGGCCCGCGTCCAAGGATTCCGTGGCCAAACGTGATGCAGCAGCGCGTGGCCGACGCCGATTCCGAGCGACGGTACGGCTCGAGCCGAGGGATACGTCGCGCCCGTCTCGTCGACGATGCGCGGACCCACAGCCGCGACGCCGGGTTGCTCCCGGAGGCTTTCGACGAGCCGCTCGACGGATCCCGGAGACAGCTCGACGTCGGGGTTGCAAATCAGGATCGACTCGACCGACGCGGGAAGGGCCGCAACTGCAGCGTTGATTGCTCCACCGTAGCCCGGGTTATCCGGACGAAAGATGGCCTGGACTTGCGGGGGAGCGGACGCGAGCCATTCGGAGGCGGTGGGGGCGTTATCGACGACGACGACCGTACCGTTCGGCTGGTTCGTGTTCCAACTGGCAACCAGCGTTTGCAGTGCCTGATCGGAGTTGAACGCGACAGTAACGAGCGCAACCGATCCGACCTGAGACACGCAGTCAGTCTAGTGACTCGGCCTCGAATGACCCGGACTGGGTGTTCTCGATTGCTAAACTCCCCAGAGGCCGCGCGTCGCCACTCGCCGTGGGGCTGATATGTGAAAGGCGTCGATTCGTGAAGCTCCAGTTGTTGCTGAAAAAGGCGCGAACCGCAGTTCGGCACTTCAGGAAGTACGGCCTCGCCTCCACTGCGGCACTCGTTGCGCGACGATTCCGATTCCTCACCGGTAAGGCCGAAATCGCCTCCCTCGTCGACTTCGACGACGTCGCCGCGGCCGACTGGACCCGCACCCCGCCATGGCGCGCCGACGCGCTGGCAGTCGACATTCAGTCACGCCCGATGCGCGTCGCCTGGATTATGTCGCCCCCCGGAGCCGAAAGCGGTGGACACCAAAACATATTCCGCTTTATTCGTGTCCTCGAGGACCACGGCCACGAATGCACGGTCTTCCTCTACAACGTCAACGGCAACATGCCGAACGAGAGCAGTGTCAAGCAGATGATGGCGCGGTCGGAGGCATACCCGGATGTCGCCGCGAGAATTCTCCCCTATGCATCAACCACCGGCATTGGCGACGGCTTCGATGCGGTGTTCGCCACCGGTTGGGAGACCGCCTACCCGAGTTACAACGACGCGAGTCGTGCGCGACGCTTCTACTTCATTCAAGACTTTGAGCCGATGTTCTATCCGGTCGGTTCGGATTCCATCCTGGCGGAGAACACCTACCGCTTCGGCTTCCACGGCATCACCGCGGGCGCTTGGCTCGCGCACACCTTGCGACGCGACTACGGCATGGAAACCGCGCACTTCGATTTCGCGGTCGACCCGGCCACCTATTCACTGACCAATACCGACGCACGCTCGGCGATTTTCTTTTACGCGCGCCCGGTTACGCCGCGACGGGCCTTCGAACTGGGAGTCACGGTACTCACCGACTTTCACCGGTTGATGCCCGACATCGACATCCACTTCGCCGGGTGGAACACCAAAGACTGGAAGGTCCCCTTCCCCTACGTCAACCACGGCTCGCTCCAACTGAGCGCCCTCAATGATCTCTACAACCGGTGCGCGGGCGCACTCGTTCTCTCGCTCTCAAACCTGTCGTTGCTCCCGCTCGAACTCGCGGCGGCCGGCGTACGGCCGGTCGTGAACGACGGACCGAACAACCGCATGGTCAGCGATCATCCGTACATCAGCTATGTCCCGCCGTCTCCGCACGCGATGGCGGAAGCCCTCGCCGAGACCGTCCGTCATCCGCTGACTGCGACGGAGTTGCGCGCAATGAGCGATTCGGTTCGCAACTTCACGTGGGCCGACTCAGGTACGCAATTCATGCGCGCGTTTGAGGAGGCCATGCGTGGCTAAATCGGTCGTTCTCGGCGGCAACGGCTTCATCGGCTCGCACCTGGTGGATGCCCTCGTGAACGCGGGCCACGACGTCACCGTGTTCGACCGTTTCTCGACCGATTCGCGCCGCTATCGGTCACGCAATGTCCGCGAAGTCACTGGTGTGTTTGGCAAGGATGATTCGGTCTTGGACGCACTCGACGGAGCCGACACCGTGTTCCACTTCGTATCCGCATCCACGCCCGCGAGTGCCGCTGAGGCGCCCGCTCGAGACGTTGCCGACAACGTGGTTCCTACCGTGCAACTGCTCGAGCACGCGGTCTCAGCCGGCGTCAAGCGCATCCTTTTTGCGTCGACCGGCGGTGCCATTTACGGCGAGCAGGCGCACGCCGTTCACGCTGAGACCGACCCAATCCTGCCGCTCTCGCCCTACGCCATCGCGAAGGCCGCCATCGAGGGATATCTCCGCTTCTTTCGTGCGGAGCACGGCCTGAACTCGACGGTGCTGCGAATTTCGAACCCGTATGGGCCACGTCAGAGTGGCGCCCGAGGCCAGGGGCTCATCCCCATCGCCATTCGACGCGTGCTCGACGGCGAACCCGTGGTTCGGTACGGCGATGGAACCATGGTCCGGGATTACGTCTACATCGATGATCTCATCGCCATGATCATGCGCATTGTTGCTACGGCCTCACCGAAGTATGACGTGTACAACCTCGGCAGTGGTCGCGGCGAGTCGGTGAACGACGTGTTGCATGCCGTCGAGCGCGAGCTGGGTTCGTTTGCGATCGATCAGCGACCAACGCCGTCGAGTTTCGTCAATCGAGTGGTGCTCGACACGGCCCGGTTCACCACCGAGTTCGGCACCCTCCCGCTCACCCAGCTCGAGGACGGAATTGCGGCCTCTGTTCAGTCGGCTCGTGAGGAGCGCCATCGATGAAAGCCACCATTGCCATCCTCACGTTCAATGGCGAACACTATTTGCGGGACATTCTTGACGCGATTTTTCAGCAGCGCGAAACGGACTTCGAAGTGCTCGTCATTGATTCCGGCTCGACTGACCGGACGCTGGACATCCTCCGGGCCGAGCCCCGCGTTCGCGTGCACCAGATTCCCAATCATGAGTTCGGGCATGGGCGCACCCGCAACCTGGCCGCGCAATTGGCTTCGGGTGAGTTCGTCGTGTATCTCACCCACGACGCCGTCCCAGCGTCACCGGACTGGCTCGGCGGCATGCTCGAGCCGTTCGAGCTCAGTCCGCGAGTGGTCGCGGTGATGGGCAAGCAGATTCCGCGGACGAACTGTTTCCCCCTGCAGAAGTACGACATCGAGGCGGTCTTCCGGGGCTTCGGACCAGATTTTTCGGTCGCGCTCAGCCAGCTCACCGATGGCGCCGAGTCCCGCGGTGAATTGAACGCACTGAGTTTCTATTCCGATGTCAACTCAGCGACTCGGCGTGACTTCCTCCTGAACACCATCCCATATCGCGATGTGCCGTACTCGGAAGACCAGTTGTTCGGTCGAGATGTCATCACTGCCGGATACATCAAGGCGTACGCCCCGCGCGGCGCTGTCATTCATTCCAACGACTTGCGTTTGCGTGAGTTTGGCAAGCGCATCTTCGACGAGACGGTCGGTCTGCGCCGGATTGGCACCCCGATTGCGCCCCTGTCGACTCGCGCTCAACTCAAGCTGACCATCGGTGGCGCGCTCCGGGACGAGGTCCGCATCCTGCGCGACCGCGCGTGGAGTTGGAAGCGAAAGCTCATGTGGCTCGTGCTCAACCCGCTGTTCCACATCGAAAAGTGGCGCTGGTATCGCCGCGCTTCACGAGTGGCCCTCGATGATGCGGCAGCCATCGAAAAGGCCTCATTGGAACATTCCCGCAAGGAGAGTGGCGCGTGACCGCCGGGGAATCACGCGTTGACGATCGCCTCCGTGCGCGACTGACCGGCGCGAAGATACTCATCACTCAAGCCCACCTCGTCCAATACGCCGGCTCAGAAGTGGTCACGCTCGAGCTGGCAGAGTTCTTCGCAGAGCACGGAGCTCAAGTGGTGATTGCCACCTATGCGTTCGCCGACCCATTTGCTTCGAATTTCGATGGACTCTCGAACGTGACCCTGTTCGAGTTCGACAGCGAGGAGCTCGCCGCCAATCTTGCTGAGCGTCGTCCTGACATCGCCTGGATCCAGCACTCGATTATTCCGCGACCCCTCCTGGAGCGGCCCGATGGCGTGACGTTCGTCTTCCACCACATGTCGTCGATTCTCCCCGCGGAGTACACCCTCGATGCTGCTGTCGAGGTGGCACTCGCAAGCGCGGTCGTGTTCGAGTCGCCGCGTTCGCGTGAACTCCATCTCGAAACCGAGGTGTATGCCGCGCTCGACCAGGACAGACTCCAGGTGCTCGGCAATCCGGCTCCAGGAGCCTTCGCGTCGATGCGCCGTCCCGAGGCCCCAGAGCGCCGTCTCGTGGTCGTGTCGAACCATATTCCGATAGAGATGCAGGACGCGTTGACCGCGCTCGAAGAGACGTTCCAGGTTGAACGCATCGGAGCCCAACTCGAGCTGGGCGCGCGACCGCAACGGGTAACGGCCGAGGTGTTGTCCCGAGCGGGCGCAATCGTGTCGATTGGAAAGACCGTCCAGTACTCGGTCGCGGCCGGCATTCCGGTATACCTGTATGACCACTTCGGCGGCGTGGGATGGCTCACTCGGGAGAACTTCGACGGCGCTCGCCACCATAACTTCTCAGGTCGTCATTCACGCCAGCTCGCGGCTGCGGAGATCGTTGACGAAATCGCAAACGGTTTCGATGCGGCACAGGCAGAAGCTGCGGAACTCCGCGCTGATCGACTGGCGGATGTGAGTCTCCCGGACCGCATTCTCGGGCTCCTTGACTGGATTGCCGCGAATCCTCGGGAGAGCCTCTCCCTCACTGGAGCGGCCGTGAATCAACACGACACCATTCAGCGCGCATTCGCGGGCTATGTGCGCGAGTTGGTGCGTCGGCAGCGGGATGCTGAAACGCTCGCCATTCTTCGCGATGGTGATCGCGTCGCCCTCGCGCAGGCGCATCGCACGCTTGCTGCGCTGCGTACCCGACCCATCCGCACGCTACTGAGTGCACTCGCACGGCACCTGCGCCGGGGCTAACTCAGATCAACGGCCTTCGACAGCACCTCGTCCCACGCGACGAGCGGGCGGTCGAAGTCCGAGACGGTATGGAGAGCTTTGCCAATCCGAGCACGCCAGCGCTCTTGGTACAGCTCGGGAAAATTGTCGATGTAATAGCGGCAGGTCTGTTCCCACTGCTCGACGGACATCGCTTTGCCGAAGTGCTGGCACGGCAGTCCGATCGCTATTCGACGTTCGTCGATGCCCTGAGGCTCGCGGGCATCCGGGAGTCTGAACGCGGCGGGCGAGGATGTTCGCCAGGCGACCAGAATGTTTCGACGCTCGGGACCAAAGGAGGAACGGAAGTTGAGCAGTTGATCTCCACGCCGGAACGGTGCGTGATCTTCCGGGGTCATGTACGCGTCGAACAACTGGACCCGCATGGCGTCAATTTCCGCCGGCTGTGCCAAGAGGGTCGTTCGAACGTCGCCCACGGTTCGTTCGTCGGCATCGGCGTAGAACACCCATTCGGGGCGGTAGCGTCGGGCGATCCGGTAGAGCAAGCTCCGATGTGCGGTCTCCTCCCAGATGCGCAATCGTCGACGCCAGCGCCGGTTCCGGACCACGGCGACGACGGATGGATGCGCGAGGGCTTGGTCTACGGTGTCGTCGGTACTGCAGTCGTCGAACACCACAATGCCATCGGCGAACTGTGCAAGCGCGTCGAGTGAATCCGTCATCACATCGCCCTCGTTCCGCACCCGGGTCATCGCGATGATGGTTGCGTTGGGCACGTGTCGAGGGCGACGTATCCACGTCGTGCGCAACGAGGGATCGAATCGGCGCAGCGTGACGTGACGCGCGAACGTCGTCCGTGCCCGCGCGCGGGAGACTGCGCTCGCGCACTCTTGACGTGCTCGGCCGGTGACGTTCCGAAGGACCGCCCAGACGTCCACGCCCACGGCTTAAACCTCCGGAGCGAACGACTTGGAATACGCGGCAATAACCTCGGCGGCTGGTCCGGCCTGCTCGAGGTGGCCCTTGTTGATCCAGGCGACATGATCGCACATCGACTGGACGGTTCCAAGTGAGTGGCTGACGAGCACGACCGTCTTTCCCGCTGTGCGGAAGTCTTGGAACTTGCGCTGACACTTGAGCTGAAACTCAGCGTCTCCGACCGCAAGCACTTCGTCGACGACCAGAATGTCTGGGTCAACATTGATGGCGACCGAGAATCCCAGACGCACGTACATGCCGGAGGAGTAGTTCTTGACGGGCTGGTCGATGAACTGCTCAACCCCAGAGAAGTCAACAATCTCGTCGAACTTCTGCTGAATCTCCTTGCGGCTCATCCCGAGGATGGCGCCGTTCAGGAAGATGTTTTCGCGACCAGACAGCTCCGGATGAAACCCGGATCCCACTTCCAGGAGCGCCGCAATCTTGCCGAAGTGTCGAATCTCGCCTTCGTTCGGGGTGAGGATTTTGGCGAGGCACTTCAACAGCGTCGATTTTCCCGAACCGTTGCTCCCGATCAGTCCGAACGTCGATCCCGCCGGCACGTCAAACGTGACGTTGCGCAACGCCCAAAAGTCTTCGTGGACCGATACGCGACGGCGCATCATTGCCGACTTCAGGCTCTGATTTCGTTCGTGGTAGAGCCGGAACATCTTTCCGACGTCCCGTACTTCAATCGCGTTACTCATAGGGCTTCGGCCAAGCCTTTCTCGCTCGCGCGGAAGATCCAGAAGCCAACTCCCAGCGCGGCGATTGTCCAAATGAGGCAAGCCGTGATGTCGGCGGAGTTCGGGAATCGGTTGTCGTATAGCACTGCGCGGAAGGCTTCGATGAAATGCATCATCGGGTTCACCGAGTACATGTCGAGCACCGTGATGTTCGTGCCAAACAGGCCACCAACCCGGTCGGACTGGTCTTTCACAAGCGAAAGCGGATAGACGACCGGAGTCAGGTAGAGCCAAATCTGCATAACGACGCTGATGAGGTACTGGGTATCCCGAAAGTGGACGTTCGCAATGCACAGGGCAAGAGAGACTCCAACCACAAAGAGCATGAGCAAGACCATCAGCGCAAGCGCCACCGGAATCCATGGCCACAGGAACGATCCGAAGGCGATGAGCGCGACCGCCAACACCAGCATCTCCCAAGCCCAGTTGTACCCGCGCGTAAGCACGGCCGAGAGCGGCAACACGAGCCGCGGGAAGTAGACCTTCGTGACCAGGCCGTAGTTGGCCAGGATGCTTCCCAGGCCGGAGTTCACCGCGGCGGAGAAGAACGTCCACGGCAGGAGGCCGCACAAGAGCCAGAGTGGAAAAGCGTTCAGGCCACTGGGGTTCCCCGGCGCTGGCTGAATTCGGAACACGAAGGAAAACACGAAGGTGTAGACCAGCATTGCCACAAGCGGATTGACCAGCGCCCACAGACGGCCGAAAATCGTGCGCTTGTATTGCCCGCGAACATCCCGCATCACGAGGTTCGACAAGAGCTCTCGAGCGCCGAGCAGCTCGCGTATGTAGGTCATTCGTCCTCGTTCACAGTTGCGCTCGAGTGGAGCTCTTGCGATTTTATACACCGCGGCACACGAGGCTGACAGATTGCTGGGCGAGCCGGATGTACGACAGTGTGCGTGTTCGGATGAAAGCTGGAGGTTTCAGGGTTAAGTTGGAATAGGCATGCCTTTGGCCTGCAGAGAATAGAGAGGGGGTGCCCGAATGAACGTGACGTTCGGACGGCGCGCGAGCGCCGCGCTTCGGACTATCGTCCTGGCCGTTTCGGCCGCACTCGTGGCCTCTCTGTTCACACCCGTTGGCGCGATTTCTCCAGCTGCAGCGGCAAATCGCTCGGATTTCAATCCGGGCCTCATCGTGTCGGACATGAACTTCTTCGATGCCCGAATGAGCGAAGCGGAAATTCAGTCATTCCTCGTCAACCGCGTGGGAAGATGCACGAACTCGAACTGTCTCGCGAACTACGTGACGACGACGCCGACGCGAACCTGGAGCTGGGGGACCTGCTCCACCTATGTTGGCGCTGCGAACGAATCCGCGGCCCGCATCATTTTCAAGGTGCAGAACGCCTGTGGCATCAGCGCCCAAGCCATCCTGGTTACGCTCCAGAAAGAACAGGGATTGCTGACGAATTCGGCGCCCACAGAGGGCGAGATGCGTGCGGCAATGGGATTCGCCTGCCCCGATACGGGAGCGTGTGACTCCACCTATTACGGATTCTTCAACCAGGTCTTCGCTGCGGCTCGACAGTTCACCTGGTACAGCAATCCCGCCGGATCATTCACGTCAATCGTCATCGGTGGCGTCAATAGCATCCGCTTCAATCCCAATCCTGCGTGCGGGTCGTCGAACGTACTGATCCAGAATCGTGCAACGGCAGCCCTCTACTACTACACCCCGTACCAGCCCAACGATGCCGCGCTCGCAAACCTGTACGGTATCGGCGACGGCTGTTCGGCCTATGGCAATCGCAACTTCTGGCGGTTGTGGTCCGATTGGTTCGGCGACCCCGCCACAGACCATCGCGTGATCATGAGCGACGCCGCGACACGGTTCGCCGCAAGCCTCGGGGCCGCAACGACCGACTACCTCCGCTTCAGCGCGAACGGTGGCGGCTGGGTTCGCGGGTATCAGAATGGCGCCGTCACGCTTGCGCAGGGTGCAAGCACCGCTTCGGTTCTCCTCTCTGGTCCGATTCGCACCTACTACAACGAGCGAGGCGGTGTTGGCGGGTCGATGGGTTGGCCCGTGACCAATCCGAACGCGATTGCGGCCTCCGGTGGGGGAACCGTGCAGGGCTTCCAGAATGCCGCGATCGCGTCATCATCGGCCGGCACATTCGCCCTTGCCGGTGTGATTCGGGCGGCGTTGAACGCGGCGGGCGGAATCGGCGGGGCGCCGGGTTGGCCCACCTCGGATGCCGTGTGTTCAGGAAACGACTGTGTTCAGCGGTTCGCCTCCGGAGCCATCTATGCCGGCGGATCGAGCGCCTGGTTTGTCCCTGCCGCCCTGGACGCGATCTATCAGGCTGCTGGCGGCCCGGCAGGTTCGTTGGGGGCCCCGACCGGACCGACGGTGCCGCTCACGGCGAACGGCGGAGGGACAGTGCAGGCGTTCGTGAACGGCGCGATTGCCTCAACCGCGGCGGGCGGAACGCGCGTGCTGAGCGGTGCGATTCGCACCGCATTTAACGCGCGCGGCGGAATTTCAACCCTGGGATGGCCCACTTCTGATCCCGCCTGTGACGGCTCGATCTGCCGTCAGGTGTTTCAATTCGGCACCCTATTCGCCGGCACGGGTGTCGACTACCTCGTGGACAATCGAATTGCGCCGACATACATCGCGGCCGGCGGACCGGGCGGCAGTCTCGGCGTCCCCACGTCTGGCCTGCTCACGCTGAGCGTCCGCGGAGGTGGCGTCGCGCAGTACTTCGCCAACGGCGTCCTGGTGTCAAGTGCTGCGGGCGGCGCCCGCGCGCTCACGGGCACGCTCCGCAACGCGTTCAACGCGCGCGGTGGAATCTCGGCCCTGGGATGGCCGACTGGCGATCCGACCTGCGCGGGCGCAAGCTGCGTGCAGGCGTTCCAGGCAGGAACGCTCTATGCCGTTTCAGGTGCGAGCTACCTCATCGACTCTCGCATGAGCTCCGCATACGCGGCCGCGGGTGGACCTACCGGCGCACTTGGCGCCCCGGTGGGTGGGCTGGTGACACTCACCGCACGCGGAGGCGGCGCCGTTCAGCCCTTCGCGAATGGAGCAATCGCG
>DATGWF010000115.1:0-3140 GCA_035299585.1 Microbacteriaceae bacterium
ACGAGGGGCGGGACGTCCTCGGCGATGGCGGAAAGCATGTCGCGGTTTGCGATGAGGACCGGAGGAGGCAGCTCGCGGCCTCGCCCCTTCGCCGTTCTGAGTCGCGCGACGGCCTCGGGTGAGAACGCATTCGCAGCGATGCCGTACACCGTGTCGGTCGGAATCACGACGAGGTCACCCCGCCCGAGCGCGGTTCGTGCGAGCCGCATCCCGGCGAGCAGGCTCGGCGCATCGGCGCAATCGAAGAGGCGGGACATCGCGTTCATCCTACTCTCGGAGGTTCGGCTCCGACGGGGCAATCGCGCTCGTTGCGCGATCCCGACCGGTCAGGTCCCGATGATGGGTGACGTCGCTCCACTCGGCCGAACGCAGAATCTCGCCGATCTGTTGCGCTTGGAACTCGCCGTGTTCGATGACCAGGAGTCCGCCCGGTCGCAGGAGTCGACGAGCCGTGACGTGCAGCTGTCGAACCAGGTCGAGGCCGTCAGGCCCGCCGTAGAGAGCGAGTTTCGGATCGAAATGGGCCGCCTCGGGGTCCTTCGGTATCGCCACATCCGGGATGTACGGCGGATTCGACACAACGACATCGACCTCGTGATTGAGCTCCGGCAGACAATCGGCCATGTCGCCTGCGACGAGTTCAACCCGACCTTCGCCGTACCGGGCAATGTTGCGCGCTGTCCACTCTCGTGCTTCAGCCGACAGCTCGACGGCCCACACCCGAGACGACGGCACCTCGGTTGCGAGTGAGAGCGCAATCGCCCCACTGCCGGAGCCGAGGTCTACGGCCGTGGGAGGCTCGCTCGTGCTGGTTGCGAGCGCGTCGATCCCGATCTGGACGACCACCTCGGTTTCGGGCCTGGGCACGAACACTCCGGGGCCGACCTCGAGTTCGAGGTGTCGAAACGCGGCGATACCGGTGAGGTGTTGCAACGGCTCACGGCGCTCGCGACGGGCGAGCAAGGCGTCGAGCTGTTCGAGTTCGGCGGCGCTGCAGGCTCGACCACCGATGGCGAGCGCCGATACCTCTCCCCGACCTCCGCCGAGGACGTGCGCGGCAATGAGTTCTGCGTCAGCCTGGGCCGAGTCCACTCCGGCGCCTTCGAGAACCGTCCGAGCGGAATGCAGCCAGCTGGAGAGCGTTGTCATAGTGCGCAACTTTATCGCCACCACTCAGCTTTCCCCGATACAGTTGGCCCGCCGGAACGAAAGGAACTCGAATGGCCCGCATCTACTCCAGCATCACGGAGACCATTGGCAACACCCCGCTCGTTGAACTCCAGCGAGTGACCGATGGCGCAGGAGCCCGTGTGCTCGCGAAGCTCGAATACTTCAACCCTTCGGCGAGCGTCAAGGACCGCTTGGGCGTCGCCGTTGTCGACGCTGCCGAAGCGTCGGGTGACCTCAAGCCGGGTGGCACCATTATCGAGGCGACTTCTGGCAACACCGGTATTGCCATTGCTCAAGTCGGTGCCGCTCGTGGATACCACGTGGTCCTGACCATGCCCGAAAGCATGAGCGCCGAGCGAAAGGCTCTGCTTCGCGCCTACGGTGCCGAGCTTGTCCTCACCCCGGCCGCCGAAGGCATGAAGGGTGCGGTCGCCCGCGCCGAGGCTATCGCGGCCGAGCGTCCCGGTTCGGTGCTGGCGCGTCAGTTCGCAAACGAGGCAAACCCGGAGATTCACCGCAAGACTACGGCGGAGGAAATCTGGCGCGACACCGACGGAGAGGTCGACATTTTCGTGGCCGGTGTCGGTACCGGCGGCACCATCACCGGAACGGGCGAGGTGCTCAAGTCGCGCAAGCCGGGACTGAAGGTCGTCGCTGTTGAGCCGGAGGAGTCGCCCATCCTGAACGGCGGCCAGCCCGGCCCGCACAAGATTGCCGGAATCGGCGCGAACTTCGTTCCGGAGATCCTCAATCGTGAGGTGTACGACGAGGTCATTGACGTCAACATCGCTCAGGCCGTTGCGACCGCTCGTCGCCTCGGCACCGAGGAAGGCATCCTCGCCGGCATCAGCTCGGGTGCGACCGTATACGCCGCTCTGCAGCTTGCGAAGCGTCCTGAAAACGCAGGCAAGACCGTCGTGGTGATCGTCGCGAGCTACGGCGAGCGGTACCTTTCGACGGTCCTCTACGAAGACCTCAACGGCTAGGGATTTCGCAATTCGCGTAATTCGCACTCTCACCCGGCTATCTGCTGATTGGATAGCCGGGTGAGTCTGTTTTCTCGAGTACGCGAAGATATTGCCACCGCGCGCAGCCACGACCCGGCAGCCCGGGGCGGCTTCGAAGTGTTTGTGCTCTATTCGGGCTTGCACGCGCTCTGGTGGCACCGGGTTGCTCATCGCTTGTGGCGGGCGAACTGGCGGTTTCTCGCTCGACTCGTTTCGCAGACCTCCCGGTTCTTCACCGGCATCGAAATCCACCCGGGCGCGGTCATTGGCCGGCGATTCTTCATCGATCACGGCATGGGGGTCGTGATTGGCGAGACCGCAATCGTTGGCGACGACGTGATGATTTATCACGGTGTCACCCTCGGCGGCACGTCGCTCGAAGCGGTCAAGCGTCACCCGACTATCGGTAACCGTGTCACCATCGGCGCCGGGGCCAAGGTGCTCGGCAACATCACCGTCGGCGATGACTGCGTGATTGGCGCGAATGCCGTGGTGGTGAAATCCGCGGCGGCGGGACTGCGCCTCGTGGGTATCCCCGCAAAAGCAAGCTATCGCAACGACCTCGGTACGGCGGATCAGGTCGTCGATCCCGCAACGTACGTCATCTAGGCTGGCGACACGACGCGACCGAGGAGGTCTCGCCCATGACGGACTCCCCCGATGCTTTTCTCGCCCGAAGCTTCGGCCTCACCGGGCGGCGTGCACTCGTGACGGGTGGAAGCTCCGGAATCGGACGTGCGATCGCTTTCGGTTTGGCGCAGGCAGGCGCCGACGTCATCATCGCGGCGCGCACGTCCGCACGGCTCGAAACGGCAATCCGAGAAGGTCACGATCTGGGCGTCTCGCTCAGCGCCCTCGAAGCGGATGTCGCACAGGCTGAGAATCGGGCTCGACTTCTTGAAGGTGCCGGGGCGGTCGACATTCTGGTGAACGCCGCCGGAGTCAACATTCGGCCGCCGCTCG
>DATGWF010000116.1:0-7035 GCA_035299585.1 Microbacteriaceae bacterium
CGGTGGCGTGAAAGTCAACCTCGGCGAGATTGAACGGTTTGCGACGGATACGGCCCGGGCGAGTGGGGCGGCCTGTGCCCTCGTGCCCTCCGCCAACGGAGTACCCGATCTGGTCCTCCTGGTGGAGAATGTCGCCACGGACGACATGCGCGCGCTCGCTCAAGCCCTCGGGGAACGCTTCGGTGCGCTCACGCCGAAGGTGCTCCTGACGGTCCCGTCAATACCGCGGAATGGGGCCGGAAAAATCGATCGGGCCGGCGTCGCCGAGTTGACCCGAACCGCGCTCGAGAACGGCACCGCTCAGAGCAGGTAGCGCGCCTGCAGCCGCGTATAGAAGTCGACATCCCAGCGGCCGTGTTCGGCGCCACCGAAGCCCGAGGCTTTCCAGCCACCGAAGGGCGCGTCCGGATGCACCGGGACCGAAGCGGCGCCGGACTGCACGATGCCCACGCTCGCGGCAGCCGTGACGCGGTCAACAATCGACCGGTCATCCGAGCACACCGAGATGAGCAATCCCTGTTCGACGCCGTTGGCGAGCTCAATCGCCTCGTCAATCGAATCGGCAGTCTGAATGACGAGCACGGGTCCAAAAGTCTCCCGTTGCACGAGCGGGTCGAGCGGGTCGCCGGCGACCGCAATGGTCGGCGGAATCCACCGCCCCTCGTTCGGATGCGTCGAGAGCTGCTCAACTCGAACGCCGCGAGCGGTCGCGGCCGACAGTTCGACGCGCACGCGCTGGGCCGCCGCCTCGGACACGAGTGGACCGCACACCGTGTCTTCGTCCTCGGGTGCTCCCACCGCAAGATCGGCGAGCGCGGATTTCAGTCCGGCGAGGATGCTGCTCTGCTCTGCTCGCGGGACGATCACGCGCCGAATGGCGGTGCAGCGCTGGCCGGCAAAACCGAACCCATTGTGGACAAGTGCCCGATACAGGGCCGTCGCGTCGTCGACCCCCCAGATAATCGCCGCGTTGTTCCCGCCGAGTTCGGCTCGAAGCGGCACGAGTCGCTCCGCGCACGTGCGGGCGATGTCCCGCCCGGCCGGAATTGAACCGGTGAACGCGATCGCTCGGATATCGGGGTGCCGCGTGAGGGCGCGGCTCGCAGGCACGTCTGCGGGAGCGAGCATGACCACGCCCTCTGGCAATCCCGCATCTCTGAGGGCGGCGATGAGGGCGGCCGTGCTCTGCGGCGCGAACGGTGAGGGTTTCAGCACGACGGCGTTCCCGCACAGTAGCGCAGGAGCAATATTGCCGACGGGCAGGGCGATGGGATTGTTCCACGGCATGATCAGGCCGACCGTCCCGAGTGGTGCGCGGTGGGCCTCGATTCCGGGAGCGATGATCTCCGGTTCACGCAGTGCCGGCGCACACGAGTCGATGGCCGAGTCGATGTGGGCGAGTGCCCGCCGGACTTCGTCACGTGCGAACCGGATGGGTTTGCGCACGTCCCGAACGATTGCCTCGGCAATGGCGTCGCGGTGTTCGTTGATCACGGTTCGCCAGCTCGCGAGGAACGCAATCCGCTCGTCGAGAGGACGCGCGGCCCACGTCGATTGCGCGGCAACGGCGGACGCGAGGGCCCGCTCAACAGCGCTGGGCGCGACACTGTTTGCCGCGTTCGGCAACTCGGACGCGAGCTCGGCAATGCTCGCAAGCGTGACGAAGCGTTCGCTCATCCAAGCGAGAGACTCGGCGGCGTGCTCCGGCCGATTGGTCGCACACGCCTCCGGCACGACGACGACTCGAAGTCCGCGTTCGTAACAGTCGATCGCTGTCTGTCGAACGCACGCGTGGGTGTAGGCCCCGGCGACGATGACGGTATCGATTCGGTGGTGAATGAGCCACGACGCAAACTCCGGGTTTCCGAACGGGCTATAGAACTGCTTCGTGGTGCGGTGTTCGTGCGGACGCGGTTCGAGTTCGATCGGGGTGCCGGCTCCCGGTGTTCCCGCGACACATTTCGGTTGGGCGCGCCGATGCGGCATCGCGTCGCGGCCGTCCGGCGCGACCTCGGTATGGACGTGCACGATAGGGAGCTGAGCTTCTCGACAGGTCTCGAGCAGGGCACTCGCGCGATTAATCGCTCTGGCGCGCGCGGGTTCGAGATTGGACACGTCGAGGTAGTCGGCCTGCATGTCGACGAGCACGAGTGCTGCTCGACCGAGCTCGAGCGTCATGAGTGCCGATCCTCAATCTCGCGACATACCTCGTCGATGAACGCCGAGGTTCCAACGACCGTTGAGTCGTTGCTGGCGATGTCGGCGGTGCGGATCCCACGGACAAGAACTCCGGCGATTGCGGCCCGCAAGCGGCGAGCGGCCTCTGCGCGCTCGAGAGACCGTTCAAGCAGCCAGGCGAGACTGGAGAGGTGACCGATGGGGTTGGCGACATCCCGACCGGCCAAATCGTATGCCGCGCCGTGCGCCGTTTGATAGACGGCGAAGCCGTCGAGCGCGAAGTTGGCGGAGAAGCTCAGCCCTCGCGAACCGAGCGCGATCGCCGCGGTGTCGCCGAGGACGTCGCCGAACATGTTCGGAGACACAATGACGTCGAATTGGCGCGGGTCGCTCGCGAGCTGATAGCAGGCATTGTCAACCTCCAGGAAGCGCAGCTCGACCGCATCGGCCGCGCGCTCGGTCGCGACCTCCGACCAGAGCGCACTGATAGTGGGGATGCCGCCGGGCTTTGTGACGACGGTGAGTTGACCGCGGCGCGCAGCCGCCTGCGCCACTGCGACGTCGATCACCGCGACTATCTGGCTGCGCTCGTACTGGAAGCGATGGGCTGCGACATCGCCGTCGTGTTCCCACAACGCTTCGCCCTGATAGAGACCGCCGCTGTTGTCCCGGACCAGCAGCACGTCGGCGTTTGCGACCCGTTCGGGTCGGAGGAGTGAAGCGTCGGCGAGTGCCGCGAGCGGTTGCACGGGAGTGAGCTTGACGAACAGGCCGCCCCAGCGTCGAAGGTCGTACACGAAACGCCCACCCGCGGGCCCGTGGAGCACCGGAATCCCGGCGGTCCGGCACCCGGTGTACCAGTCGGTGAGCTCGCTCGTGAGCGGGAGCGAACCGTCGGAGACGCGCTCAAGCGGCGGGCCGTACACGCGCCGAATCGCTTGCTCGCCAGTCGCCTCGAGGGCGTCGAGCACCCGCTCGGCGGCACGCGTGAGCTCTGGACCGATTCCCTCTCCCGGGATGAGTCCGAGCGTGCTGGGTCCGGCCGAAACGACTGCGGCACTGGGCACGGCGTCGGGGAGGCTGGACTGCATACCGCCAACGCTAGCAGCGGCGAGCATGAGTCCAACCATTACGCGAGGCATGCGACGTGTGGCCGTCGTGCGGCTGCGCGGCGGGGCAAACGATTGCTCGGATGGCCGCCGGGTAGCATGGCCTCATGGCAGATTCATCGTTCGATATCGTCAGCAAAGTCGACAAGATGGAGGCAGACAACGCCCTCAATCAGGCCAAGAAAGAGGTCGAGCAGCGCTACGACTTCAAGGGCGTCGGCGCATCCATCGACTGGTCGGGCGAGAAGATTCTGATCAAGGCCAACTCGGACGAGCGCGCTCTCGCTGTGCTGGATGTCTTCCAGTCCAAGCTGGTGAAGCGCGGCATCTCGCTGAAGTCGCTCGACGCCGGTGAGCCCTACGCTTCCGGCAAGGAGTTCCGCATCGAGGCCAGCCTGAAGAATGGCATCGATAGCGACCAGGCCAAGAAGATCTCAAAGATTATCCGCGAAGAGGGACCGAAGTCGGTCAAGTCGCAGATTCAGGGCGACGAGCTTCGTGTCACGAGCAAGAGCCGTGATGACCTCCAGGAGACCATGGCGTTGCTCAAGAACAGCAAGCTCGACATCGACCTGCAGTTCACCAACTACCGCTAGCAGAGTCCGCTGTATCGGACGAGCTATGCGGGAGTCCGCCGCGATTTACGCACGAGTGTGGCAAGCACGACACCACACACGAGCCAGACTCCACCGAGAATCGCGGCTGTCCCGAATGCTGCAATGAGCTGGGCGAGTTCCCCATGCCGAGCCCATTCACGCAGGCCTGAAATAAGCGTGGTACCTGGCAGGGCCAGCGCGATGGCTTGAACTGGCGCTGGCAACAGCGCAATAGGGGCAATGGCACCCATCACTGCGGGAAGGAACAGCTCGACGATGTTCGCGAGCACCAGTGGATCCTTCATCATCTGGCTGACGAGCCCGACGACGTACCCGACACTCACGGATGTCACACCCGCTAGGACGACGGCAACGAGGTTCCACGCGGTGCTCGGCTGATTGAGCTGACCACCGAGAGCCGGCAGGAAGAGGCTTCCGGAAAGTGCCGAGGCGGTACCCACGAAGGCAAGGACTGCCGCACGACCGAGCCATGCGGCGACGCTCCCCCGGGTGGCGACAATGAGGTAGGGAACCGTCCCGTGCATCTGATCCTGGAGCGCCAACATAGCCCCGGACACAACAGCTGCCGTTGATCCGACGGCAACTCCGGCGATCCAGCTGCTCTCTGGGGAGAGTCGCTGAAGATTTCCACCAGCAGCCAGAAGGAGATACAACGCGGTCATTGCCCAGGGTGCAATCACTATTCGAACGAGCGCTGCCGGGACGGAGCTGAACTCGGCGAGAGACGCCGCGGCGATCCGGCCGCTCATCGAAATCACGGTCGACCAAGTCACTGTGTGAACCCAAACGTGCCGGTCCGATACGCATTTCCAGCGGCGCGACCTATCGCGCGAAATCCTAACCCTGCCCAAATTGCGGAGACGAGGAGCGCCAGCATTCCCAGAGGAATAGCGGCAGCGAGCGAACCTTGCTGTGCCACGCCCACTGCAAGCGTGAGAGGAAACAGAGACGCCACGAGGCGAAGTGGTTCTGGAAACGCCGCAAGCGGCACGATGAGGCCCGACAGGAGCCATACCGGGATGAGCAGAAGCGGTTCGAACGCCGTAGCGTTCCGTGACGCAATGAAGATGGCTGAAACGGCCAGGCTACTTGACGCGCACGATATGAGCACGAGCACCAGGCCAAGAACGCTTTCGGGTGTGACGCGAATCGACCCGCTGAACAACTGGAGCCCGAGGGAAATCGGTATCGCGATAATGCCGAGCAGCGAGGCGGAAGCGGGAGTGAGTGCCAACGCGAAGCCGGGCCGAAGTGGTGCGACCGCGAGCGGCTCGAGAGTTCCTTGAAAACGCTGGTAACCGATGATGCCCACGGCTGTGGTGGTGGTTGCCCAGATTCCGGCGGTTGATGCGGTGAACCACTCGGTGCCAAGGAGATCCCTGCCCTGAGCCGCCTGTCCGAGTGCTAGGAACACGAAGAATGCGATTGGGCTGAGGAGTGCGTTGTGCAAGAAGAACGGCGTCCGGACAAGGGACGCAATTTCGAATCGCACGATGGCGGGGGCTACGCCGAGTGAACGTTGTTCGGTCATGGCTCGACACCCGGTGGCGAGGACGTGATGGCAAGGTAGAGCTCTTCAAGTGTGGGCTTGCGAGTCCAGATTTCGCTGTCGCCCGCGAGCGCAGACACCGCGGAGGCATGCAGCGCGATGTCCTCTTCTCGCCGCCAAAAGACATCGATGCTGACCGAGGATTCGCCTTCGCGAATGGTGACTGCCGCCCGTTCACGCAGGAACGCAAGCGGGCCGGCTGTCTCAGAGCCGAGCCGTTTGACGCGAAGGGTCGATATGCGTTCGAATGCTGCGTGTCGCGAGATTTCCTCAGCAGTCCCGTGCGCAAGGAGTTGCCCGCGTGCAACGACGAGTAAGCGGTCGGCGCACATTTCGGCGTCAGTCATCGAGTGCGTGGTGAACAGAATCCCTGCCCCAGCATCACGAAGATGACAAATGAGTGCACGCAATTCGTACGCACTCTCAATGTCAAGGCCGCTGGACGGTTCGTCGAGGATGAGCAATGCGGGTCGATGAACGATGGCGCGCGCGATATGGAGCCGCTGTTTCATGCCTTTTGAGAGTTGTTCAACGGGCCGATTCGCAACGTCCGACAGTCGAACGGTATCGAGAGCGTTCTGAACTCTCGCATCAACGTCGCGACGCGCGACGCCTTGGATTCGGGCAAAGAAGCGAAGGTTTGAGAGCGCACTGGATCGCATGTAGAACCCTCGTTCCCCGCCGAGCGCGAGTCCAAGCCGAGCTCGAGCAGCACGGGCATCACGGTCCGCGTCGAAGCCCGCGATGGTGATCCGACCGGTCGATGCGGCGAGGAGAGTCGATGCCATCTTGACGGTCGTTGTTTTTCCGGCACCGTTCGGCCCCAACAGGCAAACGGTCTCGCCTGACTCCACCGTGAAGCTGAGGTCTGTGACGGCTTGGACGGTTTCACCTCGCGTCCGAAAAGTCCTCGAGACTCCTTCGAATGTCAGTGCCTCAGTCATCTGCCTTGCTCTCGTTTCGCCCGCAACCAATCAACCGGTGAATGCATGAGTTACGACGATTCAGCGGGGACATTTCCGCTTGACGCGAGGCCATCCACGACGGCCACGGGTTCCGTCATTCAGTGGTTCTTTCAAGACGAACCGAGTGCGAAAGGCACTCGGTTGAGCGTCGAAAGTACGTCGAAAAGCCAGTCGAGCGGAGATACCTTCCACAGTTCACTGATGGTGGCTCCGATTTCGCTCTAGACGTCGTAAGCGAACACAGAATTTCCGCCAAGAACCTTCATGATGCCTTCGCGTCGAGAGGAAGGAAATGTGAACTAGGGCTTGGCGTAGCCGTTGAGCCAGCGGTCAAGCTGCTCGTACGCTTCGGCACGGACCTCCGGCGCCGACAAGAACACATCGTGTAGCGCTCCGTCGATTCGGACGACCGTGACCGTCTCGCCGAGGTTGATGGCACGCTTGGCGATGTCGTCGACGACGAGCACCGTGTCGGCCCGAAGCATGCCGTCCCGCCACACCGGCGAGATGAGGGAACGCTTCGACAGCAACGTGAGCACCGGCACGTCAATCGTGAGTCCCGCGGCAATCTGGCGATGCCCGGAAACGACCGCGGTTCCCCACGCCGGCCGGGCTAC
>DATGWF010000117.1:0-4106 GCA_035299585.1 Microbacteriaceae bacterium
GATCACGGGTCGATGCGAGCGGGCATCTTTTCGGGCCCGGACGTCGACCTCGCTCCCGAAGTGCAACTTGCTCGCGTGCGAGACGCCGCCAGTATGTCGGGCCAAAATCTCTCGGGCGCGGTATCGACGAGCGAACGTTACGACATCCCGGCCCGAGGGGAGCGCGTCGGAACGGTCGCCGTGCTCGATTTGGGGGTCAAAACTTCGACACTCAACTACCTCGCCGAGCGTGGGTTCGACGTCGTCGTGCTGCCGCAGTCGGTCAGTGCTGACGACATACTGGCGCTCAAGCCCGACGCGCTGTTTTATTCGAACGGACCGGGCGACCCGGCATCGAGTGACCGCCACGTTGAGATGCTCCAGACGATTCTTCGCGCAGGCGTTCCCTACTTTGGGATTTGCTTCGGCAACCAACTACTTGGACGCGCGCTTGGTTTCGGAACCTACAAGCTGAAGTTCGGGCATCGCGGCATCAACCAGCCGGTCCTGGACGTCGCCACGGGCCGGGTCGAGATCACCGCCCACAACCACGGATTCGCGGTGGACGCTCCGATCGACCACGTCAGCGAATCGGCAACCGGTTTTGGCCGCGTGGAAGTGAGCCATTACGGACTCAACGACCGCGTTGTCGAAGGACTCAACTGCCTCGACATCGCCGCATTCTCGGTGCAGTACCACCCCGAATCAGCGGCTGGCCCACACGACGCGAACTACCTGTTCGATCGATTCCGCGACATGGTCATCGCACACCAGAGCACGAACAAGTAGGAGAGCCTGACATGCCCAAACGCCCCGACATCAACAGTGTTCTCGTGATCGGCTCGGGACCCATCGTTATCGGCCAAGCCGCTGAGTTCGACTACTCCGGAACGCAAGCCTGCCGCGTCTTGCGCAGTGAGGGCGTGCGAGTCATTCTCGTAAACCCGAATCCGGCGACCATCATGACCGACCCGGACTTCGCTGATGCGACCTACATCGAGCCGATCACCCCGGACATCATCGAATCCATCATCATCAAGGAGCGCCCGGACGCAATCCTCCCGACCCTCGGCGGCCAGACGGCGCTGAACGCCGCGATTTCCCTGCACGAAGCCGGCATCCTTGAACGGCACGGCGTTGAACTCATCGGCGCCAAGGTGGACGCCATTCGCAAGGGTGAGGACCGACAGCTGTTCAAGGATCTGGTGCTCGAGGCCGGTGCCGACGTGGCTCGCTCACACATTGCGCACACCCTCGAGGAAGCGAAGGTATTCGCGACCGATTTGGGCTACCCGCTTGTCGTCCGCCCGTCGTTCACCATGGGTGGGCTCGGTTCCGGCTTCGCTTACAACGAAGCCGACCTCGTCCGCTATGTCACGGCCGGGTTGCACTCGAGTCCGACGAGTGAAGTGCTCTTGGAAGAATCGATTCTCGGCTGGAAAGAATACGAGCTCGAGCTTATGCGCGACACCGCAGACAACACTGTGGTGGTCTGTTCAATCGAGAACGTCGACCCCGTCGGCGTTCACACCGGTGATTCCATCACGGTCGCACCGGCGCTGACGCTCACGGACCGGGAGTACCAGAGGCTTCGCGACATCGGCATCGAAATCATTCGTGCTGTTGGCGTCGACACCGGCGGATGCAATATTCAGTTCGCCGTCGATCCCAGTAACGGCCGGGTCATTGTCATCGAAATGAACCCGCGCGTTTCACGGTCGTCAGCACTGGCATCGAAGGCTACGGGGTTCCCCATCGCCAAGATCGCTGCAAAACTCGCTATCGGGTACCGACTCGACGAAATTCCCAACGACATTACTCAGGTCACGCCGGCATCATTCGAGCCAACACTCGATTACGTCGTTGTGAAGGTTCCGCGCTTCGCCTTCGAGAAGTTCCCGGCGGCCGACACCACGCTCACCACCACGATGAAGTCGGTAGGCGAGGCGATGGCGCTTGGCCGGAACTTCGCCTCCGCCCTGCAGAAGTCCTTGCGCTCGCTCGAGAAGCGTGGTTCGAGTTTCCACTGGGACGAGGAGCCGCGTTCCGTTGAGGAACTCCTCACCGTCGCGGCGCACCCCACTGACGGCCGGATCGTCGCGGTTCAGCAGGCGCTCCGCAAGGGTGCCACCGCCGAGCAGCTCTTCGAGGCAACCAAGATTGACCCCTGGTTCCTCGACCAAATCGTGCTCATCAACGAGATTGCCGAGGAAATCGCCGCAGCTCCAGGACTCGACGTTCGACTGCTGCGTCGCGCGAAGGACCATGGCTTTTCGGACGCCCAGATTGCATCCCTGCGCGGGCTCACCGAGAGTGAAGCTCGCGGCCAGCGTCACGTTCTCGGCATTCGCCCGGTGTACAAGACCGTCGACACCTGCGCGGGGGAGTTCCCCGCGGAGACGCCGTATTACTACTCAAGTTACGACCGTGAAACGGAGGTCGCGCCGAGCGAGCGTCGAAAGGTCGTGATTCTCGGATCGGGACCGAACCGTATCGGTCAGGGCGTCGAATTTGACTACTCATGCGTTCACGCGTCCTTCGCGCTCTCCGACGCGGGCTTCGAAACCATCATGATCAACTGCAACCCGGAGACGGTCTCGACCGACTACGACACGAGTGATCGCCTGTACTTCGAGCCACTCACGCTCGAAGACGTGCTGGAAATCGTTCACGCTGAGTCACAGAGTGGCGAGCTCGTCGGCGTTGTTGTGCAACTTGGCGGACAGACGGCACTTGGTTTGGCGAAGGGACTTG
The DNA here is from genome assembly GCA_035299585.1 of Microbacteriaceae bacterium. Taxonomy (GTDB): domain Bacteria; phylum Actinomycetota; class Actinomycetes; order Actinomycetales; family Microbacteriaceae; genus DATGWF01. Next base: position 2,734 of record DATGWF010000117.1, read on the forward strand.
AGGCTGCCGGGGTACCGATCCTGGGGACCTCGCCGAGCGCGATTGATCTGGCCGAAGAACGTGGCCTGTTTGCCGGCATCTTGGACGCGGCGGGCCTCGTCGCTCCGCGGAACGGGACAGCCATCGACCTTGAAACTGCGATTGGCGTGGCCGAGGAAATCGGCTACCCGGTGTTGGTCCGTCCGAGCTACGTGCTCGGTGGACGCGGCATGGAGATCATTTACGACACACCATCCGTACGGGACTACTTCTCCCGAATCGCTGGCCAGGGAATCGTTGGGCCCGGACACCCGTTGCTCATTGACCGCTTCCTCGACGATGCCGTAGAAATCGACGTCGACGCGCTCTACGACGGCAACGAACTGTACGTCGGCGGAATCATGGAGCACATCGAAGAGGCGGGCGTGCACTCTGGCGACTCGAGTTGCACGCTCCCGCCGGTGACGCTCGGCCGCGAGATTCTCGATCGAGTCCAAGACGCAACACTCGCGATTGCTCGTGGCATCGGAGTGCGGGGCCTGCTGAACGTCCAGTTCGCAATCGGCGCTGGTGTGCTCTACGTGCTCGAGGCGAACCCGCGGGCGAGCCGAACGGTGCCGTTTGTCTCGAAAGCACTCGGCATTCCGCTGGCGAAGGCGGCTTCTCGAGTGATGGTCGGGGCAACGATTCGCGAGCTCGTGGATGAGGGGCTCCTCCCGGTGAGCGATGGAGCAAACGTGCCGCTCGATGCGCCCGTCGCGGTGAAGGAAGCCGTATTGCCTTTCCACCGTTTCCGCACCCCGGACGGTCGGATGGTTGACTCGGTGCTCGGTCCCGAGATGCGATCGACGGGAGAGGTCATGGGTATCGACTCGTCATTCCCTCGAGCGTTCGCAAAGAGCCAACTCGCTGCCTACGGTGGAATGCCGCAGTCGGGTTCCGTCTTCATCTCCGTTGCCGATCGCGATAAGCGCGCGGTCGTTCTTCCTGCCCTGCGCCTGCGTGAACTCGGGTTCGATTTGGTCGCGACCGACGGCACGGCCGAGGTGCTCCGGCGCAACGGCATCGAGGTTCAGAGTGTGGCGAAGTTCAACGAGAAGGGCGGCGATTCGCGCGAATCGGTGGTCGAACTCATCGATCGCGGCGCCATTGACATTGTCGTGAATACGCCGAGCGGACGCACCGCACGTGCCGACGGCTACGAGATTCGCGCGGCGGCGGTCGCGGCAGACCTCCCGCTTTTCACCACGATCGCCGAGCTCGGTGCCGCGGTGGCGGCGGTCAGCGTCGTTCGCAGTGGGATGACGGTCACCAGTTTGCAGGAGTATGCCGCGATTCGGGCGGGCCGATGACCTTCGGATCGCGACTGCACGAGACATTCGAAGCGCACGGTC
>DATGWF010000118.1:0-40270 GCA_035299585.1 Microbacteriaceae bacterium
ACCGACGTTCATCACCTCGTTGCTGCGGCCATCCAGGATGAGTTCGCCTCGGGGAGAAATGTGGCCGATGTCGCCGGTCAGAAACCACCCGTCGACAAATGCGGCTTCGGTGGCAAACGGGTCCTCGAAGTACTCGACCGCCTGGTGTGCGCGACGGTAGCGGACGTGTCCCGATTGCCCGGCCGGGACGTCGTTGCCCGCCTCGTCGACGATTCTGAGCTCGGTGCCCTCGGCGATTTGCCCAACATTGGCGGTGTCGTCATCGAGGAGTTCCCGCTCCGCACAGCGGCCCGCTTCGGTTGAGCCGTAGAGGCAATACAGCCGGATCCCGCCGAGCGAGCGAACGCGCTGACGCAACGCGACCGGCACGACGCTTCCTGCACAGTAGAGCGCAGTGAGGCCATCGAGGGGTGTGCCGGTGCGTTCCGCCTCGGCAAGTAACTCGGAGAGTTGAATCGGGGAGAGTTTGAGTGCGCTCACCCGGTATCGCGAAAGAAGCGCCAGGTTGTGCGCCGCGTTGCCGGGGTTGTAGAACGCTTCGCCGCGGAGGAGTCCGCCGAGGTAGGTGTGGAACCCGCTCGCCGTTCCCATGTCGAGCAGTGACATGAACGGCTGCCCGGGCACGGCGAGTTCGTTGGCGGCGAGTGCGCGGTGGTGGGCCATCTCGAGCGTGAGCGGTATCGCTTTTGGCGTACCGGTCGAGCCGCTCGAGTGTGCCAGGCGCAACAGGCTTGCCCGTGAAGGGTAGGGGAGCGATTCGCGAAGTTCGGCATGTTCGGCGACGTCTCGCAAGAATGCGCCGTCGACCGGGACGGTTCGTCGTGCCCGTTCGCTCGATGTCCGATTGCTCGAGAACAGCCAGTTCGCGTGCACGGGACCGGATTCTCGATGGATGACCGTCGCTGCCCGCAGTTGCATTAGCGCCGGGATGAAGAGCACCTGGAGGGCGCTCGACAATTCGAGGGCGACCACCTCGCCCTCTTGGACCCCCAGGGCACGTAGCGCTGTCGCGAGCTTTCTCGCGTGCTCGTAAGCCTGGGCGAAGCTCAACTCGTGGGTTCCATCGACGAAGTACGGCCGCTCGGGCGTCGAAATCGCCCAGTGTTCGAGCAGGTCGAATGGTTGCTCGAGGCGTGCGCCCGGCACTCCACTCATGGTCGTCCTTTCGGATGCGGAAATCGAACTCCAGCTTATGGTTGCAGGTCAGTTTCGATTAGGCTTCACATGTCTGTTGAGGAAGGGAAACCCATGACCGCAATGCCGACGTCCTCGGGGCGCGCATTCCAACGTTCCGCCGCCCGCACGATTGGTGCCTCTGGCGCGGCTATCGCACTCGGCGGTTCACTGATGTTCTCCGCTCCGGCTCTCGCTTCGACATCCTGCCCGGATGGGGCGACGTTGCTGTCGAACGGCAGCTGTCAGGTGGTCTTCACTGAAGACGCCACGTATACGCCGGTCGCGGGCGCCTCCAACATTGAGGCGCTGCTCGTCGGTGGCGGCGGCGCCTCGGACGGGTTCTACGGTGGCGGCGGTGGCGATGTGCGCATTGTCGATCTCGCGGCAACCGGAGAAATCACCGTCGTGGTTGGCGCTGGCGGATCCTATGCCGACGGCGGCAGCGGAGATGGCGGTGCCTCCTCTGTTGAGCAGGGTGGCACGACCGAGAGTGCCGAGGGCGGCTTGGCTCCCCGGGGCTGGGGCGGCGCGAGCGGAAGCGGCATCGCCGGAGCCGGCTACGCCGGGAGCGGCGCCGGTGGCGGAGGGAACGACGGAGACGGCGGTGCGGGTATCGAGGTGGCGTCGCTTGACTCCACGCACTTCACCGACTCCGAGGACTGCTACGGCGGTGGCGGCGCCGGGTACACGAACTTCACCGACTCGGCCGCAACCTGTGGTGGCGGCTACATGGTGAACATTGTTCTCAACCAAGACGACCCCGACGTCCTCAACCAGTGGCTCGCGAACACCGGTTCCGCAGATCTGTACGCCCCGGTCGAGAACTCCGGTGGTGGCGGTACCCGCGGCTTCACCTTCGACACGACCGCGGCAAACTCCGTCGCGTTCGGCACGGATGGCGCCGCCGGACTCGTCGAGTTGCGGTTCGACTACACCGCACCGAGCACCGCGACGCCTGCCGCACTTGCGACGACCGGTTCGCCTGCGCTGCCTCTGGGCACGCTTGCTCTCGGTCTTGGCCTGACCGGCGTGTCTCTCGCGCTGGCTCGCCGCGCACGTCGCAGCTAGCATCCGCGCGAAAACGCCCGCCTCTCGCAATGAGGGCGGGCGTTTTCCGTTGTGCCCTGCCGAGGAATGGCCTGGGGATTACCCGAGCGGTAGGCTGGGTTCGATTCAACGAAGGGGAATCCATGACCAACACTGTCTTTCCTGCGTCCGGGACGTCTTTCCGTCGCGGCTCGATTCGCGTGCTCGGCGGATCCGGTGTCGCGCTCGCTCTCGGCGGCTCGCTGATGTTCGGCGGCGTCGGCGCCTCGGCCGTGACCTGCCCGGTTGGTACCGAGATCGGTTCGACCGGTGTCTGTGAGGTTGTCTACACCGAGGACGGCACGTTCGCGCTGCCGGAGGGCGTTGGCACCATCGAAGCGCTCCTGGTTGGCGCGGGTGGTTCCGGAACCGCTGAATACGGCGGCGGTGGCGGAGAGGTCCGCATCGACGCGGTTTCGCCCGACCCCGACATGTACCCGGCCGGAAGCAGCCTGATGGTCTGGATTGGCCAAGGCGGCACCTTCGGCAACGGCGGCAATGGGGTCGGCGGCGAGACCAGCGTGGAGTCTGGCTCTGGTTCCTCGAACGGCGGCAGCCCGGGTGAGCCCGCGCTTCGTGGCGGAACGAGCGGCAACGGGAACGACACACCGGATTACACCGGCGGCGGTAGCGGCGCCGGGGGCTCGGCGACCAGCATCAATGGCGGGCCCGGTATCGTCGTGGGCGACCTCGACTCGGAGCTCTTCACCGACGTGACCGACTGCTACGGCGGCGGCGGCGCCGGCGAATACGCCGACCAGGACACCACGGCAACCTGTGGCGGCGGCTATCGAACCGATGTGACCTACAACACGTGGGACGTGGACAGCTTCTGGGTTCCTGGAACCGGTAGCGCAAACAATGTTCTTCCGACCGCCAACTCTGGCGGCGGTGGCGCGACTGCATACTCCTTCGGCGGCGACTCAGCCTTCTCCGCCTACGGCACCGATGGCGCAGACGGTCTCGTGGTGATTCGCTACGACTTTGCCACGACGGAGCCGACCGGCACCCCAACGCCGTCGGTATCGACGCCGGCTACGGCAACGCTTGCGACAACGGGCAACCAGGGGCTTCCCCTCGGCATGCTTGCAGTGGGGCTCGGGCTGACCGGCGCATCGCTCGCGCTGGCGCGCCGCGCACGACGCAGCTAGGTCGCTCAGGTGAAAACGCCCGCCCCTCACACCGAGGGCGGGCGTTTTCCATCGGGCATGTCGCCGATTTCGCGCTAGGGCGGCGGGGTTGTAATCTTGTGAAGTTGCTGGTCGTGCGTGCGCGGTTGGCAATATGGCGAGTTACCCAAGTGGCCAAAGGGATCTGACTGTAAATCAGCCGTCTTAGACTTCGGGGGTTCGAATCCCTCACTCGCCACCCAGGGAAATCGACCGTCTTCGGACGGTCGATTTTCGTCTATCGGAAGAGGTGCACGACCGACCGGCGCGAGGCCGTGAGGCGATTCCGTCGGGACAGGCAGACTATGGCGTTGTGGCCGCAGGTCGCGGTAACTCGAACGGCATGCGTTCGCTCATGAACTCTTCCCCGGAGGGGGAGATGTATTTGAGCTCCGCCTCATAGTGCACGCCAATGAGGAAGCCGAGAGCTTCATCGACCGGGCCACACGCCGTGTGGTCGCCCTCGGCGCGACCTTCGCCGCTCAGCCTCGTCGCCACCCCGGTACGCGCCCAGAAGGTGAACACACACTTCCCGCCCGTTTCGCTCACGCCCGTGACCATCCCGGTCGCGATGAAATAGTCGGACTTCTCGGGGTTCACGCCAGCGAACGTCACCGACGGTGTGACTGGCCCCTGCGGGGTACATTCACTCAACCCGGCGGCAATCGCGCAGGCCAGGAACACTGCGAATCCGGCTCGCTTCATGGCCTCATGGTACTCGTGCCGATGCGATATCGTTTCGAGCCATGGGTTCTCCAGCGTTCGTCCACCTCACAACGTTCTGCGACGACGTCGAATACGTCGGCGAGCCGGCGAATCACGCGAGTCTCAAGGCGTGGTTCCCCGAGTCGGAGATTCGGGTGTGGTCGGTCAATGCGGTCCGTCAGCTCATGCTCACCCGCGGGGACCGGGTCGTCCTCGACGCCTTCGATCGACTGCGTCCATTCGCCTATAAGTCCGACCTTGCCAGCTACTACCTGCTCACCACTCTCGGCGGCTGGTACACCGACCTCAACAACCATTTCGTCGCGGTTCCGCCCGAGACCGAGGAATTCTCGATGGTGGTATTCCGGGATGTGCTCGATGTGAACGCGCCGTGGTCAATTGCCACGACACTGATGTGGGCGGCGCCGAACAATGTGGCACTCAACCGTGCCATCGAGCTCGTCGTGGGCAATTGCGAGCGGCGTGACTATGGCCGGACCCCACTCGGTGTCACCGGGCCGACGCTGTTGGGGCAGGCGATTGGCGGCGTCGGTCTCACGCCACGCACGAACTACTACACCGGCATGTTCTACTCGAGCGGTCCGCAGAAGGGCCTCTGGACGCGAGACGGCGAGTTGTTTGCGCGCTACAAGCCCGAGGCGCTCGGACCGGGGGAGTCGGGTGTTCCGGGCGGAAACCACTACCCGTCGATGTGGTTCGCCGGAGAGGTGTACGCCGGGCCGCACGCGCGTGCGTACCGGCCTGCCTAGTCCAGACATACGACAGGCGCCCCCGGAATTTTCCGGGGGCGCCTGTGTTTCGAAATCTAAACCAAGCGCGACTTGCGACGCGTCGCCACGAGTCCAACCGAGCCGAGTGCGACCAGGCCGGCAGCAGGCGAGAGCCAGCCAGACGCAGGTGTGCCGGTGGTTGCGAGCGCCGCACCGGCCGACCCGGTCGCCGACGGCGACGGGGTCTCGGTGACGCCGGGAATCCAGCGCAACACGACCATGCCGGCAACACCGTCGGAGTATGACGAGGTCGTATCGTTGTCCAGATCCCATTGGATGCCGCCACCCTGGCCGACGCCGCTTTCCAGAACGCCCGGGGCTACGACGAGCGAGCCGCCCTTACCGAACTCGCCGCCGAAATCAGCGAAAATCTCCGGAAGTGAGTTCGTGTAGTTGTCGGTTAGGTCGACTGCGGGGTTCAGGCCCGGAGCCGCAGCGTCGCATGCGTTGCCGTTTAGAACCGCGCGTCCACCGGCGCCCGAACCGATTAAGGTGACGCCGGTACCGACCCCTCCGGGGCGGCAGAAATCGCCGTCATATCCGCCGCTCTGGCCGCCGTCGGCAACGACGTTGACGTCTACAGTGTCGGTGACGACGCTACTTTCGCCGTTGCTTACTCCGCCGCTTCCGCTCGCGCCGCCGGCGCCGACGGTGATCGAGAGCTCGTCGCCTTCGCCCGTGGAGGTGAGGTCAGCGAACGCGACCTTTCCGCCGCTTCCGGAATAGCCAAGCGATCCGTCGACGTAAGCGCCACCGCCGCCACCGGCTGCGATGATGGCGAGCGAAGTAACTCCCGTCGGGACGGTGAAGGTATATTCGCCGGCGGTGTCGTACACCGCCTGGCAGACACCGTTCGCTTCGGTGACGGTTGCACCGTCGAACGTGCCACAGTCGGCGACGTCGGCATTGGCAATTGCCGGGGCCAGCAGGCTGCCAGCGCTCAATACGCCAACGCCAAGAGCAGCAATGCGCTTATCCATGTGAGTCCTTTGTTGTGAGCTCGGTCAACCGATTGCGATCGACCTTGCCGAGAGCATTCCTTGGGATTGAGGTTAGCCGAATAAGTGAGTGAAAACGAACCCCAGAGACGCGTCGGGCAATCGTGCGCTCGAGATCTTCTGCGGCAATGGCCGTTTCCGAAACGAAGGCAAGTCCAAGGAGTGGTTCGTCGAGCTCGGACAGGAACTGGAATGTGGCAACGTCGCTCAAGGCGTCAATTTCAGAAAGCCACAGATCGAGTTCGGCGAGATTCACTTTGGAACCGCCGGCATTCACCACTTCGTTCGTCCGGCCGGCGAGCGTCAACTCACCGCTCGGGCTGAGCGACCCCGTGTCGCCGGGGTAAAACCACCCGGCCAGGAATCCGGTACCGGCGCTTGGTTCGCCGAGCCAATACCCCTCAGGCATTGGGTCTCGACGCATTCGAATGCGTCCATGGCCGTCCGGCGCGACCGGGACATCGTTGCCGTCAACGATTTCGAGTTGGACTTCGTCGATGACCGTGCCGAGCCGCTTCGGCTGATCGGCGCTAAATGCTCCTCGAGTGACCGTGCCAACCTCAGTTGAGCCGTACAGGATGGTCGGAGTGATGCCAAATGCGTTTTCGCACGCGAGCGCAATTGCCGGGCTCAGCAGACTCCCGGCAATTTGAATCACCTCGAGCGAGTCCGTTGACCACGTGTCCGTGGGGTGATCTCGTCGGGCACGGATGAGGTCGGCCAGTTTCGCGGGTGAGGTTTTGATGCTTCGAACACCGAATTCGGCAATCCGAGCGAGCGTCTCCGTGGCGTCGCGAGCGACAAGGTAGGTCTCTCCGCTCAAGAGTTGCGCGCTCATGGTCTGATATCCGGTGACGGTCTCCGGACCGAGCATCGAAAGGAACGGGAGCTTGGGCATCCAGTTCGCTCGGGCGGACGCGAGCCTCGCCTCGAGGATGGTCTTGGAAAACGGGACTCCCTTCGGCACGCCGGTGGTTCCACTGGAAAACACGACTCGAACGACCTCGTCTGGGCGTAGCTCTGCGATTTCCATGAGGCGCGCGGTCGCGTCGAGGGTTTCGAAGAAGCGCGACTCGAGAACGATTCGCCGCTGAACCGGGTGTCCTCGGTCGACCGCGTCAGTGACGATCGCGCTGAGTTGCCCCGCGACCGCTGGGAGCAGTTGTGCGGCGATGGTCGTGCTCGTCGCGCCAAGTTGCAGGAGGGCGCAGCTGATGACAGCACCAATCTCGGGCTCACAGTCGACCGCGACAATCGATGACGGTCCGATGCCGTGAACGCGCAACCGTTGAGCACAACGCTGAACAATCGAGGCGAACTCGCCATAACTGAGGCGCGTCCGATTCGAGGCGAGGGCGATGCGTTGCGGGTCCTTGGCGGCCGTTTCGAACAGGCGAACAATCGGATTCTTCAAGTGGGGAACCTGCTCTGCTGCCGACTGCGCACTCATGTGCCGAGTCTATCGAGGGCTCATTTGGTCCCGAATAGCTCAAGCAATCCTCGCGCGGTCGGTGTTCTCCAGAACGTCGCTCAGCAGCAGGCCGTTTGCTGGAATACGGCCGCGAGTTCCTTCCACCGATCCGTGTTGACGGCGTACCACGCCCAGGTGCCGCGCTTGTCCTTGGCAATCAAGCCGGCGTCGGCAAGCACCTTGAGGTGATGGCTAATCGTCGGCTGGCTCACGTCAAAGGCCTCCGTAATGTCGCATACGCACGCCTCCGAGCTCTTGCTTGTCGTGATGAAGGAGATGATCTGCAGCCGGGTGGGGTCTGCCACCGCCTTCAGCATGAGGCTGAGGTCTTCGGCATCGCGCCGGCTGATCGGCTCGGTGAGGGCGGTTGGCGCGCAGCACGCCTGTGAGCTCGGGCTGAGGGCAAGTTCCGACATGGGTGCTCCAAATCACTCTGTGCATCGATAACTTTCGATGTATTGAGAGCGTAGTACATAGATGCACATCGATGCAAGCCTCGATATGCTCAACGTGACGTTCCTATGTCGCCAAGGAGAGAAATGTCTGCTGAGTCCGCCACCGTGCTCTTCGTTTGCGTGCACAACGCCGGTCGATCCCAAATGGCTGCAGGTTTCTTGCAGTCGTTCGCCGGGGATCGCATTGCGGTGCGGTCGGCTGGGACGGCGCCAAAAGAAGCGGTAAACCCGTCCGCCATCGCCGCAATGGCTGAGCTCGGCATCGACATCGCGGCCAACCAGCCGAAGGTGCTCACACCCGAGTCGGTCCAGCAGGCCGACTATGTCATCACGATGGGGTGCGGGGACGAGTGCCCCTATTTCCCCGGCCGTGAGTATCGCGACTGGCCGCTCGATGATCCGGCCGGCAAAGATATCGACGCTGTGCGACCGATTCGGGATGCCATCCGCGATCGCGTCCAGGCACTCATCGCCGAAATCGACGCCAAAAGCACGACCGTCTAGAGCGGCCCGTCAGGGTAGATGCTTCGCGTCTCTGCGCGCTGACGGCCGCGGCGCCAGAGGCGCGGCCGAAGCACCTTGGGCACGATTTTCGCGATTGCGAGCGCGGCGTAAATTGTCGTGTTGAGCGCGACGAGCGCGGACAGCACGAGGAAAAAGTTGCCGTGCAGGAATGAGTCCGGGAGCAGGATTCCCGCGAGAACGAGTTGGTTCATGCGACGGTCACCGCCTCACGCGTCTCGTGACCCCATCTTGCGTCGCGCTTGAATGCGATGTCGAGCACGCCCTTCAAGAAGATGAGGTCGATGTATGAGTCATAGAGGAGTTCCGGGATGATTGCGAGCGCGAGCAGGCGCGCTTTCCACCCGCCCGGCCAGACGGTGTACACGCGCTCGGCCGCGAAGATGCCAATCATCGAGATCCAGAACGGGAACCACACCCAGTTATCTGTCGCGAGCAGTTGCAGGGTGATGAGAACGAAGAACGACCACAGTGCGAACACCGAATATGCGATGCCGAGCTGTTGCGACCAATAGCGCGACGTCGTCGCCGTCACGCCGTATGCGGCGATGTTCTCGAGGGCGCCGCGCTGCCACCGCAGGCGTTGCGTCCACAGCGTCGGGAGCGTGTCCATGAGTTCGGTCTCGACCTGGCAGCCATCCGGCGAGAGCATGAGGGCACCGAGCGATTTCAGTGCAATGGTGAGCTCGTTGTCCTCTGTGAGCGCTTCAGTGTCGTAGACCTTGCCGGGGGCGCCGGGGATGAGGGTGCCACGCGACTCCGCCACCTTTGTGAGTGCCTGACTTCGGAAGATCGAGGAGGTGCCGGTCAACACGAATACCCGGCCGCCGCGTCGCATGATTTCGCGGGAGTAGCGCAGGTATTCGTTTCGCTGGAGTTGGCCCAGCAGCCCCTTCCCCGGTTCGCCGTAGAACAGTCCGCCGATGGCACTGAGCCCGCGGTCGTTGGTGAAGTATCGGACCGCTGTCGAGAGGTAGCCCGGGAGCAGACGCGTGTCAGCGTCCATGATCATGACCGTATCGTTCGGCCCCATGCTCGGCAGAATTTCCGCCATCACCTGGTTGAGTGCACCGGCCTTCTTGTCTCGGTTGTCGACCGATTCGAAGATATCCACGCCGTAGCTCCGGGCAATGTCGACGGTTCGGTCGGTGCAGTTGTCGGCGACGACGATGATGCGATCCGGCACTCGCTCTTGAGCGTGAAGCGATTCGATGGCGCCCGCGATGAGTTGTTCTTCGTTGTGCGCCGGGACGAGCACGGTGACGCTTACTTCACCGTTGAACTGTCCGCGGGTCTCGTTCATGAGCACCCAGGGGGCGAGTGGCTTCAGCTCGATGTTGTGGCTGCGACGCGAGCGGGTGATGTCGCGAACCTCGATACCAATAAAGAAGGCAGCGACGATGAATGCGACGCTAATGGCGGCAATCACGGCGAACAGCGGCGGAGCCTGCCATGAGTAGAGGACATGCCAACCGTTTGCCAGCTCGGCGTCGACGGGAACCGCGTCACCGGCGGCATTCGTGGCGCTGAGCGTCCACCACACGATGCCAATGCCAACGACGGCGATTGAAACCAGCACAAGACCGATTGACCGTTGGAACATTGCCCCCTCCAAACCGCGTATTCAATTGGTGCTCCCAACCTAGCGACCGAACGGGCTGCCTGCCTAGTCTGACTTCGATGAACACGTGACCGCGATGACCGTTCCGAGTGCAAACTTCACCAAATACGATGGCAACATGCGACTCATCGGGGTGTATGACGCAAATGGCGGGTTCGCCGGCGAACTGGCCTACATCGTCGGCCACGCTTTCGGGGTACGTGAGTGTGCGCTCTGCGACATCACACATTCGCCCGTCGCGAAGAAGGCCGCGTGGAAGCAGCTCGAGCGGAACCTCCTCAGCGACCGCGGCATTCGATTCACGCTCGTGCACCGCAACGAGCGCACGGTCGCGGAACACGAGGCGAGCGATGGCCTCGAACCGTGCGTGCTCATCGAGACCGATGCCGGGACCCTCAGCGTGCTCGTCACTCGGGAGGATCTCGTCGCGGTGCACGGTGATGTCGCCGCGTTCTCAGCGCTCCTTTCGGAGCGCTTGGACGAGCAGCTCTCGTAGGCCATCGCACAATCCGCACCACTGGGCTCAGGGCCCGCTGTGGCGCGGAATCGCGCCGATTCGGTGCGTTAGGCTGGCCTGCGGGGCGGCCATCAGCCCCATGAAACCGGAGAACTGCAGATCGTGACCGATTCGACCATCATCTACACCATCACCGACGAGGCCCCCGCGCTGGCGACCGCCTCGTTCCTCCCGATTGTGTCGGCCTTCGCTCGTGCCGCCCACGTCGACATCGATACCCGCGACATTTCGCTCGCCGGCCGCATCCTCGCCGCGTTCCCAGAGCGCCTCACCGAGGCGCAGCGAGTCGGCGATGCGCTTTCCGAGCTCGGTGAGCTCGCCAAGACCCCGCAGGCCAACATCATTAAGTTGCCGAACATCTCCGCATCAATCCCTCAGCTCAAGGCAGCCATTGCTGAACTACAGGCGCAGGGCTTCGACGTTCCCGAGTACGCCGACGAGCCGAGCACCGACGCCGAGCGCGACGCTCGCGCCCGGTACGACCGCATCAAGGGCAGCGCCGTGAACCCGGTGCTCCGCGAGGGAAACTCCGACCGCCGCGCCCCGCTTTCGGTCAAGAACTACGCCCGCAAGCACCCGCACACCAACAAAGCGTTTGCGGCTGGATCGAAGACCCGCGTCGCCACCATGGGGCACGACGACTTCTTCTCCAACGAGAAATCCGTCGTCGTTCCGGCGGCCGATACCCTCACCATTCGGCACATTGCAACTGACGGCACCGAGACCGTCCTCAAGAGCGGCCTGAAGGTTCTCGAGGGCGAGATTGTCGATGCGACCTTCATGTCGGCGAAGGCGCTCGATGCGTTCCTCGCCGAGACGCTCAATCAGGCTCAGGCCGACAACGTGCTCTACTCAGTGCACCTCAAGGCGACCATGATGAAGGTGAGCGACCCAATTCTGTTCGGCCACGTCGTAAAGGCCTTCTTCGCGAGCGTGTTTGAGACCCACGGTGCCGCACTTGCCGCCGCTGGACTGTCGGCGAATGACGGACTCGGTTCGATTCTGGCCGGCCTCGGGCAGGTTGCTGGCGGGGACGCGATTGCCGCCGCCTTCGACGCGGCAATTGCCTCCGGCCCGCGCCTCAGCTACGTCAACAGCGATCGGGGTATTACCAACCTCCACGTCCCCTCAGACGTCATCGTCGATGCGTCGATGCCGGCCCTCATCCGCAACGGCGGCAAGCTCTGGGGCGTCGACGGTGGCGAAGACGACACCATCGCCGTCATTCCGGACTCCTCCTACGCGGGTGTCTACCAAGCCACCATCGACGACGTGAAGGCAAACGGTTCGCTGAACCCCGCCACCATCGGTACCGTCCCGAACGTCGGCCTTATGGCTCAGGCCGCCGAGGAATATGGCAGCCACGACAAGACCTTCGAGATTCCGGCCGATGGCCGCGTTGAAGTCGTCAATTCGGCCGGCGACGTGCTCATCTCGCACGAGGTGTCGTGCTGCGACATCTGGCGCGCCACCCAAACCAAGGACACCCCGATCCGTGACTGGGTCAAACTTGCCGTCTCGCGCGCTCGCGCCACCGGCGTGCCAGCCGTGTTCTGGCTCGACGAGCGCCGCGCCCACGACGCGCAGGTCATCAACAAGGTGCACACCTACCTTGCCGACCACGACACGACCGGTTTGACCATCGAAATCATGGCGCCGGCGGACGCCACGCGGTATTCGCTCGAGCGCATTCGCCGCGGTGAGGACACGATCTCGGTCACTGGAAACGTGCTCCGCGACTACCTCACCGACCTGTTCCCCATCCTCGAGGTCGGCACGAGCGCCAAGATGCTCTCCATTGTTCCGCTGCTTGCCGGTGGCGGTCTGTTCGAGACCGGCGCCGGAGGCTCGGCACCGAAGCACGTTCAGCAACTCCTCGAAGAGAACTATCTGCGCTGGGACTCGCTCGGTGAGTTCTTCGCGCTCGCCGCGTCATTCGAGCACTTTGCTGACTTCACCGGTAATGAGCACGCTCGTGTGCTCGCCGACACCCTCGACCGTGCAACCGGGACCTTCCTCGAAGAGGATCGCTCGCCAGGACGTAAGATTGGCACCATCGACAACCGCGGTAGCCACTTCTATCTTGCTCTGTACTGGGCGCAAGAGCTTGCCGCTCAGACGACGGATGCGACCCTCGCTGCGACGTTTGCGCCGATCGCCGAGGCGCTCGGCTCTCACGAAGACCAGATTGTGGCTGAACTCATTGCGTCACAGGGCAAGCCGGTCGACATCGGAGGCTACTACCGCCCGAACGCCGAGCGTGTTGCCTCGGTGATGCGCCCCTCTGCCACGCTGAACGCGGTCATCGACGGCATCGCGTAAGGCACATCCAAACGGAAGACGCCCCCGGCAGTTGCCGGGGGCGTCTTCCGTGTGTCGCGTTTAGGCGCGAGCTCGGCGGATGGCCACGAACGCCATTCCGGCGATGCCGAGCACGCTGAGAGCGGTGGCGCCCCAGAGCGTGTTCGCGTTCATCGCCGAACCGGTGGTCGCGAGTTCTGCAGCGCTCGGGGTCGCGCTTGGGCTCGACTCCGTTGCGGTAGCCAGGCCGGCCAGCCAGAATCGGACGGTGCTTGCGGGGGTCTCGGCATTGGTGTGCGTGATGGTGATGCTCGCAATATCGGTATTCGGAGCGAGCCATCCCGTGACGCCGCTGTCGGTGCCATCCGCATCCGGCGCGAAGGTGATGCTTCCCGACGTGTCAGTAACAACCGGGACCGCCGTCTCCCCGCTGCAGACGTCCGGCTGGGTCGCGACTGCGCAGAGGTTGAACGCGTTGTCCGTCGAGGAGCCGTAGAGGCCGCCGCGAGAAACGGTGTTTCCGTCCGCGTCGGTCGCAGTGACGACCACCGTGTCGAGATCGAGGTCGCCGATGGCGATTGCGAATCGGTCCGCCGGGATGGGCTCGTCGAACGTGAAGACGGTCGTTCCGGTGACGTCGGCTGTGACACCGACTCGCAAGAACTGCGTGTCCGCCGAGGGGCCGCTCGCGCCGAACACTTCACCAATGGGTGTGTCGGCGGCAAGCCACTCTTCGCTGTTGTCTCGGGTCTCGACAGCGTTGTCGATCGGGTCGATGGAGTCACCCGAGAACTCGGTGACGAACGTGCCGCCCGGAAGGTCGGTGTCACCGAAGTTGAACTCACCGGCCGTGACCGTCGAGTCGTCCGGATCGACCGCAATGTTGCCGTAGCTCGCGTAGACGCCGACATAACTCGTGGCGTGTGCGGCTGGAAGCGCAGCTGCACCGAACAGTGCCACACCTGCGGAGAGCGCAACGGCCGAGCCGAGACGCAGTGAACGAACTGAACGCATGGAAAAACTCCCCTAACAGACCTATGCACATAGGTATTTCTGCGAGCCTAGCAAACGGCGCCCTGTTGATGACAGTCCCGGCCCGGAGGCATCATGACAGACTGATTCCATGACTGATCGCATGGCCGAAGTATGGCCGGCTGCCGCACTCCAATTCCGATCGGGTGACCTCGAGTTGCGCTGGATGGACGACCACCTCGCGCTTGCCGTCGCAGATGTTGCGGTTCGGGGCATTCACGACGCGGATTACATGCCGTTCAACACGCCCTGGACTCAGGGAACACCAGACGAAATCCGTCGCTCCGTGCTCTACTGGATTTGGACGATGCGCGGAACCGCGAACAGCCCGAATCCCCACCTGACGCTTGCCGTCCTCATTAACGGTGAGCCCGCCGGCATCCAAAGCCTCGTTGCGAGCGAGTGGCGGACACTACGCGAGATCTCCACCGGCTCGTGGTTGGGAAGAGAGTTTCAGGGCTCCGGAGTCGGCACCCGCATGCGTGCGCTCAGCATTCGTGCCTCTTTTGAGGGCCTGGGCGCGACGCAGGTTACCTCCGGCGCGTTTACGGACAACGCTGCATCAAACCGTGTATCGAGCAAGCTCGGCTATGAACTCGACGGGATCGAACGCGGGGTATTCCAGGGCCGGGCCAGAACCACGCAGCGCTACCGACTCACCCGTGAGCGCTGGGAAGAGCTCCGTTCCCATCATGACGCCGTGCTGGGCGCCCCGGTCGAACTGCTCGGTTGCGCCGAGCTCCTCGAGCAACTGGAGCAGGCGCCCGAGTCGATGGGCTAACCGTCGCCATCCTGACGCGGCAACAGGTGCTCCACAATAGTCGGCTTTAACCGGCGAGCGAGCCTGAGGTCGCTCCGAGGAGTGTCTCGCTCGCTCGCGCCATTTGGGCCACGTACGCGAGCGCGTCTGACTCTCGCACGAGGGCCTGGGCGTTGAGCCCGTCAATCATTCCGATGAGCTGCCAAGCGGTCGCGGCCGGGTCGGCAACGTGGAACACACCTTCGGCAACGCCGGCCTGGATCAGTTCGACGACGAATCGACTCCACGCGCGGGATTCCGCCTGAACGGCCTTGCGGAGGGCGACGTTGCGGCGGCCGAGCGCGTACGCCTCAATCCACACCACCGTCACTGACTCGCGGCCGCCCCCGAGGAGGGTGACGATGAGTGCCCGCATCCGCTCGGAGGCGCTGCGGAACCGGGCCACCTCTTCCTGGAGCTCGAGGAGCTCGGCGGACACAATTTGTCGGAACACCCGAGCAATCAACCCGTCCATGCTGGGTTCGTAGTGCGTGATGAGTCCGCTGGCGACGTCAAGTCGACCGGCGATGGCTCGGAGCGTAATTGCGCTGAGTCCGTGCTCGCGCGCAATCGCACAGGCGGCATCAACGATGGCGAGGCCGCGCTCTTCGGCTGAGAGGCGGACGCGCGGTCGGGTGGTTTGCGGCGACATCGGCATCGTCCACCCCTTTCGTATTGAGCGGCTGCTCAACACGCTATCAGGGGGTCAGGCCATTTCCGAGGGCTTGGGTATAGGCGTCTAAGCTCGCCCTATGCGTATTCGTTTGCTCGTTGCGAGCCTCCTTGCTCTCGGGATTTCGGTTGGCGCTGGAGTGCCTGCGGCACAGGCCGCTGGCTATGGTTCTCCGAGCTTTGGTGTGTCGCATGTCTGGCTCAATGGCGACATGGACCCAACCGTCGTGCCGATGACCAGCTGGCAAATCGACTTTCGGGGCTTCGATTCAACTGACCGGCGCGTCATTACGCATGCCAGCGCTCCACGATTCCCGCTTATCGACCCTGCTGGTCAATCGGTCACACACTGCCAGGCTGCGCGACCAACTGGGATGTCCCACTTTGGCTGCGATGTTCGCGGGACCTCACCGCTCGCTCCGGGGACTCAAACCGTTTCGGTCTCCATTCTTGAGGAAGGCGTTGACCCAAACGGGCCGCCAAGCGTTCTGTGGACTGGGACGTTGCCGATTACGGTATGCGACGGCATCTGCAGCGACCTCTTCGACGTGACCGTCGATCCGCAACCACTGCGCTTCCTCGCCAATTCGGAGCTGTCAACGCAAGCTCGCGGGACACTGGTATTCAACGTCGACTGGAATGCCGAGAATGTGCGATTCTCGCGTCCAGTCGACAGTTCGGGTTCGGTTATTCCGGGGGATTGGGAGATTCACACCGAAGAGCCCGCAAACGGCTCAACGTTTTCCTTCTCTGGCATGTTTACCCAACCGGGTACGTATACCGGCCAGCTGTCCGTTGGCGATGAATTTGGCGTGCAGCACGCCGCGTCATACTCAATCGTCGTGTGTGGCGACGAAGCCTGTATGAACCCAAATGCCCAGCTCGCGACAACGGGAGCGTCCGCCGAAAGTGGCCTTGGCCTCGCGCTTGGAGCAATTGCACTCGGGTTCAGTGCCATCGTTCGCCGCCGGTGGTTGACAGTAAAGCAATCGGCGCGATAACTTCCCGTTGTTGAGCGTTCGCTCAATAACGAGTGCGCCCGTGGAGGTCGCTGAGATGTCCTGGAAGATGCCGCCCGAGTGGGCCCCGCAGGAGCGAGCCTGGCTCGCCTTCCCGCGACCCGGATATACCGTCGGCGACGACCCGGTCTCGGCAGAACAGTGCTACCAGGCCTGGGCGAACGTCGCCAACGCCATCCTCGAATTTGAGCCCGTTTCTGTCGTTGTCGACCCTGCGGCCCGAGACGTTGCCGACCGCTTGCTCGACCCCCGGGCGGACATCATCGAGGCCCCGCTCGACGACTTCTGGATTCGCGACATCGGAGCCACATTCGTCCTGGGTGACTCGGGAGAACTCGGCGCGGTCGACTGGATCTTCAACGGTTGGGGCGCGAACGCCTGGGCGACCTGGGAGAACGACAACCGCATTGCCAAGACCATCGGCGACGCGGCCGGCGCAACCCACATTCCCTCCGCGCTCGTTAATGAGGGGGGTGGCATTCACGTCGACGGTGCCGGGACCGTGCTACTCACTGAGACCGTACAACTCGATCCCCGACGCAACCCCTACGCCACCAAAGAGCGGGTGGAGTGGGAGCTCGCGCGCACCATCGGCGCGACCCACTTCATCTGGTTGTCGCAGGGGCTGACGCGGGACTACCGCACTCCGGGCACCCGCGGCCACGTGGATATCGTTGCCGCCTTCACTGAACCGGGGACCGTCGTCCTGCACTGGCAAGACAATCCCGAACACCCGGACTATGCCGTCAGCCGCACAATTCGAGCCGAGCTCGAGCGCGCCACCGATGCTGCTGGTCGCCGGTTGAACATCATCGAGCTTCCCGCCCCGGAGGCACTCATCGGTCATGATGGCGATTGGGTGGACTTTTCCTACGTCAACCACCTGGTGGTGAACGACGGCGTGATCGCGTGTTCATTCGGCGAGCCGGAGGCAGATGCTCGTGCCGCCGACATCTTGAGCCGTGCCTACGGGCGGAAGGTCGTCTCGGTCGATGCCCGGCCCATGTTCGAGCGCGGTGGGGGCATCCACTGCATCACTCAGCAACAGCCGCGAGCGGGTGCGCGATGAGCTATCCGGTCGTCGAAAAGACCATTGCACAGCTCCGCCACGACCTTGAGGCCGGTGTCGTGAGCGCGGTCGGCCTGACGCGTGCCTACCTCGATCGCATCGCCGCCTTCGACCACAGCGGCCCTCGACTCAACTCCGTCGTGGAGTTGAACCGCAACGCCCTGGCGGAGGCGGCCGCCTCCGATGCCCGCCGTGCCGCAGGAGAGACCCTCGGCCCGCTCGACGGTATCCCGTTCACGGCGAAGGACTCGTACATGGTTGCCGGGCAGACGGTGGCCTCCGGCTCACCTGCCTTTGCCGAGCTTCGTGCGAGCCGGGACGCCTTCACCATCTCGCAACTGCGCGAGTCGGGCGCCATCTTCATCGGCCTCACGAACATGCCGCCGATGGCAAACGGTGGAATGCAGCGCGGACTCTATGGCCGGGCTGAAAGCCCGTACAACGCCGACTTCTTGACGAGCGCGTTCGCTTCCGGTTCATCCAACGGGTCCGGAACCGCAACCGCTGCAAGCTTTGCCGCTTTCGGTCTCGGCGAAGAAACCTGGTCGAGTGGCCGCGCCCCGGCATCCTGCAACGCACTCTGTGCCTACACGCCCTCCCGCGGCGTCATCTCCGTCCGCGGCAATTGGCCACTCGTTCCCACGATGGATGTGGTGGTTCCACACACGCGCACAATGGCAGACCTCCTCGAGATTCTCGACGTCATGGTTGCCGACGACCCGGAAAAACGCGGCGATTTTTGGCGCATGCAGCCCTGGGTCTCCATTCCGCAACCGTCAGACGTCCGACCGGTTTCGTATCCGGCGCTCGCTGACACGGGTGCATCATCGCTCGTCGGTCGCCGATTCGGCGTCCCGCGGATGTTCCTCGGCACCGATCCCGAACAAGGCACCGGCACGGGTATGGGGTCGGTCACGGGTGAACGCATCGAACCGCGGCGCAGTGTGCTGGAACTCTGGGAACAGGCGCGCGCTGATTTGGAAGCCGCTGGTGCCACGGTCGTCGAGGTCGATTTCCCGGTCGTCACGAACTACGAAGCGGATCGGGCCGGAGCCCCGAACGTGTTCACTCGCGGCATCGTCCCGGAGCCGTTCTTTGACGCCGAAATCTGGGAACTCTCGATGTGGTCCTGGCATGAATTTCTGGCCGCCAATGGCCAACCCGGCCTGGATGCGCTCGCGCTCGTTGACGGCGCGAAGATTTTCCCGCCGCCGCCGGGCGCACTGCCCGACAGATACGGCAGTTTCGATGCCGACATCAGCGACTATGTCACGCGCGCCCAGCGCGACGGGATTATCGACCCCTTCAATGGGCCGCTCAGCGATCTCATTCGCGCCGGAATCGAAGGCCTCGAAGCTACTCGCAAACTCGATCTCGAAGACTGGATGGATGAGCACGGACTCGACGCCGTGCTGTTCCCGACGATGGCCGATGTTGGCCCGGCCGACGCCGACGTCAATCCGGAATCCGCCGAGCTCGCCTGGAAAAACGGCGTCTGGGTCGCGACCGGCAACCTCGCCATTCGACACCTCGGTATCCCGACCGTGACCGTTCCGATGGGCACCATGTCGGATATCGGAATGCCCGTCGGCCTCACGATCGCTGGTCCGGCCTATAGCGACACCGACCTGTTGCGTTTTGCGGTCGCGTTCGAGTCGCTCCGACCTCGCCGTGAAGCCCCGGCCCGCACCCCCGAGTTGGCGGCGTCCATATGAGTTCGCGGTCTGCCTACCCGCTCACCGAGCTGATCGCGCTGGCTCAGTCCGTCGCGGTGCAGGCAGGCGAGTATGCCCTCGAGCGTCGACGCGGGACCGTCGAGGTTGCCGACACGAAATCGAACGAACGTGACATCGTGACCGCAGTCGACCGCGAGGTCGAGCAGCTCATCCGGCACCTCATCAGCAGCGATCGTCCCGACGATGCCTTCTATGGCGAAGAGAGCGGAACCGGTTCCGGATCGACCGGCATCACCTGGGTCGTTGATCCCATCGACGGCACCGTCAACTTCTACTACGGGCTGCCGAACTGGGCCGTGTCAATCGCGGCCGTCGAGGGCGATGTCGACTCCGGCACCTGGAAGCCGCTCGTGGGGGTCGTGTTCAACCCGAACACGGGAGAGGTGTTCAGCGCCACCGCGGACGGAATCGCCGACTGTAACGGATTGCCACTCCACGCCCGAGTCCAGACAGACCTGCGCCGCGCGCTCGTCGCTACAGGTTTCGCGTACGACCGAACGTCCGCCACCAACCAAGCCGAGCTGCTCGCGCGTATCCACGGCCACATTGCGGATGTACGCCGATTTGGCGCAGCATCGCTCGATCTCTGCGCTGTGGCGAGCGGCCGAGTTGACGCCTACTACGAATCTCACACGAGTCCGTGGGACTATGCCGCAGCATGGCTCATCGCTGAGCGTGCCGGCGCGCGGGTTGCCGGTCGTGACGGAGGCCGACCGAACAGCGATCTCGTGCTGGCCGCTGCAGAGCCGTTATGGACCGAGTTGCACGGGCTCATCACCTCGGACTAGCGACGCTCGAAATCGGGTCGAAATCGGGGCGGGGTTGTACCGTTCTGGACATTCTCAGCCACACCTGACTACGCTGTTACCCGTTCGTTATGTTTCGAATGAGTCTGGGGTTTCACCATTTTCGAAGGCACCGAGCAGGAAGCGCACTCGCGCGTCCAATCGAGCGACCCCGAAATCCCCCTGACGCGCAAGCAGGCGCTCGCGGCGGAACGAGCGCGTGCCACATCCCTTCCGTCGACGCCCGCCACAGCTGATGTCCCGTCGACATCACGACGACATGCAGAACGTACCGGTGCGTCCGTCACGGGGATTCGTGCCGCCGTGCCTCGACTGCCTCGTTTTGCCCCGCGCATAGAACCGCGTCCGCAACGGACATACTCGCGCTCACGCCGCATCGGCTCGACCGCGGTTATGGTGGTCATTTCCGCACTCACGGTGGCCTTCTCGACACCCGCCGAAGCGCTCATGACATCTGCCCAGGTGCAGGCCCGCCAAATCGAAGCCGCGGCGCGCGCCGCAGGTCAGAGCCAAACCATCCTCGCAAACGGCGACAGCGCCACGGTGTCTGGCGATTCGTATACGTCTGCGTCGAAGTCCTGGTACGCCCTGCAGTCAGGCATCACGGAGATTGAGGACAGCTTCGTGAATAACCCGAACGGCACCGTCCAGTGGCCGTTTGCGGTGGGCGTGCACATCGGTGACCGATTCGGTTCGACCTGGGGCCGCGAGAGCGCACACCACGGTCTCGACTTCAATCCGGGCGTCGGAGCGCCGGTGCAAGCCATTGCCGACGGCGTTGTGACCTTCGCGGAAGATGGCAACGGCACCCTCGGGGTGCATCTCATGATTACTCACCGGATCAACGGAAAGACCGTCACGAGCGTGTACGCCCACCTCGAACACGACTCGATCCGTTTCCAGGTCGGCGACTTCGTGCGAGTTGGTCAAGTAGTCGGCAATGTGGGAGACACCGGCTTTTCCACCGGCCCGCATCTGCATTTCGAAATCCGCCTCGGCGGCATCGACGGTCCATGGACCGACCCGTTGACCTGGTTGCGGGCCAACACCAACTAAATCTGCGCTAACGCAGCCAGACGGCCGTGCCCGGCTCGAGGGCGGTGAGACCTGGTTCGCTGTCAAGCATCCGCTCACCGAGCGGAATACCGTGGCTCTGATTGCCGTAGTTGATGTAGACCCGGACGCCCGAGTTCGCGAAGCCAATGACCCCTTCCGGGGCGGTGATCCACTCGAGCGTCCCCCGGCCCAGTCCGAGCTCAGCGCGGAGCGCGAGTGCGCCGCGGTAGAGCTCGAGTGTCGAACCGGCAATACCGCGCTGGCGGTCGCGAGCGAACTCGCTCCACTGTGACGGCTGCGGTAGCCAGGAGTGCTCGCTCCGCCCGAAACCGTAGGACGGTGACTCGGCCTCCCACGGAAGCGGGACGCGACAACCATCGCGGCCGTACTCGGCTCCCTCGGTGCGGAAGAACGTCGGGTCCTGCCGAAATGCGTCGGGAATGTCGACCGCTTCCGGAAGCCCGAGCTCTTCGCCCTGGTAGAGGTAGGCAACACCGGGAAGCGCGAGCATCATCAGGGTCGCGGCGCGGGCCCGCCGGAGTCCGAGCTCGGCGTCGGGCTTCGGTTCGGTGAGTGGCCCGATGCCGGTAATGCGGTCGGCGACAGCGGCGTTCGGGTCGAGCGCGAGACGAGTCGCATGCCGCACCTGGTCATGGTTTGAGAGCACCCAGGTGCTCGGGGCACCGACGTTGCCAAAGGCAACGAGCGAGTCGGTGATGACGCGACGCATCTGTTCGCCGTTCCAGCGCGTGGTGAGGAACGAGAAGTTGAATGCCTGATGCATCTCGTCGGGGCGCACCCACTTCGCTTTCGCACTCAGTGGCTCGACAAACGCTTCCGCGCACAAAATGCGATCGGGGCCGTAGCTCTCGAGGAGTGTGCGCCACTCGCGATAAATCGGGTGTACGCCGTCGTGCCCGAAATAGGGGTTCTCCGGACGAAGCTCGGCCGGGGTGTTCCAATACGTCTCATCGCGTCGGAAGTCGGGTAGGCCGGGTGCCTTGGAGAGGCCGTGGGCAACGTCCACGCGGAAGCCGTCGATGCCGCGGTCGAGCCAGAAGGTCAGGATTTCGATGAAGCGGTCGTGCACCCAGCGGTTGGTCCAGTCAAAGTCGGGCTGGCTGCTGTCGAACAGGTGCAGGTACCACTGGCCGGGTTGGCCGTCGGCCTCTGTCACTCGAGTCCAGGCCGGGCCGCCAAACACCGACTCCCAGTTGTTCGGTGGCAGCTCGCCGTGCTCGCCCTTTCCCTCGCGGAACATAAACCGAGCGCGCTCCGCACTGCCGGGGCCGGCCGCAAGTGCCTCCTGGAACCACGGGTGGTCGCTCGAACAGTGGTTCGGTACGAGGTCGACGATAACGCGCATGCCGAGTTCATGGCTTCGGTTCAGCAATGCGTCGAAGTCGGCGAGCGTCCCGAAGAGTGGATCGACGTCGCAATAGTTCGACACGTCGTAGCCGGCGTCGCGTTGCGGGCTCGTCATGAACGGGGACAGCCAGACGGCGTCAGCGCCCAACTCCGCGATTGCGTCGAGTCGTGAGGTGATGCCCGGCAAATCGCCAATGCCGTCGCCATTGCTATCCGCAAACGACCGCGGATACACCTGATAGATGACGGCATCGCGCCACCAGTCTGAGGCGGCGGTACGGGCAGCGGGCGGCAACGAAAACAGTGCACTCACAAGGGACGAGTGTAGGAGAGTCCTGGGTTTGCGTTGGGGAGCCTGTGCGTCGTTTTGCGTGAAGATGAAACCGCGGCGCGGAAGTGCTATTCTCGTCGAGTTGCCCATTTGGGCATCCGCCCCGATAGCTCAGTGGTAGAGCACTTCCATGGTAAGGAAGGGGTCGCGAGTTCAATCCTCGCTCGGGGCTCGCCGACAGTGATTTCACTGACGTCGTGGCTGAGTAGCTCAGTTGGTTAGAGCGCACGACTCATAATCGTGAGGTCGCGGGATCGTGCCCCGCCTCAGCTACCAATCTCGTTCAGTCGGGTGCTGTGCCAGAGCGCTTCGCTTCCCTAGACTCTCGTCATGAGCGACGACGCCGCACGCACTCCGAATTCAGCCGCAACGCGACGAACTCGGCGGCGTCGCTGGGGTCTCGGAATCGCGGTGCTTCTCGTGTTCGCTCTCGGTGGTGGAGCGTTTGCCGTGGGCAATTACGTCTACCAGACCGGCACCGAATTGCCATGCAAGGTTGACACTCAGGATCAACGCAACTCCCCGGAACACTTCTCGACCGGCGACGAGGGTCCATTCCCCGGTGAAGGCTGGAAGAAGTGGGTCGGCGTTGACCTGTCGCCCTGGTGGCTCACCGACGTGCCATACGACACCGTGCAGATTCCCGTCGCGCCGGGCGTCGATCTCGCCGCCTGGTACATCCCGGCGCCGAGCGGTTCCGACAAAACCGTCATCGTCACCCATGGCTACGGCGCAAGCCGCTACGACTTCAATGCGCTTCTGCCGTCGTCCATGCTCGTCAAAGCCGGATTCAATGTGCTGCTCGTTGACCAGCGGAACTCCGGGGAGTCCACCTGCGTGTCCGGACACCACAGTGCCGGTCAGCGTGAATCCGACGACTTTGCCCGAGTCGCACAGTGGCTCGTGGACACGAAGGCTGCAAACCCGGCCAAGATTGGCATGTATGGCGTGTCGGGTGGCGCCATTGCGACGGCGATCCTTCCCGCCAAAACCGATCTGGTCGCGGCGTTCGCGCTCGAGGCGCCCATCTTTGACTTCACTCAGTCCGCCGAGCATGAGGTGGAATTCCAAGGCTTCCCGGTGTGGCTCTGGTCGCTTGCCGACCTTGCCGCAAAGGTTCAGGGCGTCAACCTCAACGCCGTCTCAGTCCGCGACGGCATCGACGCGTTGCACGGCCGTCCCGAGTTGCTGCTCCATGGCACTGCTGATCAGCGGCTTCCGTATTCGGGCGGGGTGCAGTATCGCGACTACGCCCAGTCAATCGGAGCAGACGTCACGCTCGAGACATTCGACGGTGCAGACCACACGGAGGGCATGTTGACCGAGACGGACCGATATGCGCGGGTCCTCACCGGGTTCTTCCAACGCGCTCTGCAATAGCAGCGCGGGTCGTCACCGGGTTCTTGCGGTGCGGCCTATGCCGACCGTGGGCGCCGGAAGGTGCGCAAATCTTGAGCAAACAGTTGTTCAATCTGAACACTTCTCTGCGAAAAAAGTGCGGTAGCTCAACCTAGCGTGACTCCACAACCAGCCGAAGCCTCGACTGATTGAGGGGAGCCTCCCCGAAACGCGGCACTGCCGCGGTTCGATTCAAGGAGAATCACAATGCGCAAATCAGTACTCGCCGCGTCAGCGGCAGCGACAGTGTTCGCCATCAGCGGTGCGGCTGCGGCGTCACTCAGCGTCACGGGCTATCTGCCGCAAACCGGCACGGTGAGTGCCGCTTGTGACGTCGACGGAATCAACGTGGGCGACTGGACTGACAGCGGTGGCGTGCTCGACTCGGTTGTCCTCAGCAACATCTCGGACAACTGCCTGAACTCCGAGATCGTGGTTTCCGTCACCAACGGCACCACAACCTTGCTGAGCACATCCACGCCCGTGTCCAACGGCACCGCGGACGTGAACCAGACGACGGTGTCATTCTCGGCGGCGTCATTCGGCAAGGGTGCCCTCACGAGCTACACGGTGTCGATTGAGAGCGCACCGTAAGACGTGGCGAGGCCTGACGTCGCCTTCTCGTCAGGCCTCACCACCGAATCATCCTGCCCACGGGGGACGCTCGCGCGGCCGTGGCCGAATCCGATCGCTTGTCGGTTGGATTGGTCTCGCGGCCTGCGGGATCGGCTGGTGGTTCGGACTTGCGCCGCGGGCCATTGGGGGGCCCGCGACGTTTGTGATCGTCGACGGCCAGAGCATGGAGCCCATGCTCCACACGGGGGACTTGGTCATCGCGAGAACGTCGCCGACCTACCAGGTTGGTGATCTCGCCGTCTTTCAGCACCGCAGTGGTCATGTGATTCACCGCATCGTCGGGGGCGATGCCGCCGGCTGGATCACCCAGGGAGACAACAAGCCGGCTCCAGACCCGTGGACGATTCCCAGCGCCAACATCGACGGGCAGTTCTGGTTCAGTATTCCCGGCGTTGGCGGGGTGGTTTCGTGGTTCGTCACACATTGGTGGGCCTATGCGGCACTCGCGAGCATCCCCATCGTGTTGAGTTTCATCCCGCTCCATCGTCGGCACATCGCCCCCGCACTGCGTATCGCGCTTCGCCGGGCGGCGCGTGAGCCGCGCATTTTGCCATCGGCTCGAGAGGAAGCCCTCATGTTTGGAATTCTCTGCGGTACCACCCTGCTGTCGGGCGGCGTACTGGCCCTCCTCGTGTCCATGCGGCCGGACACCCCCACGCCGTGGCTGCTGGCCGGTGGAGTGACGCTGGTCTTGCTTTGTGCGGTCATCTTCGAGGCCTATCGCCTGTTTGATGGCGCCGGGGTCGCCGAACCGGAAAAGTCGCTTCGCGCACTTTCGGGACGTCTCTATCGCGTCCCTGAACGCCCAACGGTGCGACGAATCGAACCGCTTGCCAACGTCAAGGCCCTACGCGACATCGCCGAAGGCGAGCGGTTGCCCGTCTTGCATTACGTCAGCGAAGACGGCGTCCACGAGTTCTTCGTGCTCACTGCTCGCCGTGGAACGTTTGGCGTCCGAGTCGACCCGCGAGTGGCTGCTCGAAACGATTCGTTCCGACCGCTGCGACGAGCTAGTGACCGCGTCGCCCGCCCGACATGAGGCTCATGCCAATGGCCAACTGGGCACGGTGCAGGCGCGAGACCAGCTCACCCTGACGGATGGCAAGGGCCTGCGAGACGTCGGAAAAGGTGCGCTTCTCGAGCAGGATGCCGGTCGCCACGTCACGCAAGGATTCCGGCAACTCGGCAATAGCTGCCCGCAGTTTTTCGACGGGAATCTTGGACAGATCGGGCGTCGGCTCGTCTTCAAACGAGACGTCCAAATCAAAAAAGGAAGATGCCATGGTGTGTCCTTCGATTAGGCGGCCTTGGCCGTCGACATGAACTTCGATCGATACCCCTGCACAACAGAGCGTAAACCGATTCCGGCGACCCCGACGAGCTGGCCGTCCCGGTGGTACTCAAACACGCAATCCCCGTCGAGAGAGCCCTCGACAAGCGTCGCCGAAGTCCCCAGCGCCGGCAGCCCAAAGGCGAGGATGTGCATCTCGAACTGGTCACTCCAGAACGACGGCACCGGTGCGAACGGTTCGGCCGGTTCGGGCTCACCACGGTGACGGGCCGCAATCACCTTGCCGATGTGCTTCGCGCACTCGGTCGGAATGTTCCAGTGCTCGACCCGGCGCGCAGTGTCGTCGAACACGGGGTTCGGGAACCGAGCCACATCGCCGATTGCAAAAACGTCGGCCACGATTGTCCCCTCCGGCGTCAGGGCACGGAGCTGCTCGTCGCAGCGCACGCCGTTCGAAATGTCGATGCCGGTGCCGTCGAGCCATTCCGTGTTGGGGAGGGAGCCGACCGCATCGATGAGCACTTCGCACTCGAGGGTCTGCCCGCTGTCGAGCCGAACCCCGGTGACTCGGTCGTCACCCAGCACGTCACTCACGCACGAGCCGACGATGAACCGAACGCCGTGCGCCTCCTGGCGACGCTGGATTTCACGTCCGAATTCTTCTCCGAGGACGCGGGCGAGCGGCGTCGATCGCGTCACGATGGTCACGTCAGCGCCCAATTTGCGCACGGTGGCAGCGGTTTCGCACCCGACAAATCCGCCACCGGAGACCACAACGCGAACGCCCGGTGTGATTGCCGCGCGGAGCGCCATAGCGTCGTCGAGGGTGCGAATGGTGAAGCGGCCGGGCGTCATGCCGCTCGGGAGTTCGGCCGCCTTTGCGCGCAGCCCCGTCGCAATGACGAGCTGTGAATAGGGCAGCACGCTGCCGTCGTCGAGGGTCACGGTGTGCGCGGTGACGTCCGCGGCCACGGCGGTGTGGCCCAGGATCCAACGCACATCGGCGACCGCATCCCGAAGTGGGAAGGCGACCGCTTCGTGGCTCACTTCGGCAGCGAGGACTTCCTTCGAGAGCGGCGGACGATTGTACGGAGCGTATGGTTCATCGCCGACGACGACGAGCTCTCCCGCGTAGCCAAATCGGCGGAGCGATTCGGCAGCGCGCAGGCCACCCATCGACGCGCCAATAATGACGACGGGATCGGTCATGTGCTTAGTCTTCGAGGATGAAGATTGCCTGCATCGGACAGACGTCGATTGCGGCCTCGATGTTGGCGCGCTCGGCGTCGTCAGCCTCGGCGAGGTATTCGAGTTTGTCATCTTCGTTCAGACGGAAGATATTCGGCGCCTCGAACACGCACTGACCGTAGTGCTGGCACTTGGTCATGTCGACGTCGACTTTGATCATGATTTCTCCTCAACGGTGGACGGGTAGAGATCTCTCGAAGGCGTTCGGATGCCGCGGAACTCCCAGTCGCCGCCGAGCGCGGTGGATACGACCTCTTCGCTTTCGGTCGGCTGTGCCCCGACGTCACTCCGGATCGGGGTCGGACCCACGACGACGTGGTTGCGCAGCGTGGGCAGCCCCTCGACCTCGACCTCGACAATGTCGCCGGGCTGCACCGGCCGGGAATTGGCCGGAGTGCCCGAGTAGATGAGGTCGCCGGGGACAAGCGTGATGGTGCGGGCAATGTCCGCCACGAGATAGTGCATGTCCCACTCCATGTTGGCGGTGGTGTCGTCTTGCTTGACCTCACCGTTCACGAGCGTGCGAATGCGCTTGTTGCGGAAGTCCCAATCGGTGACAATGCCCGGCCCAAATGGCGCGAGCGTGTCCGAGCCCTTGACGCGGAGCATCGAGCCAGCGTCGGTGTCGCGGAAGTCGTGCAGACCGAAGTCGTTGCCGGCGGTGTACCCGAGAATGTAGTCACCTGCCTCGTCCGGGGAGATGTTGCGTGCGGTCTTCCCAATGACGATGACGATTTCACCCTCGTAGTTGAGCCACTTGCAGCCTTCCGGGCGAACGATGGCACCGTCGTGACTGTTCGCAGCCGTAATCGGCTTATGGAAGTAGGTCGGTGCCGGCGGGAGCTTCGTCATGAACTCCTGGGTGCGACTGTCGTAATTGAGGTGGACCGCGATGATCTTGGTCGGCTTGCACGGCGGCAAGTGCTGCGCGTGGGCGATTGCGACGCGGCGGCCATCGGGCGCGACAAGGTCGTCACCGTGGCGCTCGACCTGAACGGGGTAGCCGTCGAGCAGAATGCGGCGGATTTCAGTCACGGGAGAGCACCAGGTCCTTCGGCTTGGGGAAACCGCCCTCGGGGGCGTCGAACCAGACGTGCACCTGGCCGGTACCAATCGAGTTCTCATACTCGCTGTAGAGGCGTCCCTTCGATGTCCAGTTCTCCTCGCCGATGGCGCCAGCCATCGCCAGGTAGTGGAAGAAGCCCGCCTCGGGCTTGTACTTCCGGAAGGTGTCGAAGTCGTCGAGGATTGCGGCGTGGTCGCCGGCTTGCATCCAGTCGAGCACCTGCAGGTCGTAGGCGTAGGCCTCCGGGGTGTAGATGTGCTTCGGGTCGCTCGCCTCGTGCTTGCGCAAGTCGCGCAGCTTGTGGAAGGTGTGTGAGAGAGCGCCCGAGGCCACCAGGATGACCTTCCGGTCGCTATCGCGGATGGCCTCGCCGAGGGCGCGGCCGGCGCGGATGAAGTCTTCTGGAGTGCCGGTCTGGCAGACCGACATGCTGATCCAGGCTTTGTCGTCGAGGCCACGTCCGAGGTAGTGCCACAGATTGACCGTCGCATAGAAGATTGGCAGGTGCGGGTCCGAGATGGGCGTAATCCAGGTGCCGTTCTTCTCGTCGTAGTTCGCGACCGCTTTGGCGAGCTCCGGGTCACCCTTGATGGCGTATGGAATCTGGGTCATGCCGCGGGGGAGTTCCTCCGAGGTGAACAGGCCAGAGCGCTCGGCTGCAGAGGTAATGACGAACTCGACCGTCGTGGCCCAGTGGCTGTCGAGGACGACCACAGTGTCATAGTCCAAGGTTTCAAATACGTCTTTGCGCAGCTGCTTGAGCCCGGGAACGAGGCTCAACTCTTTGCCCTCGTTGAGATCCTTCCGGGTGGCCTCCGGCAACATGATGGTGGGAACGTGCGCGAGGAGCGCGGCACCGACAACCTGACCCATTTCTATTCCTTCCAACCGTTCGGTGAGTACACCGTGTTCTTGACGTCTGCATAAAAGTCGAACGACCAGGTTCCACCGTCGCGACCGATGCCGGACTTCTTGGAACCGCCGAACGGTGCACGCAAATCGCGCACGAAGAAGCAGTTCACCCAAATGGTGCCGGCAACCAGTCGACTCGCAACCGCTTCGGCGCGCTCGCGGTTGCCCGAGGCGAGCACGGCCGCAAGACCGAACTCGGTGCCGTTGGCCATCTCGATTGCCTGCTCGTCGGAGCTGAAGGTTTGCATGCAGAGCACCGGGCCGAACACTTCGGCCGTGACGATTTCACTTCCCGGCTCGGGGTCACGCACGAGCGTCGGTCGGAAATAGAGTCCGCCAAGCTCGCCGTTGGGCTCGCCACCCCAGACGATGTTTGCGCCGGATGCTTTCGCGCGGTCGACAAATCCCTTGACCCGATCGAAGTGCACCTGGTGAATCTGCGGGCCGATGTCGGTGTCGGGATCGCGCGGGTCGCCTTGCTTGACCGCTGCGGCCTTCTCGGCGAACTTTTCGGCGAAGGTGTCGGCGACGGACTCGTGCACCAGGATGCGGGTGCCGGAAAGGCAGACTTGGCCGGCGTTGTCATATTGCTCGACCGCGAGTTCGGCGGCGAGGTCAAGGTCCGCGTCGTCGAGGACGATGAGCGGGCTCTTGCCACCGAGCTCGAAACTCACCGGGGTGAGGTTGTCAGCTGCCGCGTGCGCGATGACCTTCGCCGTCGGGACCGAGCCAGTGAAGGAGATGCGCGAGATGCCAGTGTGCGCCGTGAGTGCCGCGCCGGCCTCGGCGCCGTAGCCGAAGACCACGTTGAACACGCCGTCGGGAATGCCGGCCTGCTTGGTGAGGTCGGCAAAGAAGCTCGCGGTGAGTGGCGTCCATTCGGCTGGCTTCAGGACTACGGTGTCGCCCGCGGCAAGCGCCGGGCCGATCTTCCACGTCGCGAGCATGAGCGGCGCATTCCACGGCGTGATGAGTGCGGCCACGCCGGACGGGTCCCAAGAGACCTTGTTGGTGTGGCCGCGGGTCTCGAAGTCGGGGTGGTGCAGTTCGTTGATGGCCCACTCGGCGAAAAAGCGAATGTTCATCGCCACTCGCGGCATGACGCCTCGACGGTGCGAACGCAAGAGCGAGCCGTTGTCTGACGTTTCGATCTGGGAGAGCGTCTCGATGTTCTCTTCGACGAGTTTGGCGAGGCGCAGGAGCATCTCGCCCCGCTTGACGGGCCCGAGGCTTGCCCAGAGCGGGAATGCATCGCGCGCGGCCTGCACGGCGAGGTCTACCTCGTGCTGACCGCCTCGCGCGATGTCACCGAGGAAGCTGCCGTCGATGGGGGAGGTGTTGACGTAGGTCTCGGCCGAGGCAACGCGAGAGCCGCCGATGTAGTGGCGGGTGTCGATGCGAGCGCCAGCGATCTCGACCGTGGTCATCCTGTCTCCTTTGGCAGATTCGTTTGGATACGAATGAGTTGACTATGCCATAGTAATGAGCGAACTGCCGCATGTCGATAGAGGAGTGTCTCGCCATGGAAACTCGCCCGCGTATTGCCATCTTGGGCCGGTTTGCTGAGCACACCTCGGCAACTCGATACACCGCGATTGTCACCGCGACCAAGCTCGCAAACGTCGTCTGGGAGGCTGGCGGAGAGCCACTGACCATGCTCCCTGTTCCGGGAAGTGACTGGAACGAACGGTTGCGCG
The DNA here is from genome assembly GCA_035299585.1 of Microbacteriaceae bacterium. Lineage (GTDB taxonomy): Bacteria > Actinomycetota > Actinomycetes > Actinomycetales > Microbacteriaceae > DATGWF01. Next base: position 30,949 of record DATGWF010000118.1, read on the forward strand.
GCATCGACGGCGTCCTCATGCCCGGCGGCGCCGATGTCGATCCGGCCAGTTATGGAGAGGCAATCTCAAGCGAGCACGTCTACGGCGTCAACCCGGTCCAAGACGAGGTCGACATCTCGCTCGTGCGCTGGGCGTTCGCGAATCGCATCCCGGTCTTGACAATCTGCCGCGGCACCCAGATCGCCAATGTCGCTCGCGGCGGAACGCTGCACCAACACCTCGACGAGCCGCACCTCCACCACGTTTCGCACGTCACTGTCGACGAGGATACGGAGGCACTCGGTCTTCCCAGCGCGACCCTCACCGCGTCGTGCTACCACCACCAGGCGCTCAACGCTCTCGGCGACGGGGTCGTACCCATTGCGCACGCCGAGGAGGGGCACATCGAGGCGGTGCGGTACGAGGGCGCGGGGTGGGCTTTCGGTTTGCAGTGGCACCCCGAGGACAACTTCGAGAACGAGCCGGCCCAGTTGGCCATTGTCCGCGCGTTTATTGACGCGGCTCGCTCGAGTCGAGCTCCTCGATAAGCGTCGTCATTTTGCGGAGTGCCTCCGCGGTGGTGTGCTGCTCACTCGACGTGAGCGATGCGACGAGCGCTGACTCCTGGGCGTTGAACAGCGGAAACAGCTGACGCATGAGCTTCTCGCCCTTGACGGTGAGTTCAACGAGTACCAGCCGGCCATCGTCCGGGCTCTTGCGCCGCTTCGCGAGCTTCTTGGCCTCGAGGGTTTTGAGCACGCCGGTGAGAGTCGCCTTCGAGAAGGCGCCTTCGTCGGCGATGATCCTCGTTTCGACCGGTTGCCAAATCCAGGTGACCCAGAGCACGACGAATGCCGTCCACGACAGGCCGTGCGGGGCGAGGACACTGCGCTCAAGCTGTGACCGCACGGCGTTTGCGGCCCGAAACAGGTTCGAAGTCACCGCCATTGCCTCGAAGTCGAGCGGAAGGTCGGCGAGACGGTCGCCAACTTGCCGCTCGGTCTCGTGCCGCGTATGTGCGCTCGCCATTGGGTGTCCTTCCCGGGGTTCCCATTCTGACGCACTCCGCGCAATCGTCCTCGAACATTTCGATTGGGAGTGTTGGAAACCGAGGATTGTGGGTAGTGTGTGAAATTGTTCGCATCCAAACAATCTTTTCGGAGTCACCATGAGCTCAGCGTCGAGCATCAACCTGTCGGATTTGGACCTGTTCGAACAGGGCGCCCCCTGGGCCGAGTTTGCGGCGCTACGGGCCGAGGCGCCGGTGCATTGGAACGAAGAAGAGGCCCCGAACAGCGGCTTCTGGTCGGTGGCGAAGTACCACGACATCGTTCGAGTGTTGCGCGACCCGGAAACCTTCACGAGCGAGCGATTCACCAACCTCGAAGAGGTTGATGCTGAGCAGGAAGAAGCGCGTCGATCGCTGCTCGAGACGGACGGCGCGCGTCACCGCGCGCTTCGTCGTCTGCTGCAGGGCCAGTTCACCCCGGCGGCGGTCGCAAAATACGAGACCTTCTTGCGCGGTCTCACCGCCACCACCCTCGACAATGCCTTCGCGAAGGGTGAGTTCGATTTCGTTTCCGAAGTGTCGGCGGACTTCCCCATCAACGTGCTCGTGCGTCTGCTCGATGTGCCGGTGGAAGACGCCGGTCAGCTCATCGATTGGGGCAACCGGATGGTCGGCTTCGACGACCCCGAGCATGCCGACCTGCTCATGAGCGACCCGGAGAGCGAAAAGTATCGTCTTGTGCCGTTCCGTTCGCCCGCGGCACTCGAAGTGTTTGCCTATGGCGACGAGCTCGCTCGTCAGCGGCGCGGTGGAGACGGCACCGACCTGATTTCGGTGCTCGTCAACGGCGAGATGAGCGATGGCATTCCGCTCTCCGAGCGTGACTTCCACACCAACTTCCTACTCCTCGTCGTGGCCGGGAACGAAACCACCCGGCACACCATCACGCACACGATGCGCAACCTCATTCAGCACCCGAAGCAGTTGGCGCTGCTCCAGGAGAACCCGGATCTCATCCCCTGGGCGGTCGAGGAGTTTCTCCGATTCGCGAGCCCGGTGTACCACTTCCGTCGCACCGCGACGAAGGACACTGAGATTGCCGGCGTCGAAATCAAGGCGGGGCAGAAGGTGGTGCCGTGGTTCGCCTCGGGCAACCGCGACACCGCGGTGTTCGAGAACCCGGACGACTTCGACGTGACCCGCAACCCGAACGAGCACATGACCTTCGGTCGCGGCGGCCCGCACATGTGCCTGGGGAACGCGCTCGCCCGCATCGAGCTTCGCGTCATGTTCGAGAATCTTATTTCGCGAGTGGACACGGTCGAGCTTGCCGGTGACGTGGACTACCTTCGCTCGAACTTCGTCCACGGCATCAAGCGCATGCCGGTTCGCGTCACGACCCGCTAGCAGAGCGGCCGCTGCTCACACGCCTGTCGACTCCGGGTAGCACTCGGGTAGTATTGCGGTATGAAACTTTCGGTCAGTCTCGGCGAGAGCGAGGTCGAGTACCTCGACGATCTCACCAGCCGCGGCGCCTTCGCCACTCGCTCAGCTGCCTTGGCAGCCGCCGTCCGCGCACTTCGTGAGCGGGAGTTGCTTCCCGACTACCTCGAGATGTTCGAAAGTGACGAATACCTCATCGAGGCGGCCGACTGGGACATCACGGTGCGCGATGGTCTGCCCACGTGACGCGGCTGCATCGTGGTGACATCGTGCTCGTTTCGCTCGATCCGACAATCGGAACCGAAGCGAACAAGACGAGGCCGTGTGTCGTCGTAAGCAATGCCGCGGTTACCGCGGCTGCGAGCCTCCGCGGCAACGGTGTGGTGACTGTCATTCCACTCACGAGCAATGTGGCACGCATGTGGCCGAACCACGTCTTGCTGAGATCGAGCGCAACCGGGCTCCCTACAGATTCCAAAGCCCAAACCGAACAGATCCGAGCAATCGACGTTCGGCGCATTCTGAACGTCATCGGTTCCGTGCCGGCGGAACACATGGCTGAAGTCGACGAAGCAATCCGATTCCATCTCGCGGTCTAGCTCCACCGCCATGGAAAGCGCCAGCGACGTTCCGAGCGCTGCGACGGCGCCGGCCAAGAGTCCTCAACCCTATCGGCCGGGGGAGGGTCTTGTGCTTTCCGGGCTGCTTGCCATGGCCGTCCCATTTGTATTGCTCGCATTGGCTCGAACCTGGGTGCCGAAAACGGTTTCGCCTGGTCAGTTCTGCCGCTCCTGATGATTGGATTTCCGCTCGGGCTCGGCTTGTTCATCACCGGACTTGTCGTCTCGGGCGCCCGGCCCGCGCAAGAGGCGAAGGTCCGGAGCGCCGAGCCTGAGGGCGAGTGATCGAGCGACGCTAGAGCGTCAAGCCGGCGACGTCGCGCAAAAAGGCGTCGACGAGCGCGTACGTCCGCTGTGTCGCAACCGACTCGTAGGCCGCTGTCTGGGCGAGCATGACATCCGGGTCCTGGCCGTCCTCCTCGACCTTGGAACGTCCACCCCACTCGAGCCAGCCCACGAGCGTGGCGTGGTTGAGTTCGGGGTGGAACTGCAGCGCGAGCGACCGCTCAATCACGAACGCTTGCGATGCCATCGGATTGCGGGCAATCTCGGTCGCTCCCGGCGGCACCACCCAGCGGTCGTAGTGAAACTGGAACCATGCGCCGCCCGGCACGAGTTCCGGGCGGTCGCTCCACACGTCGACCCAGCCGATCTCGTTGTGAGGCGCTCGCGCCACCGAACCGCCGAGAGCGCGGGCCATGAGTTGACCGCCGAAGCAAATCCCGAGCACTGGCTTTCCTGAGCGGACGGCCCCCGCCACCCACTCGAGTTCAGGCTCGAGCCAGTTGCCGATGCACTCGTTGTCCCACGCACCCCAGGGCGCACCGAGCGGAACGATGACGTCGTACTCGCGCACATCGGGAAACTCGAACGTCACGTTCGGTGCCTCGAAGTTCTCCTGGCTCACCACGACGCGGTAGTCGATGTCGAAGCCGAGTTGCGCGAGCCGGTCGCCCACCGGGCCTGCCGGTGAGACGTGGTCGTGGGCCAAAATCAATGCACGCACGGGAACTCCCGAAAATGTCGAGGAAAGGATCGCGCGGAGCGGGGCTGGCGCGCTAGTGTTCACCATAACGGTATTTCTTTCGGATACAAACGATTCGTTTGGACCGAGACCTGCGCGACAAAGGAGTTGCACATGGCCCTTGACCTTGCCGCCCTCAAGGCGAATCTCGAGAGCAAGAACGTCGATATTCTTCGGGTGCTCTACCCGGACGTCCTCGGCGTCACCCGCTCGAAGGATTTGCTCGTTCGGCAACTCGAACACTCCGCCCACAGCGGCCCGGCATTCTGTCAGGGCGTCTGGGTGACCACGACGGTCGGCGGCGTGCTCGACGCGGGCGGTATCGCCTCAGACGGACTCCAGGATCTTGTCGCTCGCATCGACCCGAACACCGTCAAGCTCGTTCCGTGGGAACCAGGTGTCGCCTATGCGATTGCCGACACGTTGAATCCTGACGGCACCCCCAACCTGTTCTCGCCGCGCGAAGTGCTGCGGAAAATCATTGCCGAATACAATGCCCTCGGCCTCCAGCCGGTGGTCGGTCCCGAACTCGAGTTCTACCTCGCAAAGCGCAACGAGCAGGGGGAATGGACTCGCGGACACGAGCACACCGGACTCGTCTACACGACCGGATCCATCGTCGACCCGGACGGTACGTTCCTGCATATTCTGCGCATGGTCGATCAGATGCAGATTGGTGTGTTCGCCGGAAACCACGAGTTCAGCCCGAGCCAATACGAAATCAACATCTGGCATGGCGAGGCCCTCGACGCGGCCGACCGCACCTTCTACCTCAAGTCCGCCATCAAGGATGTGGCCTGGCGTGCCGGCAAGCTCGCGACCTTCGTCGGCAAGCCGTGGTCGGACGAGGGCGGAAGTGGCTTCCACCTGCACTTCTCCGTCACGGACATGGCCGGCTTGAACCAGATGCATGACGGTTCCGGTGAGCTTTCGGCAGTGGCGAAGCAGATGATTGCCGGAATTACCGCCAACGCCGCCGGCCTGACCGCGCTCACCAATCCGACCGTGAACGCCTTCCGTCGGCTTGGCCCGGACACACTCGCGCCGTACCGGTCCAATTGGGGTTACGACAACCGCTCCTGCATGGTGCGCATCCCGCCGGAGCGTGGTCAAGGGACACGCCTGGAGATCCGCGTCGGCGACGGTGCGGCCAACCCGTACTTGCTCATCGCCGGCATCCTCGCCGCTGCTCTCGACGGAATCCGGCGCTCGCTCGATTGCCCGCCCGCCGCGGAGGGCATGGCCTACGAGAACGAAGACGCACCGGTCTTGCCGATGTCGTTCGCGGAAGCACTCGCCGCTCTTCAGGCGAACGAACGCCTGAGCGCGGAGATGTCCGAGCAGGTCCTCGAGGCCTTCCTCGTGCTCAAGCACAACGAGCTCGAGCGGTTTAGCTCCGAAGTCCCCGGGGGGCTCGACGAGCCAGTGTCCGACTGGGAGCGCCGCGAGTACTTCATTCACTACTAACCGGCACGAATGCTGAACGGCCCCTCCAAGGAGGGGCCGTTCACGTGTCTGGCGCTAGACCGTCGGGTTCGACGTGTCCGCGACAAGGGTTCCACCGTTGAAGGTGACGCCCAACTCGCGGTAGTAACCGGCAAGAATCTCCTGCACCGGCAGGATGGAGTCCAGCTCGTCCCACTGCGAGTCTCCGAGGACGAGTTCGGCGTCGCCCTTCCAGGTCGGGCCGAGGTCGGCGTCGACACCACTCATGGTGATGAGCTGGTCGAGCGAGTTTCCTGCTCCCGGCGTGATGGACGGCATCCAGCGGCTGTGCAGCATTGGGTGGCCGTTCACGAAGCCATTGCTCGAGCTGGGTTCACGAAGGGTGACCACGGCTGAGGCGAGGCGGTGGTCGTAGGCCGCGAGGCTCGCACCGAGCTTGGCGCCCGGCTCGAGACGCGGGCTGGCCTTGCCGTGGTTGAACACGCGCGTGACTGCCATCGAGCCGAGCTTCTTGGGGTAGCCCTGGAACCAGCCGCGACCAATCGCGAAGTCCTTGGTGACCCAGATCGCAACACAGCGGGTGTAGGTCTTGCCCTCATAGGTACAGCGAACGACGACGAAGGTCTCGAGATACTGCGAGCGCACGGGGTCGAGCAGTTCTTCGAAACTTCCCGAGCAACTTTGCCAGTCCGCCCAGATGATTGCGACGGCTCCCGGGTCTTCATCGGCGAGGCCGAGTTCGGGGGGAAGAATCGCGCGAACGTTCGCCGGGTCGGTGCGGTATTCGACCGTCAACAGCGTGCCGGAGTAATACCAGGGCATCGGCGGGACAAGCGAGCTCTTCCCGGTCGGGGTGAGGGGCGGCAAGAAGCCGTTGAGTTCGGTCATGAGATCCTCTGCTCGGAAGGTCGTTTGGTTACAAACAATACGGCTCCGTTTCGATTGGCACCAGATTTCTCGGCGATTTGCTTGACCGAATCCGGAATGATGCGGCAAGTTGATAGCACATCGTTTGGCACAAAACGATTCGTCTCAATGAGGAGAACAATCACATGACAACGGAGTCATCCCAGTCGACGTCGCTGCGAAGCGGCCGACTTGGCATTCTCGGCATCGTCTTTTTCGTCGTTGCCGCATCCGCACCGCTCGTGGGAATGACCGGTGCCGTCCCAGTGGCCATCGTTGCCGGTAATGGCGCAGCCGCCCCGGGCGCCTACCTCGCCGTCGGTCTGATGCTGCTCGTGTTCAGCGTCGGTTACGCCACCATGAGCCAGAAGGTCACCAACGCAGGTGCCTTCTTCGCGTACGTCGGCCGCGGTCTCGGCCGCAACGCGGGAGTGGCGAGTGCCTTCGTTTCGATCCTCGGATACGTGACGATTCAGCTCGCCATCTACGGCTTCTTCGGCGGCCTTCTCGCCGGTCAAATGCAGGCGCTCGGTATGGACCTGCCGTGGTGGGCCTGGACGGCAATCGCCTGGGCCGTGGTCACCCTGCTCTCACTATTGAGCGTGGATGTGGGCGCCAAAGTCCTCGGCGTGCTCCTGATTGCCGAGATGACGAGCCTGCTCGTCACCGCGATCGCCATCTTCGTGCAGGGCGGACCCGAGGGAGCCGACTTCGGCGCTTCGTTCAATCCGAGCAACATCTTCGTCGGTGGCTTCGCCGGCGCTGCCGGTATCGCGATTGCATTCGCGTTTGCCTCCTTCATTGGCTTCGAAGCCACTGCGATCTACGGCGAGGAGTCGAAAGACCCGAAGCGCACCGTCCCGCGGGCGACCTACCTCGCCATCGGCGTCATTACCGCGCTGTTCGCCATTGTGTCGTTCGCGATGGTCACCGGCCTGGGCTCGAGCAAGGTCATCGACGAGGTCGTCATGCGATCCACGGTTGAAGACGTTCCGCTCGCAAACCCGGCCGCCGTGCTCTTCTCACTCAGCGACCAGTTCGTCGGACCGTGGCTCACCCACATCATGGAGTGGCTTGTCGTTTCGAGCCTGTTCGCTGGCCTCCTGGCCTTCCAGAACGCCACCTCGCGGTACTTCTTCGCGATGGGTCGCGGCGGCATCCTCCCGGCGAGCTTCGGTCGGGTGAACACCGCGGGCGCTCCGCAACGCGGAGTCATTCTCACCTCGGTGATCGCCATCCTGGTCATCGCGTACTTCGCAATCATGGGACTCGACCCGATTCTCAACCTGTTCTACTGGATGAGCGCAATCACCGCGATTGCCATCATCTTCGTCGAGATTCTGGTGAGCATCGCGGTCATTGCGTTCTTCCGCAAGAACGAGGGCGCAAACCTCTGGCAGGGCACGATTGCTCCGGCGATCGCGACCGTTGGTCTCGCTCTCGGTCTGTACCTGTTGATGAGCCGGTTCAACCTGCTCGCCAGCACGGCCCCGGAGGGCGTGGACCCCTCGCTGCCCGAGAGCGCATGGGCTCTGAACACCCTCGGCTGGTTCCTGGTGCTCTCGCCATTCATTGCCGGTGCAATTGGCTACGTCGTTGCCATTGCCCGAAAGAGCTCCGAGAACGACGAAATCACCGAGGACATCCTGTCCTAACGGCACCGAAATGGGCCCCGAGCAATCGGGGCCCATTTCCATGTCCCTTGCACGTCCGGCTGGCACGCGAAAAGGTAGAACCATGACGAACAGCGAAGGCGCACCCGTTTGGGATGGACGCGCGGAACTCCTCGATCAGCTCACGACCTACGTCCGTGCAGCCTGGGAGTCATTCGAACATCCTCGACAGGCCGAGCCCATCGCTCCGGAGGATGTCGTCGGCCATCTCTCCGACGGACTGCCGCTGACTCCAGACGATCCGGAGCGCACACTCGCGGATGCGGTGAGCGTGCTCGAGTCGAGCATTTCGCCATCACGCCCGCTCTACATGGCGTACATCGGTTCGTCCGGACTCGAGGCCGGCGTGCTCGCCTCCACGCTGACCAACCTGTACGACGTGAACCTTGCGACGGCGGCCGGCACCGCTGACGCGCTCGATGCTCAAGCGGTGCGCTGGATGGGCGAATTTGTCGGCTTTCCGGTGGCGGACGGGCACTTCACGAGCGGCGGTCAGACGTCCAACTTGACCGCGATTCTCGCCGCCCGGGAACGCGCCATTCCGGGTGCTCGCAAGAACGGTATCGGTGGCGTTCGCGCGGCCGTGTACTGCTCGGAGGAGGCGCACTTCTCCAACGTTCGCGCCGCCGAAGCGGCGGGTCTGGGCAGCTCCTCAGTGCGCAAGATCCCGCTCGACGCCGAACGTCGCATGCGCGCTGATGCGCTTGACGCACGACTGTCCGCTGACCGCGCCGAGGGCATCGTCCCGATTGTCGTCATTGCCACATCGGGCACCACACTCACGGGCGCGGTCGACCCCCTCGACGAGATTGCCGATGTCTGCTCCAAGCACGGTGTGTGGCTTCACGTCGACGGTGCCTACGGTCTGCCCGCGGCCGCGACCGAACTCGCCGGGTTCCGTTTTCACGGCTTGGACCGCGCCGACTCGGTCACGGTCGACCTGCACAAATGGATGGGTCTGCAGAAGAGCTGCAGCCTGATCATGGTGCGCGACCGTCATGTGCTGCTGCATACGTTCGGCCACGATGAGCGGTACATGCTGCACCCTGACGACAGTGTGAACCCGGTGGATCGCACCTTCGAATACTCTCGACCGTTCCGAGCCTTGAAACTCTGGCTCGCGTTCCGCCTCTACGGCGCCGAACAGTACCGACGCTGGATTACCCAGACGCTCGAGCGGGTCCAGCAGCTTGCCGAGGCCGTGCGAGCCCACGACGCGTTC